>NZ_JAELTV010001231.1 GCF_016429005.1 Pedobacter sp. ASV19
CTAACGTTCGTCGGCAGCGTCAGATGTGTATAAGAGACAGGCCGTTACCTGTTCATGGTAAGCTTTAGACTCGCCACTACTCTTACCCATTTCAGCCAATTGTTCCGTTGCTTTTCCAAAAGCATTGTTCAGTTGTTCAAAACCTGCAGAAGCCGATTTTAATTTACCTGTAAATTCCGTTGTGGCAGCCGAAGCATCAGCAACATTTGAAATCGCAGCAACTTTATCACCAAATGTACGAAGGCCAGTACCCAGGCTTTCAATCAATTCAGGACCAATTTTAGCATCAGACAGCATTTTATCCAATGCCGCTGTATTTCCTGATGAAACTGCAGCAACCGGTCTGGATGAAGTTTTTGGCAACTCTCCCGTGTAACTGTCACTCAATTCAGGATAAACTCTTTCCCATTCTGGCTCCGCTGGTGGTTGTCTTAAAC
>NZ_JAELTV010001232.1 GCF_016429005.1 Pedobacter sp. ASV19
TGTAGTGTCGCAAAAAATGAAAATAAGTTAAAAAGACCCGACATTAATTAACTTTTGTTAATTCAGCCTGGCCTCTTGATGGACTAATTTTGAGTGTTTAAAAGAAACACTATGGAACAGTTTATCGAAATATCAGCTAAATTATTTGCCATCTCGGCAGTTCGTTATTTTGTCCTCGCGGGCATACCATTTTTCCTATTTTATAAATTGCTGCATTCAAAGTTCAGTAAGTCAAAGATTCAGAGCAGGCTGGCCTCGAAAAAGGATTTTATAAGGGAGGTATTCTATTCAATGCTCAGTACGGCCATTATGTCGGTAATCGCTTTTGCCGTATTGTTTACTCCTCTTAAAGAATATACATTGATATATACAGATATAAATATATTTGGTTTGTGGTATATCGGCTCTGTCTCTTATACACATCTCCGAGCCCACGA
>NZ_JAELTV010001233.1 GCF_016429005.1 Pedobacter sp. ASV19
AATGCAGGTACAGTAAATAATAAAGGCATAGAGCTGGCTTTAGACTATTCAGGTACTGCTGGCGAGCTTAATTATAAAATAGGATGGAATATGACTTCGATCCGGAACAGAATGACCGCGATTACGATAGGAAGTGGTAACCAGCAATTTGGTGATATCGAAAGAGCGATGGTTGGGTATCCGCTGGGAAGTTTCTTCTTGATCAAAACAGCGGGTGTTTTTAAAACACAGGCAGAAATTGACAGTTATACAGGCGCAAATGGTCAGAAAATACAGCCTAATGCACAACCAGGAGACCTAAAATTTATTGACTTCAATAATGATGGTAAAATAGATAATAATGACCAGCAATATACCGGAAGTCCTATTCCAACCTTTGAAACCGGACTAACAGGTAGTCTGGTATGGAAAAATTTTGATGTGAATGTATTGGTAC
>NZ_JAELTV010001234.1 GCF_016429005.1 Pedobacter sp. ASV19
CACTAATGGTGTTCCGCTTCTTTTTTACCTCCCTTGAAACTATTATCAAAACTACCAGAACCTATTCCGCCAGTCCTGGAAACAATTACGAGCTGGAGAAACCAGATCGTTGTAGAAAAAGGTGAATTTATCAACAATCCTTTTTATAATATTTCCGGTATTCAATAATATGGAGAAATGTCTTTTCATCTTTCGCTTCTTTATATTCTCCAAATATGGAAAAACCTAGCTTTTCAGGAATTCTCCTACTTGGTACATTTTCTTTATCAACGGGATAAATCAAATAGTTGAACTTCAAATTTTCTTCTATGAAATTGATTAAGCCCTCGACAATTTCAGTTCCAAATCCCTGACCATGCACGCCTTTTTTCAACCAAAGGCCTAACTCTATAGATTCCTCAGAGATATTGTGAATCCCACAACACCCTAAAAAAGC
>NZ_JAELTV010001235.1 GCF_016429005.1 Pedobacter sp. ASV19
GGATAAAATTAGCAATTAGAATTTGAATAGACCTTCTGTCTATCTTAACTGAAAGAAAGTCACTATCGCGGCATGATCTGAAGGAAACATTACCCGGTGATAATCAATTACTTTCGACTCTATTGGATTAAGCTTCCTTCCTTTGTAATCTCTTATTGATTAGGGTATCCATATACAAATAATAGTAATGCCAAACATAAGTTTAGCATTACTATTATTTTATTTTCTTGTAAATTAACCTACATAACTAAACCCTAATTTAAACGAAGAAAGCACACTGTAGCGTTTAGTCCCGGTTTTACGTTTTATCTAAAAAACCAGACCATCATGCTGAAATTTAACAGTAAACTTTTCATTGCCATCGCTGCAACACTTGTTTTATCCTGTACTAAATCTACAGATTCTGACTGTCCTAAGGACCGGATGTGTACTGAGG
>NZ_JAELTV010001236.1 GCF_016429005.1 Pedobacter sp. ASV19
TAGAGAATTTAAGCTTTATAAAAACAAACTTCCCTTTATCAGTCCCATGGACAACGAATGCTTTTTTAATGTCAGAAATATTATCTGCTATTTCCTTCATCAGTCTATCATACTTCTTGATTTTATCAGTATATGATTCCATCTCCATTACATAATTTTCAGATTCTCCAACCCTGGGCAACTTCGGTTGTTCAACAGTTGTCTTGTCATAGTCATTTGAATGTTTTAAAACAACATGGCCCTCTTTAAGGAGATTTTCAACTACTGAGGATTTGGTATGATAATTATCGAAATCTTCAATAAGTAATATGCCTGGAGTATTAATGGAATACTCAAGATTTAGATTAAAAGCTGCATCTGTTTTTTTTACAAAGCATACTGAATTATGGCAAATTGCATCAGAATCTTTATCCGGGAAAAGGCTACTATTGAATGC
>NZ_JAELTV010001237.1 GCF_016429005.1 Pedobacter sp. ASV19
AGAGACAGGAATCAACAGGTCTATCAATTGTGGACCAGAGCAAATTGTAGTGGTGAATGGGTCCAGGCAAGCGATACATCTAATTGCGGAGCTGCTTGTGAAAAAAAACAGTCAATGCTGGATGGAGGACCCTGGCTATAATGGCGCAAAAACTGCCTTAGCTAAGTTTGGCGCTGAAATCTGTCCTATTCCTATACAGACCAAAGGTATTGATCTGGACTATGCCATAACCCACTATCCCAACGCAAAACTGGCATATATAACTCCATCCCATCAATTTCCGATGGGCATTACTATGCCACTTGACGAAAGGCTAAAATTATTAAACTATGCCAGAAAGCAAAAAATGGTCATTATAGAAGACGATTATGATAGTGAATTTCGTTATGATGGTCGCCCGTTCGCAGCACTTAAAGGAATTGATACGCATGGAAA
>NZ_JAELTV010001238.1 GCF_016429005.1 Pedobacter sp. ASV19
TGTGTATAAGAGACAGGTCTTTATATACGAGAGCGTTAATTTAGATTAAGCGGGAATGGTCGGAGATCATTCCCGCTTTCCTTTTTCCTATTTATCAAGAAATCTTTCAATCATTGGAATAACAAAGTCTTCCTCTTTAGAAGCCGATTTAAGTGTGGTTATTTCCCCGATATACTCGCCATGGATACCTGGAATTATTGCCAATTCTGAGTTGGTTATCTGTCTATGCATTTCAGTAGCATGCTCTGGTGTTATAATATCTTTGTCTCCTATAATAATTAGTGCTGGTGCTTTAATAGATTCAATCTGCTGGTCTGGTATATCTGTAAAATTCACCATTCTTTTCGCATCCTTATCATGCATGATTTGCAAACACAATGGTGTTCCTGTACAATTTTGGGATTTTATGAAAGGGGCAAAGTTGGCCAATATGCC
>NZ_JAELTV010000128.1 GCF_016429005.1 Pedobacter sp. ASV19
CCCCCCCCCCCCCCCCCCCCCCCCCCCCCCCCCCCCCCCCCCCCCCCCCCACCCCCCCCCCCCCCACCCCGACCTACACCGGCTAACGTTCGTCGGCAGCGTCAGATGTGTATAAGAGACAGTCATAGTACATGCCTTTGTTTTTTTCCCAGTAGCCCATTACATGGAATTCCCTGGCATCTTTAGCGGCTTCTGTAAAGGTCGAATAATTACTGGTGTCAGCATTTAAGCTCACCAAAAACCCCACACAAATTGCGATTGTGATTAAGCCTATAATTGCACTTTTTCTCATGGATACTTACCTGTTAAAAGATTAACCACAAATATAAAAAATATACCCGCCTAATTACCTTGGAAAGCCCTCTAATCCAATTGATGACATTTTATTGATAGTTCTCTGACAAAAAGTAAACAATAAAAAACAGCGCTGCTTTATTGAAGGTATTCCGGCCGGACCAGAGCAGGCACATGACTTCTCATTTTTAAGACTTTAGGTTTGGAAATCCGCCGGATATAAGGTTCCCACGAATGTGCCCTGTAATAATCCTGGTGCTCCGTTTCTGCAGGATAAAATCCTTCAAATGGTTTTAATTCGGTAACCAATGGACCTGTATAATAATGGCTCCGTTCTATCTTATCCATCACAGCCCTGACGGTCTTGTATTCTTGTGGGGAACGGTAAAAGACAATGGACCGATAATCGGAGCCAAGATCGGGTCCCTGTCCGTCGATCTGGGTTGGATCATGGGCGTAAAAAAAAGCGCAAACCAATTGCTCATAACTAATTACAGAAGGATCGTAATAGACCTGCACACTTTCTGCGTGGCCGGTATTTTTTGCGGAAACAGCAGTATAATCCGGGTTTATGGTCTGCCCGCCTGCATATCCGCTAATCACTTTATGTACGCCTTTGAGTTCCAGCATACACTCCTGCATTGCCCAGAAACAACCTCCGGCAAAATCGGCTACCTTTTCATTTTTCTGAAGTGCCGGCAGGACAGCAAATCCGTTGCGGCTTTGCAAATGTTGCGTATCTGAGTTGCAGCCTCCCAGAAAAAGCAAAGCAGCAATCAGAGAAAGGAAATCTGATCTCATGTTTCTTAAATATACGAAAGCTGACAGGGGAAGATCTTCATACTTGTGTAATAAAAAAAGCCGCAGCGGGATTCCGCTGCGGCTTTTTTTATCGGCTCAAGACCTGATTATGGCCAGATACCTAAATTCATATAAGAAACAGCAATTTTGTCGATTGAACCAACAAAAGCAGCAGTTCTTAAGGTTTGAACACCTGGTTTGATCATTAATGTCTCTCTGATCTCATGGTAAGAATGGATCATGGTATCTTCCAAACCTGAATTCACCAGTTCCAACTCGGAAGCACCTTTAACCAGCATAGAACGATGTTCTGCAGGAATGCTTTTACCGGTTAATGTTTCCAGTGTATTGATCAGGTTGGCATTAGAATTTTCTGCATAACGGTTTTCCATACGTCCAAAAGCAACGTGAGAAAGATTTTTCAACCATTCAAAGTAAGATACAGTTACCCCACCCGCATTGCAATACATATCCGGGATGATGATACCGCCCATTTCAGTGAAGATGGCTTCTGCTTCCGGAGTAGTTGGTCCGTTTGCGCCTTCGGCGATGATTTTAGCTTTGATATTTCTGATATTTTCTTCCGTGAGCTGGTTTTCTAAAGCAGCAGGGACCAAGATATCACAAGGTTGCTCTAAACCTTCCATTGAATTTTTAAATTCTTTGGCACCAGGGAAACCAAGGATAGATCCGGTTAATTTACGGTGTGCAAATACTTCGTCAATGTTCATTCCATTTTCGTTGTAGATGGCACCTTCAAACTCGCAAAGACCAACGATGGTTGCACCGAATTCGGCAAGGAATTTACCGGAATGATAACCTACGTTACCTAAACCCTGGATAATGACCTTTTTATCTCCCAGACCTGCTTTCAGACCGATTTTCTTCATGTCTTCAGCTACACTTACACATTCTCTTACGGCATACGCCACACCGCGGCCGGTGGCCTCTTTACGGCCTCTGATTCCGTGTAAGGCAATTGGTTTACCGGTAACGCAACCTAAAGCATCCAGCTGTCCTGGATTCATGGTCATATAAGTATCTGCGATCCAGCTCATTTCGCGCTCACCAGATCCATAATCAGGAGCAGGAACATCAATACCAGGGCCGATAAAGTTCTTTTTAATTAATTCTGTAGTATAACGACGGGTAATGTTCTCCAGTTCCCCTGTTGTATAGTTTTTTGGGTTGATTTTTATTCCTCCTTTTGCGCCTCCAAAAGGTACGTTAACGATTGCGCATTTGTAGGTCATTAAAGCCGCCAGTGCCATTACCTCATCTTCGTTTACCATATCACTGTAACGGATACCACCTTTGGTTGGACTCATATGGTGAGAGTGCTCTACACGCCAGGCGTCAATAACTTCAAATCCGTTCCCCCTGCGAATTGGAAACTGGAAACGATACACACTGTTACAAGCTTTGATTTGGGTAAGTAAACCTTCCGGATGGGAGGTGAATTGTGCGGCACTGTCAAAATTTTTACAAACATCTGTAAAAAAATTGGTCTCGTTTGCTGTATTAGCCATTATTTGTTTTTTATGAATTTGAAATAAGTTCTTATTCTTTGGTGCAAAATTGCATTAAAAAAAGTGATTAATGCAAATAAAAAACGACTTAGTGTATGCACAACACCACAGCTAAAATGCAGCAAAAACTGGCATTAAACAGTTTAAAATTAGTTTTTATCAGAAGATTTTTTTTCAATTTTTTTTAATCTGCGATCCAGCGAAAACAGATAAAACAACAATCCTGCCAGGATAATCACGATACAGAGCACGACAACGTATATTTTTCCATTGCTGCGCAGAACATCAGCCATCTCTACACTATCTGCCTGAGCAAACAACTGCACAGAACTGAACAAAAGGGCTAAAGCCATTATAAACTTCTTCATGTTATGAATTTTGTTGGTTTTCTATGGAACGGATTCTAAAACGGATCGTATAAATCCAGTAACCGATGACAGACCAGCCGATAAAGGCAGGATACAACACCATGCGCATTCTTTCATCCAGATCATACTTGTTAAATCCCGGATTTCCGCCATTACCAGGGTGCAGAGAATCAGATAGCCTTGGCAAAACCAGGATCAGTACAATCATCATTGGAAACGCGAAAATATTATAAATAGCGGATATCTTAGCTCTTTTTTGCTGCTCATCAATCGCATTCCTTAAAATCAGATAGGCAAAATACAAGAGGATGGCCACAGCGGTAAAATTCTGTTTAACGTCAAAACTCCAGTACTGCCCCCAGGTATATTTGGCCCAGAGAGAGCCGGTTACCAGGCCAAGTAAACTGAAAACCACACCAACATTAACACTTTCTACTGCCCGCAGGTCATCTGCCTGGTCGCCGGTCAGCAAATGTTTAATGCTGTAAAAAACGGATATCGAAAAAAGTGTCAGCATGGCAAACCACATGGGCACATGAAAATAGAGGTTCCTGATGGTCTCATTTAAAATCGGCAGATGGGGCACCCCCAACAGCAAACCGGCCACTGTTGTATATATAACAATTACAGATCCTAAGATCTTCCACCAGCTTTTGTACATAAATCCGTTCATATTTAATCGCGCCAAAGGTAAGGAAATAACAATAAAGATGCACAAATGGCCATTACATTAATCATCAGCAAGATACCGATCTCATCCAGGCTCACGCTCCTGTCCAGCCCGTCAATGGCATTCTTTGCCAGCCTGATCAATACAATAAGCACAGGAATGATCACAGGAAAACTCAGGATAGCCATCAGCATTCCACCATTACCTGCCTTACTCGCGATAGCCGAAACCATGGTAAAAATGGTAGAAAAACTTAAACTTCCCAATACAACAGCCACATAGAACATCAAAAAGTCGACGGGCACATAACTAAAAACGGTGGTATACACGGCCAGTGCGATCGTGGTCAATGCCAACATCAGCAGGATATTATAAATCGTTTTGGCCAGGATAATAGCTATAGGGCTGGCCACGATATAGCTGTACAGCTGCTGGCCTTTGGTTTCCTGTAAAAATCCTTTGGAAACACCATTAATAGAAGAAAAAAGGATAATGATCCAAAACAAGGCATTCCAGGTGATTTTGTTGTCAATGGTGATAAAAGACAGAAAACATACAAATACCGAAGAGACCACATACAATAAAACACCATTTATGGCGTATTTTGATCGCCACTCCAACAGAATTTCTTTTTTAATAAGGTATTTTACCTGGTTTAATAAATGCATCTTGGGGCAAAGATAATTTTTAATCACTTATTTTTAATTGATTAGCGCGGTTTGTAATTTAAATATCAATAATATTGTATTGCCATGATAAAATATGGCGGGGCACAAAAACATGAAGCGATGAACCCTTATTTAAATATTGCACTGCGGAGCCTGGCTGTATATGCCTTTATGCTGGTGGCCATCCGTCTAACTGGAAAAAAAGAGCTTTCGCAATTAAACACTACAGATGTAGTACTGATCCTTTTGATTAGTAATGCGGTTCAAAATGCAATGGTTGGGTCAGATTCGAGTTTGCTGGGTGGTCTTTGTGCTGCTGCTGTACTCTTCCTGCTCAACTATATCTTAAAGAAATTCATGTTTAAAAACAAACGTCTTCGTGACCTGGTACTGCAAAAACCAGAGATCCTGATCCACGATGGAAAATTAGACTTTGACAAATTGAGTTCACTTGACATCACCAATGAAGAATTACAGGAAGCCTGCCGGGAACATGGTGTAGACCGTTACAGAGATGTTAAACTGGCTATTCTGGAGGCCGATGGCAATATCAGCATCATCAGTGGAGAAGGTTCACTAAAACATACACAGTATAAAAGAAAGAAAAAGAGAAAAGCCCTGGGTGGCTTAAATTAGAAACAGGCGCTAGATCACTGGCGCCTGTTCTGTATTAAATACTTTCGGTTTCCTGACACTGATCAGGCATAAGGTACCTGCAAAAATAACAAGCCAGCCCCATTTGTATTTGACCATACCGGCCGCAAAATTGATGATCTTCTTGAAATGTACAAAGCTGAAATAATCGTGAGACTTAAAATAGACTCCCACCAGTGTAATGAGCACCAGTCCGATCCCAGCCCATCCGGCAAAACGGATCAGTCCTGCTTTCTGGAGCAAAGCCCCAATCAGCGCAATGGTAACCAGGCAATAGAATACTGTAGCCAGCGTCTGATCAATATCAAAATAGTTCCAGTTGCCCATAATGGGTACCCTGATTAGTGGACATAACCCACCAGCAGCCATAATTACTGCGCCTAAAATTCCCTGGATCCTCATTTCTTATTGTTGCGTAATACCCATTTTATCTGCGAAATGTGCGCAGTAATCTCTCAGGTCTTCTACAATTAATTTCTCGCCGGTCGCTTTCAGAAAGCTATCTCCCATAGTTTGCAGCGTTTCATAAAAAAATCTTTTCATTTCATCTACCGGCATATCCTTAGTCCAGAGATCAATCCTCAAAGAGTTTTTGTAATTGTGGTCCCACAGGGCAAGCATCATAGATTTTACCGCGACCTGCTCTTTAGTTTCTGAATCGGTTGATTCCCACAACAGGTTTTCCGGCACGTTATTATCATCCAGTTCTACGGTGATTTTTATTTCAGCTTTCTTCATTTTAAAATATGATGGTTTTTATAATAAGTATCAAAACTAGGGTAAACAAGACCAGGGTACACTCTACCACCCAAAGCTTTTTCAGCGAGGGAATAGCTTTCCGGAAGATCAGATCTGAAATGATGGCCACCAGGCAGGCGAACAAACAAAGCACTGCGAATAGCCAGTTCACCTTCTTTTCGATCCCCGCTCCTGAAGTACCTCCCGTCAGAAAAAAATAAGCAGCAACCAAGCTTCCCGCAGCGAGTATATTAAGCGGCGTAAGGCGGATGGCCGAATGCTTTATTTTTTGAACTTCTTTTTCTTCCATGGAGGTGTTCTGTCATTTTTCTTTCCGGCCGGTGGAAATATTTTCTTCTTTTCATGGAAAGCCCCTTTAAAATCAGGGTCATCCTTTCTTTTCTGAAGATCTATTTCTTTTGCAATGGCTTGTCTTTCGTCATATGGTGTTTCTTCCACAAAAACTTCAGGCGGCAAAGCTACAACAGGAATCTGTTGTCTGATTAATTTTTCTATCTTCCGGATGTAATATTTTTCAGCTTCTGTACAAAAAGTAAGTGCTTCTCCTGTTGAAAAGGCTCTTCCTGTACGCCCGATACGGTGTACATAATCTTCAATGATGATAGGCACATCAAAGTTGATCACATGACTTACCTCACTGACATCAATTCCTCTTGAGGCTACATCGGTAGCTACCAGCACACGAATATGTCCTTCTTTGAAGCTGTTAATAGAGTTGATCCGCGTATTTTGTCCTTTGTTGGCATGGATTACCCGAACCGCTTCCGGCCCGAACCTGCGTTCAATAAAACTGAAAATATTATCGGCCACAGTTTTAGTTTTGCAGAAGATAATGAGCCTTTTGACTTCCTCATCATTTTTAAGCAGGAACTGCAACAGGTTGATCTTGGTTTTGAAATTGGTTACCTCATACAGAGACTGGGTTACCGTAGAAGCTGGCGTAGCTTGAGCCGAAGCTTCAATAATGGTTGGGTGTTTCAGAAAATCTCCTGCAATTTTCTGCACCAGGTCACTCATGGTTGCGGAGAACAGCAAGTTTTGTCTTCTGCGGGGCACCACTTCCAATATCCGGTGAATGGAACCAATAAAGCCCATATCCATCATTTTATCAGCTTCATCCAGCACTAAGAATTTCAGGTATTGGGTATTGATATGTCCGGCCAGATAAAGATCTAAAAATCTTCCCGGTGTGGCAATGATCAAATCGGCACCGCCCTTGAGCTTCTCTATCTGAGTTTTTGGGCCTATTCCGCCAAAGATAACCACAGAGCGGAGATCCGTATATTTAGAAAACAGCTGTACCTGTTCTGCAATCTGCATAGCAAGTTCCCTCGTCGGAGCAAGAATTAAAGCCCTTACGGAATCGCCCTGTGCATATTTTAACTGCATTAGCATGGGTAAGACATAGGCAGCAGTTTTTCCGGTTCCTGTTTCAGCAATTCCAAAAATATCCTGTCCGGAGAGTACCGGCGCAATGGCTTTTTCTTGTATTGGCGTGGCAACAGTAAACCCCGCATCCTCTACGGCGTTTAAAATCTGTCGGTTGAGGTTAAACTCTTCGAATTTTTTGGGCATTTTGCAAAAATAGTCAAAATTTATTTAGTGGCCGATAAAACTGCACATCATCATTAACCTGAATTTATAGAATTGATTTTAATTTTTTTCCTAATTTTGAAGCATATGAATACCATTCTGATAAAAGCTGCTTCTTTGGTCAATGAAGGCCAGATATTTATTGCAGATGTCCTGATTAAAGACGGATTTATTGAAAAGATCGCCCCCTCGATCAGCCAAAGTGCAGATCAGGTGATCAATGCCGAAGGACTACATTTGTTTCCTGGAATGATTGATGACCAGGTACATTTCAGGGAACCCGGATTGACGCATAAAGCGGATATTTTTTCAGAAAGCATGGCCGCCGTAGCGGGTGGGATCACTTCATTTATGGAAATGCCCAACACTGTTCCAAATACATTAACCCAGGAACTGTTGCAGGACAAATACAAAATTGCTTCTGATGTATCACTGGCCAATTACTCCTTCTTTATGGGTGCATCCAATGATAATCTGGAAGAGGTCCTTAAAACAGATCCTAAAAATGTATGCGGCATTAAGGTATTCATGGGATCTTCGACCGGCAATATGCTGGTTGACAATGCAAAAGTTTTAGAGAACCTGTTTAAGGAAGCTCCTATGCTGATTGCCACACATTGCGAAGATGAACAGACCATACGCCGCAACATGGCCATTTATAAGGAAAAATATGGAGATCAAATCACCATCGACATGCATCCTCTGATCAGAAGTGCTGAGGCCTGTTATATCTCCTCTTCTATGGCTGTTGAGCTGGCTAAAAAGCACAATACCCGCTTACACATCCTACACATCTCTACAGCCAGGGAAGTTGCGCTGTTCGACAGCAAGGCCGCTTTGAAGGATAAAAGAATTACAGCAGAAGCCTGTGTACATCACCTTTGGTTTGATGACCGGGATTACGCTGAAAAAGGAAACTGGATCAAATGGAATCCGGCTGTAAAAACCGAGCAGGATAAAGATGCCATTTTAAGAGGTGTACTGGATGGCCATATTGACATTATTGCAACAGACCATGCCCCACATACTATCGAAGAAAAAGAGCAGCCATATTTACAGGCACCATCTGGCGGCCCTTTGGTACAACATGCACTATCTGCTTTATTAGAGATGTATCATCAGAAAAAAATAACCCTGGAACAGATTGTTGAAAAGACAGCGCACAATGTGGCCACTTGTTTCAATATTGACCGACGAGGCTTTATCAGGGAGGGTTACTGGGCAGACCTTGTATTGGTCAATCTGAACGACCCAGTCAAAGTAACCCGTGCCAACCTTTGGTACAAATGCGGATGGTCACCTTTCGAAGGTCAGGTGTTCCAATCGGACATTACGCACACCTTTGTGTCCGGTAACCTTGCCTACCATAAAGGAAAGTTCACAACAAATGAGAAAGGACGCCGCTTAACCTTTAACAGATAATGAATAAAACCTATAAACCTGCTTTAAGGCAATTTCTGATAGAACTTGTCCTGGCAGGTTTAATTTTTGCCTGGGGCCTGAGCAGCAGTTTAACCGAAAGCTGGTATTCCAGTGGTCTTTATCCTATTATTTCCGTAGCCTTAAGGTCAATAAGCTTTCTTTTTCCGTTTGCACTGGGCGATTTTTTGTACCTGCTGCTGATCGGCTATATGATCTGGAAACTGTGGTTTTTCAGTAAAGCGCTATACAGAAAACAGCTTGAACACGAGCATCGGATATTGATCCCGTTAAGGACCACGAACTTCTTGCTGATTCTCTATATTGCTTTTAAACTTCTTTGGGGCCTGAATTATTCCAGACCGTCTGTATCTTCTACTCTGGCCATTGGCCATAAAAAATACAACGTAAAAGAACTGGTGATGCTTGGAAATTTTTTGATTGGCCGGATCAATGCATTACAGCAGATGAAAGACAAGCAGCCTGCTGATCAAAAAATCGCTTACACTATTGCAGAACTTCGGCATGGCGCCAAACAGGCTTATGATCTGCTGGCGCAGAAACAAGCATTTTTTGATTATCCCCGGCCTTCGGTAAAACCGGTACTGAACAGCTGGGTAATCACCAAGATTGGAATTGAAGGTTATTACAGCCCTCTATCCGGAGAAGCCAATGTGAATATGCGTATTCCTCCTACCGAACTACCTTTTATCATCTGTCATGAAATTGCACATCAGATTGGGGTAGCAAGAGAAGATGAAGCCAACCTGGTGGGATACCTGGTGTCCACCAACAGTACTGATCCTGACTTTCGCTATTCGGGCTATTATTCTATATTGAGAAATGTACTGTTCGAAATCCGTATGAAATCTCCGGATGATTACAAAGTCTTATATAAAACCATTCATCCCGGCGTACTTCTGAACTATAAAAAAGACCGGGAGTTCTGGAGAAAATATAATGGCGAGATGGTCGATTATTTTGGGGCAGCCTTTGATAATTTTTTAAAATTAAACAATCAGAAGAAAGGTTTGAACAGTTATCAGGACATTGTACTCTGGGTATATAATTTTCACGAGAAAGAATTGAAATAAGACCAGCAGCTTTCATCACCAAAACATCAAATTAGCGGTTTAAATAAGAAAAGCATTAAAAACATTCCTAAATTTGCCAGACTATGGCAAAAATATCCATTAACCTGGCAACAGGTTCTTTACAACAAGAAGAGATCATCGTTGGAATTGATTTAGGAACAACAAATAGTTTGGTTGCTTTTATCAATCCTGAAAAACATCCGCAAGTGATCAATGACCTGGGCAAAGGTCTTCTGGTACCCTCGGTGGTTCATTTTAATGCCCAGGGCGATGCTCTTGTTGGAAATGATGCCAAAGAATTTTTAATTACAGATCCCGAAAATACCATTTTTTCTGTGAAACGCTTGCTTGGCCGTTCTTATAAGGATGTAGCTAGCCATCAGGATACCTTTTCGTACAAAATCATTGATGATGATCGGGATGCATTGGTAAAGATCAAAGCTGGAAATCGTTTTTATACACCAATTGAATTATCAGCCGAAATTCTGAAGGAACTTAAGAACCGCGCAGAGCATGCTTTAAAAACACCGGTAAACCGGGCTGTAATTACAGTTCCTGCTTATTTTAACGATAGCCAGCGCCAGGCCACCCGTGATGCGGGTAAACTGGCCGGTCTGGATGTTTTAAGAATTGTAAATGAGCCAACGGCTGCAAGTTTAGCCTATGGACTGGGTTTAGATCCCACTCAGCAGAAAACCATTGCGGTATATGATCTTGGAGGAGGTACATTTGATGTCTCTATTTTATCCATTCAAAATGGAATCTTCGAAGTTCTGGCAACGAATGGGAATACCTTCCTGGGCGGAGATGATTTTGACCGGGCTATTGTCCATTACTGGATTGAAAAGAATAAACTGGACCAGCAACACCTGAAAGACGATGCCGGCTTGATGCAACAGCTCCGTCTAAAAGCAGAAGAGGCAAAAAAGGCGCTGTCCACACAGAATTTATTCAATGAGAAAATGGGCGATATCTGGTGCAGCATAGATAAAAATACATTTGAAGACTTGATTTCTTCTAAAGTTGAACAAACGCTGGACTCTTGCAGGCAAGCCCTTAAAGATGCAAAACTCAGTGCTGCTGATATTGATGAAGTGGTGCTGGTGGGTGGTTCTACCAGAACACCGCTTGTTAAAAAACAGGTGAGCGCTTTCTTTGACCGCGAGCCTCATGACCAGATCAATCCGGATGAAGTAGTTGCCCTTGGTGCTGCAATACAGGCTGATATTCTTGCGGGAAACCGCTCTGACATCCTTTTACTGGATGTTACTCCACTGTCTTTAGGCATAGAGACCATGGGTGGATTGATGGACGTGATCATCGCCAGAAATGCGAAAGTACCTACAAAAGCAGGCAGACAATATACCACCTCTATCGATGGTCAGGTCAACATGAAAATATCGGTATTCCAGGGCGAACGTGACCTGGTACAAGAAAACAGAAAATTAGCCGAATTTGATTTAAAAGGAATTCCATCTATGCCTGCGGGATTACCTAAAGTGGATATTAATTTCATCTTAAATGCAGATGGTATCTTAACTGTTCAGGCCATTGAACTGCGCTCAGGAGTTAAACAGGAGATTGAAGTTGTCCCTTCTTATGGTTTAACGGATGATGCCGTAGAAAAAATGCTGATTGACAGCATTACTTATGCAAAGAGTGATGTAGAGCAGCGTATGCTGATTGAAGCCAAAGGTGAAGGAGAACAATTGGTTTATACCGCAGAACGTTTTGTAGAAAAGAACGGACAGGTTCTGACTGAAGAAGAAAGAAAAGATACTTTGGCCCATATTGAGGCTTTGAAATCTGCATTACAAACTGGAGGTAAAGATGAGATCCTTAAAAAAGCAGATGAGCTGAATGAATTTACCAGGCCATTTGCTGAGCGCCTGATGGATCTCGCTGTGGCCCAGGCCATGAAAGGTAAATCTATTTAAGGCATAGCAAATATTCCATTCCCGGTCCTTAGTTTTACGTAAATGAAGCAAGTCTTTATTTACGTAACCCTCACGGGAATACTCCTGGTTTTCGGATCCTGGGGATTTTATGCCCATAGGCAAATTAATCGTCTGGCTGTATTTACCCTGCCTAAGGGCATCAGCCGGTTTTATAAGTCCAATATTAGTTATTTGTCAGATCATGCAGTTGATCCGGATAAGAGAAGATATGCAGACACTGCAGAAGCTCCAAGACATTATCTCGATGTGGAAGCTTATGACAACTGTATAGACAGTATTCCAAGAAAATGGGATCTTGCTTTAAAGAAATATGGCAGGAAAATGCTCCAGGAAAATGGAATACTACCCTGGCATATCCAGCGGAGCTACCTGAAACTGGTTAATGCCTTCAAACAAAAGGATTCAATTAAAATTTTGGTCTGTTCTGCTCAACTGGGACATTATATTGCTGATGCCCATGTACCGCTGCATACAACCAACAACCACAATGGGCAGCTTACAAACCAGGTGGGCATTCATGCTTTCTGGGAAAGCAGATTGCCAGAGCTCTATGCGGATCGTTATAATTACCGGGTGGGTAAAGCCTTTTACATTGCCCAGCCATTGCAGGAAGCCTGGAATATGGTCAGCCATACGCACACCTTAGTAGATTCTGTTTTGAAACTGGAATCCAGCTTAAGTTTGAGCTTTCCACATTATAGGAAATACAGTTTTTCGAAAAGAAAAGGCTTGTTGACCAGGCAATACTCCGAAGACTATTCCAAAGCTTATCATGAGGCCATGCATCACATGGTAGAACGTCAGATGCGTTCGGCTATCCTATACATCGGTTCCTTCTGGTATTCTGCATGGATTGATGCCGGCCAGCCGGATATGGAGCAACTCAAAAGAATTGACCTTCCGTTCGAAGAAAGACAAAAAGAAACCTTAGAAAACTTAAAATATGAAAAGGGATCAATTATCGGACGTGAATACTAGACCGGTTTATTTTCCTTCTTTTTCAATTTGGATTTAACAGCAGCCAGTATTGCGGGAAGGAATGTAACCACAGCAATCACAATGATCACAATATCAAAATTCTTTTTCACAACAGGAATCTGGCCAATGAAATAACCTGCCAGTAATAAGCTCGTAATCCAGGCCACACCTCCAATAACATTGTAAAAAGTGAACCTGCCAAATGGCATTTTGGCAACTCCGGCAACAAATGGGGCGATTGTCCTGAAAATGGGCAGGAAACGACTAAAAATGATCGCCTTACCTCCGTGCTTTTCAAAAAACTCATGCGATTGGTGATAATATTCGAGTTTCAGTATTTTGTTCTTTTCGCTAAATACCCTTATTCCCAGAATACTGCCCAGTTTGTAGTTTAAACTGTTACCAAGAATAGCGGCTGCAATAAGAATCAACAACATTACCCAAATATTTAATCCTGTATTTTCTCCGGCAATTAAAGTACCCATAGCGAACAACAGGGAATCTCCAGGCAGAAATGGAGTAACAACAAATCCGGTCTCTGCAAAAATGATCAGAAAAAGGATAAGATAAGTCCAGGTTCTGTCTCTTATACACATCTAAAAAGGGGGGGGGGGGGGGGGGGGGGGGGGGGGGGGGGGGGGGGGGGGGGGGGGGGGGGGGGGGGGGGGGGGGGGGGGGGGGGGGGGGGGGGGGGGGGGGG
>NZ_JAELTV010001239.1 GCF_016429005.1 Pedobacter sp. ASV19
TCGTGGGCTCGGAGATGTGTATAAGAGACAGCTCTGCAGAGAACCTATTGCTGCTGATCAACGATATTCTTGACTTTAACAAGCTGGATTCTGATAAAGCAGAACTGGAAACCATTCCATTTGATCTGGCAGAATTGATCAGAAACAACTATTCCAGTACTAAACTAAAAGCACGGGAAAAAATGCTGGACTTTAACCTTAACATTCCCGATGAACTAGAGACTAAAGTTATTTTAAGTGATCCAACGCGCTTAACTCAAGTTTTGTTAAACCTACTTAATAATGCCATTAAATTTACAGAAAAAGGAGTTGTCAATTTAAATATAGAGATTCTGAACTTAACAGAAAACAAAATCAGGATCCGTTTCAGCATTGAAGATACAGGTATAGGCATAGACCCAAGCCAGCAACAGCATATTTTTGAACCTTATACTC
>NZ_JAELTV010001240.1 GCF_016429005.1 Pedobacter sp. ASV19
AAGATAACCTGACTACTATGAGTCAGCACTTGGATAATACAGAGGGAGAAGAATTTAAATTGTTCCTGAAATATCCGGAGAAAGTGAACGCTGTGCTAGGAAAAGATAAAGCAGAATATTTCCTGCGAAAAGCCATCTCAAAAGCTTATTTCGAGGAAATTGAGCCCGCCCAAAAGCCAAATTTCGATTGGTCGAGTTTAAAAAATACTATGAAATTAAAATTTGGTGATATAGGACTAGAGACACTGTATGGTAAACAAATGATTTATTATTTGATGAGTAAAGATTGGCGCAATTTCGGAAAGTATTATGTGCTGTATTTTGAAAAGGCGTTGAAACGACCAGAATACCATGTTAATAACTTCACTTGGGCCTTATTTGAGAATGTAAATGATGCTAAGATACTAAAATTTGCCTGTGATGTGGTGATGAAA
>NZ_JAELTV010001241.1 GCF_016429005.1 Pedobacter sp. ASV19
GCAAAAAATGCTGAAAAATATATTGTTAGAAGAATGTGTGCAAACGAGGCACCAAACTATTTTGTTACAAATGATTTTAAAAGTTTTAAAAAATTGACCGATCTCCAGCCGCAACAAAAATATAATTGGTATAAAACTGAGTTGCATAATTGGAAATCATTAGATGGAAGAGCATTGCAGGGCATATTATACAAACCCGATAATTTTGATGCCAGGAAAAAGTATCCAGTAATTATTTATTTGTATGAGAAATTATCAGATGGACTCAATTCATATCTACAACCTGAATATTCCAGCGGGTCATTAGACATGTCTCTTATACACATCTGACGCTGCCGACGAACGTTAGCCGGTGGAGATGTCGGGGGGGGGGGGGGAAGTAAAAGGGGGGGGGGGGGGGGGGGGGGGGGGGGGGGGGGGGGGGGGGGGGGGGG
>NZ_JAELTV010001242.1 GCF_016429005.1 Pedobacter sp. ASV19
CCTTATAACTGCATAAATAGTACCAAATTGTTTTTTTTTAATATCCTGCAATTCGCTGTAACCTTTTTAGGTAGTTTTGGTCTAAACAGCAATTATGATGATCTTAAGACTTATAGGCGAAAGTTTTTGGTTTGCAGCAGACGCTCTGCGCCAGAATAAACTTCGTACCATGCTTTCTTTACTGGGTATTACCATCGGTATCTTTACCATTATTTCAGTGTTTTCTGCTGTAGATACTTTGCGTCATAAGCTACAGGAAAGTGTAGATAAATTAGGATCAAATACATTATTTGTTCAAAAATGGCCATGGATGTTCGGAGACAATTATCCCTGGTGGAAATATATGAACAGACCGCAGCCCAGTATAAGGGACTTTACGGCTTTAAAGGAACGTCTTGAAAATGTGCAAGGGATTTGTTTTGAGGCATCGGCAA
>NZ_JAELTV010001243.1 GCF_016429005.1 Pedobacter sp. ASV19
GTATATTCCCTGCCTTTACAAATACCCGTTGCCTTCTGGCAAGTATAGCCGAGCAGGGGTTTGGTTTCTTTGTCAATTTTCCAATTGATTTTTTCTAAAGTCTCTTTGATTAAATAGTTGTTATTGCTGAAATTCTTATTGACATAGATTGTGTTTTCCTTTTCAAAGGTATATATGTTGTCATTTGTGGTTTGCATAATAATGCCCATGTCAATGTTATTGAGGCCGTTTTTGATGGCTTGTTCAAATTTTGCTTGGCGAATGGAATCCTGGGTTTGTTTGGTATAGCTGGTGTATATGCTTTTTTCTGAGTTAAAAACCATCATAAATTCTTCGCTCCAAATGCGGCCAGTATTTGTTGTATCACGAATATGGATAAAATGGTAAAAGGCAGTGCCGGTAGAGGCTTCGGGTACTTTTTTGCTGTTATAATT
>NZ_JAELTV010001244.1 GCF_016429005.1 Pedobacter sp. ASV19
GTTCGTAACAGCTGGCCTTCCAGTAAGTGTCTTAGCAACAGATAAAAACCCAATAAGAACTTCCGATATGACTCCAATCCGAAAAATCTCTATAAAGGGAAATGTGGAGGTGACAATGGTGCAGGGATTACCTGAAAGTGTTTCCTATACAGATGATAATACAGGTCGTGTAAAAGTCATAAAGACAGGTGGCGTACTCCGGATTATCGGCGACAGTAAAGAATCAAGCAAACTTGTTATTTATGTAAAAGACATCTACAGAATAGAGGCAGAAGACAATGCTGTAGTTAAAACCGAAGGCTGGTTAAAGACGAAATTCCTCCAAATATTCTTAAAAGGAAATGCAAAAGCCGATATCCACACAAGTACTCAAGGTCTATACACCTCTCTCCATGATCATGCCCACTTAAAGCTAAGCGGATCTACCGACGAT
>NZ_JAELTV010001245.1 GCF_016429005.1 Pedobacter sp. ASV19
AAGAGACAGATTTACACCACCCCAAAGCAACTCAAAGCAATATATAAAAGCACCTGCTCGTCAATAACTCATCCTCTATCCGAAAGTGACTTTATCACCCGGATCTATCCTTTTCTATGCGCATTGAAGTGCGGGCATACTCAATTAAAGCATTCTTCAGAATTTGCCCCTTCCAAAGAGCCTAAAGAACCACACCTTCCTTTCCAGGTCCTGATCCGAAATCACCGGGCCTGGGTTACAACCTATAGAACAGATAAGCTTCACACTGGTGACGAAATCATCAGTATCAATGACATTCCAACTTCCAATATCATAAGCCGCGGCTATGATCTATATTGCGGTGATGGCTATAATGAAACTTTCAAAGAGCTGTTTTTAAGTGAATACGATGGCTTTGAAGATGCCTGTTCTAAATATTATCATTGGAAAGCCC
>NZ_JAELTV010001246.1 GCF_016429005.1 Pedobacter sp. ASV19
CCCCCCCGACCCCTACACCGGCTAACGTTCGTCGGCAGCGTCAGATGTGTATAAGAGACAGAAATAAAAGAAGTAAACAAAGAAGATTTAACAAAAGGTTTTTCATACATTATTTTTTTATCAATAATTGAAATTTTAATTATCCTATCTAGAAGGCATGGAGATTGTAAAAAATTAATATTGGATTAGACTGCGAGCTAAAGCCTTTTAATGCATTTGATAAGACTTTGCTACGTACTAAGTTCGGAATGTAAGCATAGGTCGCAGGATCTAAAATACTTATAAATTCTTTGCCTGTAGAAGCTATTGGATACGTATACAAGTCTATTTCTGTCTCTTATACACATCTGACGCTGCCGACGAACGTTAGCCGGTGTAGATCTCGGTGGGAGGGGGAGCGGTTAAAGAGGGGGGGGGGGGGGGGGGGGGGGGG
>NZ_JAELTV010000129.1 GCF_016429005.1 Pedobacter sp. ASV19
CCTGGAATGGTTTCTGTATATGGAACAGATGAAGAAGAAACATCGTAGGTAATAGACGCACTACATTTCAAATTTGGCACATAGCAGGTAAGTTTTAATATATAAAGGATTCCCGGTGCCATTTGTCCAAAATCTTGATCAATATTTTCTCCTGCCTTTAGCATTTTGGAATAAATTTGCGCTCCATCTGACTGCCTTATAACCTCTACTCTCGAGAGATCCATAGAGGGGTCGTACGGAGAAGATCCATCAGAGCCCATCTCAATTAACATTGAAGCAGTTAAATGAGCTGTCTGCCCATTTGTTGTTGAAAATGCATTGGAGGTTTTAATTATAGGTGAAACTGTATTTGTTCTCGGTACACTTAAAGAGGTATTTTCTCTGGAGATAGCTTGTTTGGTTGTGTAATAGTCATTTAAGGAATAAGCAATACTATCTGTTCCACCTGTTGGATATTGTATTTTAGTGAGAGATCCTTTTAATGTACTGAGGAAATCGGGGCTTCTATCTGCGGTTGCCTTCCAGAACCGTTGTTGATCAAGTGCACTTTCAGGTTTAGGGATTAAAACAGAGTTTAGTTTTCCATTAAAATAACCAAACATATCCTGGGAGTAAGACAGCCTGGCTGGAAGTCCATTAATATCGTTATAGGTAAAAATATGATTTCCGATGAGTCCTCCTATATTATTTTTTTGAGCCAGCAGTTGCAGGTATGGCCGGTATTTTAAGCTGGTTTCCGTGCCATAGAAAGAGGAGAAATAATTGGAGGAAATGCCATATTGATAGCTAAAGTCGAAACTCTTTAAAATCTTATTATTGTTCTTAAAAAGAATCCGGCTCAACAACTTCTCATCATTTTCATGACTGGAGGAAGAAGAGGGTAAATCTAAACGATCTATGTATTCAAAGTTTGCTTCAAAAGACCGGAAGTTAATTTTAGATAGCCTGCGGCCTGCGAGAAATATCAGATTCAGACTTGCTGTCTCGTCATTATTAATTATTGCGCATTGCAAAGAAGGACAAGGGTTCTGATTTTCAGCATCAATTGATTGGGTGATCGTTTCGGAAACACTACTTATATAACTATAGGCCTGGTTCTGGTAGGTGAAATTAACTTCTTCCAGATTTGGGAGAATAACTTTACTTAAATACCAGGAAGTTGGAATTGCTGAAGCAATCGTTTGTGTGCTTCCGGCAACAAGTGAGTTGGAAGAGGTAAACTCCATATCCTGGAAGAAATACTGGCTTCCATCTGGAGTTACAATTTTAATGGAGGAAGAGCTTGAATTATTAATAGTAAAGGATGCTTTTAAATTATTATGTGGCATCATGGTCACGTTGCCATTAGCATTCAAAATGAATTTCCCTGAATAACCATTGAAATTATAGGAAAACTCGTCAGGCTCAGTATCATCACCTGACCAGGAATTGTTTGCCACTCCTTCCAGATAATTCATAAAACTCTGATCAAAATTTTGCCAGTTGACAGGAAGGGCACTGCGGGTACTGAACTCGTCGGGTTTACCATTTACATTTCTGGTTACCACGCCCCCAGCATTGAGAATCCAGCCCAGGCCTACCCTTGAGGCGATTTGATCTACTTTCACCCCTGATGTGCTATATTGAAGGTCTATAGCCATGCTCCATTGGTTGCCTTCGATGGTGTAGATGGGGATCTTAAAATTCAGGGAGCCGGTTTGAAGGCCAACATCTAAGGTTCCATATTTGGATAGCTCTGCAGCATTAGGTGCTGAAGGAATAATTACTGGAAGTTTATTGTATGTGATCTGTGCATTGGCTAGGTTTACAATAAAGAACAATAAAGCCATGTAGACTATAGAAGTATATTTCATATTTTAAATCTTATTTTTCTTATAATCCTATTTATCTTTTCCATTTTCAACTTTTGTCAATCTCATATTTAATTGGCTATTTTGTTTTTTGAGTTCAATGAGGTACAAAGTCAGTTCTTCAATTTTCTTGAGCAGTTTTGCATTCATGTCTCCGACCTCAATACCCTCTGCCTTTACTTCTGCTTCAGAAGGAATTCCAGGTAAATGACCTTTCTCTTTGATATGCCTTTCTGTTTGTTCCAACGTTGGAAGTTCATAGTCTTTCTTAAATACATAGTCGGCCCAGTTCGCTGTTTCTACTCTCACCTCTTTGGTTCGAATCTTTCCATTGACAGCCAGATCATAGTCTCCTGGTGAAGTTGTTTTTATACCCACTTTGCCTGCGAAATATTGTTGATCTGATACTCCGGATTGAATGCCCAATAATTCCATAATAGAAGGTTCATTTCCATTTACAACCTCTACACGTGGCGCATACATGTATTGAAGATCAAGCACATTTGTATTATAGTATTGAAATGCACGGTGATTTGTTGTAGTTGCCCCTGCAGCAAATTTGAAGTCTTTCATATCGACAACTTTTTGTCCGGTCACACCATCATAGATTGCACTATAGTTGTCATTAGAGGGATCTCCACTTCCATGGATATACCCTACCAGTAAATACCACTTATTTATTTCCGGTAGCTTTCCATACCAGAAATATGGATTTGAATCAGGAACCCCGGCTAGGCTCTGAACATTAGTACAACCAAAATAGATTAAACCATCTTTCGAGTTTGTTTTCTTTATCCAAACGGTATATCTGTACATGTATAATGGATTAATTGGGAATTGACTTGTTGCCCAGCCACCATCTGCGTCATAAGCTCCATCAGCCTGTGCCTTCCAGAGAATTGATCTTTTTCCATAAGGACCGTCGCCCCATTCACGAGTACTTTCGGTATCCTGTCCTACTTTAGTGAAGATTCCTGTTGTACCTTGTCCAGGCACCCAACTTTGCAAATCCAGCAGATTTTGTGCAGAGCTTTGTTTAGAAAAAAATAAACTGGCCAATAATAGGCCCGTTACCGGTAGTAATAATTTTGTGTTCATATGAATTGATTATTTGATTTGAAATTCGATGCCATCCAAGCGGACATTGACCAACACCTCATCCTGAAACTATGGGTTACATTAATTAAATGTCTGCCATTAAAGACCGGGGGATTTTGTACATAAAATGCAATTCCCGCAAAAAAGAAGATGAAATAAAATAAGCTCTTTTTCATAACGCAATTTGATTTGCGCTAAGTAAAATAAACTCAGTGCAGTGGGGTTGCACTAAAGAAAATGTTGATAACTTTCTAAAAAATCCCCCACGATTCCAGGTCTGCACCCAACGAAAATATGATTTCATGATCAAGCCTCAGGATCTGTAAGATCCAGCGAGATCAGAAATCATATTTTTCACAACAAACCCAAATAAACAGTCGTACTCACCAAACCCTCCCTACCCACATACTGCATCCACACATGCAACCTCCCCACCGCAAACCCCTCCGTCAAACACAAACTCGCCTCCCCCTGCCTCCGTTCCGCCACATCCGGAAACATCAACACCTCCTTCCTATCCACATTATACACCACAAAACACGCCCGGTCATACAAATCACAATACATAGACCAATGAAAATCCGCCCAGGTAACCAACAAACAATTCCCCACCAAACTCATCTCCATAGCCAACGAAGGCAATAACCTCCCCCTGCTCAAAATCACCTTCGAAAAATCAATCACATAATCCGGCGCCACACCAATAACCGCCTCCTTTAAATGATAAGACATTGCCCGGTTAAGCGGCGAAGCATGACCACTCCCTCTCGAATAGCCCACATCAATAATCGCCTTTAACGGCCGCAGCCACTCCATCAACAACTTAAACTTCAACCGCTGGTTCAGCTGCCCAACAGTAGGCGCATTCTTAGACGGCGTAGGCAAACTCCGCGCATATTGTTTCCCATTAACCTTTAAACCAATTATTTTACCAATTTTACCCCTGAATATCCCATTGATACCCTTTTCCAATACTGCCATAACATTTTCAATTACATCATAAAACAAAAAACGTCATCCCGCCCCGGGGCAGGATGACGAAACCAATTACAATACCGCCGTTACCCCGGCATACACACTATCCGAAACCTCCCTGCGGCTGGTACTCACAAAACTCATCCAACCATGGACATCATCACCAATCCAGTTCGCAGGCACAGTTAAAGTGAAAGTCAACCCAGTCCTCACCGCAACATCCTCAGCCGTAACAAACTCCTCCTTCACCGGATTATACACCAGTAAAGTAGCCCGGTCAGTAGCCGCAGTACTCGTCCCATACAAAGGCGTATTGTTCAACCAATCAAATTTGATCTTCGCCGTAGCCACAGACTCCATACCAGTCACCATAGGCTTCAACAAATGCCCCTTACTGAACATCACGTGCGGAAAATCAATATTCAAATTTGGATAAACACCCGTAACCCCCTTATCAATCAAAGCAACCGTAGCCGCATTTAACGGCGTCTTACCACTCTTATAACTCTGATAACCAATCCGGATCAAACCACTGATCGGCCTTAAAAAACCCATCACCAGCCGGATAATCAAACGCTGCTTCAACTGAGCCTCTGTAGCAGGCTTATTAGACTTACGAGGCAAACTTCGCATATAATCCACACCGCGCCATGCAGCACCAATCACATTACCTATACGACCTGAGAATCCACCATGGACCCCTTTAATAAATGTTCCCATTTTCTTTAAAAATTAAATGTTAAATAATCTGTTCATTAAGTAATTCCATAGCCTGCAGGACCCGCAGTACCCGTGCACAGATACCGCTTTTTCAATTACTAAAACAAACATAACTACCTCAAATTAAACCACCTATAGCACAAATCACTTTGTCAGTGAATGACAGCCTTTGACATAGATTTTGTCAGTGTTTGACATACATAGATTCCTCCTATCGTCGAAATGACGTGAGGCAAATGCATAAAATTGCACACCCTTACCCAATCACCACCACCTCCAGTCTGCGCCCAATAAAAATAGGATTTCATGATGGAGCCTCAGAATCTAAAAGATTCAGTGACATCAGAAAT
Organism: Pedobacter sp. ASV19; assembly: GCF_016429005.1. GTDB lineage: Bacteria > Bacteroidota > Bacteroidia > Sphingobacteriales > Sphingobacteriaceae > Pedobacter. The sequence goes on from NZ_JAELTV010000129.1 coordinate 4,994, forward strand.
CCTATTTTTCACAAAAAAAGCCGTAAGAATTTCTCCCCCGGCTCATTTAAATATTAATATAGATCTTAACCTTATACCAGTGTTTGGATTTCCTCGACAGAAAGTTTAGTAGTTCTGGCAATAAGATCAATAGACAAGCCCTCCTTTTTAAGTTCACGAGCCATTTCCCTTTTCTCCTGCTCCGCACCGATTTCAATAGCACGTTGTTCCGCTTGCTTCTGACCGATTTCAATACCCTGCTTTTGTCCTATTTCAATACCCTGCTTCTGTCCACGCTGCTCCCCCCTCAATTCCGCAGACTCAAGAGCACTGTAGTTATCACGCTTAATCTTTAAACTTTGCTGGTACAAATTCATATCTTCCGGGCTTAAATTAATGACCTCTGCCAATTGGTATAACTCTCTAAAAACCTTTTTCTTACGCAAAGGTACTGGAATTTCATCTAATATTTCCATATTCCTTAAAGAGTACAACCAGCCATCCTCATTAGTTTCCAATTCATCCACCGATTTTTTAAATTTCGGCAACTCCACAAAGATATACCGAAGTTTTTCATAGAACACGGTATGAGTCACTACATCCATCAAACGAACATCATGCAAATACTGATCCCGATGCGTATGATCAAAACTAAAATCCATCAAGGCCACAACATACACCTCCGGCAAACGGTAATTCCAGTCCGGCGCCACAGATTTTCCTTGTTCCCTGATCAGGTTCGCCGAATAATAGAGAATACGATCCTTAAAAAAGCGCTGGCTCGCCTGTTGGATCTCCACAATAAATTTACCCCCCTTATTATCGGTACAATACACATCAAAAACGGTCTTCCTGTTCTCTTTACGCATCCCTTTATGACTAGGGTTATTAAAAGTCAAATCCCGGATCACCTTTCTGCCCTTAAAAACAGCATTCAGAAAATCAATCAATAACTTCTTTCTGGACTCACTTCCAAAAATATACTTAAATGAAAAATCCGTCTTTACATTAATATACCTGCTATTAGATAGCTCTATCGGTTTTACTTGTTTTGCAAGATTAGTTTTCTTCGGCATTCTGTCGCTTAAACCTTCCATTTACTCCGCTTACAATGCCAACAATGAACACCATACACAAGCAAATAAAAAGTCGTTTTATAAAAAATTAGTTGCCGCTAAAGTATACAGTTCCAACCATAAAAACACCAATTCCAAAACAAATTTATCCGTTTTAAACATTTGAAAATCAATTAAATAAATTGAAAAACAATACCAAATTCTGAACCCGAAATCAACACACAATAACACCCCAACCCAATCACCACCCTTCCCTGTCTGCACCCCCTCCAGTCTGCGCCCAAGAAAAATAGGATTTCATGATGGAGCCTCAGAATCTGTAAGATTCAGCGACATCAGAAATCCTATTTTTCACAAAGCGAAGACTTCAAATAAACCCACCTCTTTCCTACTCTCCTAACCACCCACTTCCCCTCCCTCTTCCTCCTATAAAAAGTCCTCTCCTCCACAAAAAGAAACTCCATAGCCTGCTTCGCCGTCAACCATTCATCCACCTGAACAGCAGGCCCCTCAAACTCCCGAATAGCCAGTTTAATCTCCACCAAAGTCAATAAAATCTCCTGCAAAACAGGTAATACGTCACTATGCATACAACTAAACACTATACCGGTCTGCACCCAAAAAAATATGTTTTCATGATCAAGCCTCAGAGCCTGTAAGGCTCAGCGCGATCAGAAAACATATTTTTCAAAAAAGACTATTGCTTACTCACTACACCAGGCCCGGAAACCACATCCGCGTCACTCGTAAAATTCTGATCATTGATGTAATCCTGCAACGTGGGATAAACAGAACTATCAAAAATCACCTTACAAGGCACAGAACCCGCAGCACCACAACTCGGCGTAGAACCCGTAGCCAGCGTCCAGTTCGCCACATTCCTCGCACCAGTAGAAGTACTCAAATTGTAGGTGTAAGCAATTAAACCCGCCTTTTTAACAGAAGCTGATTTAGTAAAAGCAAAAGCTGCGGTCAATCCGCCAGCACACAGCACGACCATTAAAGCCGCCTTGAACGATTTTTTCATAAACGTTTTTTTAAATGAATAAATGGATGATTATATACTCTATCCTCGCTTCCGGACGCGGCGAATATTCAGAAAGAAACAAGCAGGTACCAGAACCACTGGCACCCGCAGGTATTAACCGACAACACCCAAGCCAGGGCTAACCAGGCCAAGAAAGGCAAGAGTGTTTGCTTTAATTCGAAATGTAAAAAGGTAACCGAGATGCGTAATGTTCATAATAAAGTGCTTTAATTTGATATACCTAAAGATAGTCACTCAGAAAAAGAAAATCTGTCCAGAATTAGACATATATCCGGTTATTATCCTCAAGGAAGCAAACCTCTGCGTATCAAATCATTACGCAAAGCACTCAAATTGGATCTGCTCATGAGCAAGTAATTAGCAATATCATCATCCCCTATAATTCTGCTATACAACAATCCAGGATAAGTTTTATAGAAGTAGAGCACACTTTTCTGGCCGCCAGCACTAATGATCTTATTACGTTCTAACTCCTTCTCTTCAAAAGACCGAATCGTTTTCAAAGTAAGCTGTGCAACACTAGGAATTTCTTTCTGCAAATGTTCCATTTGTGCTTCGGTAATCGATAAAAGGTAGGTATCTTTAAAAACCTTAATAGAATATTTAGATTTTAAGCCCGTTAAAAAGCTATTGGCAGAAACAATCTCATCAGGCCCACAAATCCGGAGCACATACTTAACACCGTTTTCTATATAATAGATGAGCATATAACCCGTAGAAATAAAATAAGATTCATCGATCCGAGTACCCTGTTCATGAAGATCGTGTGTCTCTACACAGAATTTTGGTTTCATTATCCCACGCAGAAAGATCTCGGCTCTGTGTTCTAAAGGGTCAATGGACTTGAGTAGGTTGATAAGCCTGTCCAACGCAGGTTTACTCATTTCCGCGTCTTTCAGTTTCTTTTTTTTGATTTTTTGTTTCTTATTGAGCGTCATAATAGATGGTGTTTTTTTGTTTAATCGTTTGGATATTCGGTTACACTCAGTTCAGCCTTCCCGTTTTTATACAACAGCATGAGGTTTTCTATGCTGATCTTTTTGATGTCCTCCGGGTATTGCAGGTTGAAAGCTTCAATGAATCTAAGAGGCGAGTTAAAAGCACATCTCAGCTGAAGTCGAACTTCGTTTTCCTCATGATTGCGGAGCATTACACTCACCTCAATAAGTTGATCCCCATGAAGCGCAGCTTCAACACCTTCTTTGCTGGTGATGAGGTTAGAATGAGTCCAGAAGTACTGGACCAGGTCACTAGTTTTGATCATAAAATTTATATTTGATTAGATTTATAATAATTCTTGGCAATATTTTGATTGAGCAACGGATAAAAAAGGGGTGTCAGCCCCCTAGCCCCTTTCTGTAAGCTTTAGCAGTCTGGCCATTTCTCTGCTTAAACCACCTGCTGAAATATGGTGTGTCACTAAAACCCAGCAACACCGAAATCTCCTTGATCGTATGCTTCGAATACTGCAACAAATACAAAGCCTCCCGGTAAATCCTGTCCTGCAATAGCTCATACACAGACCTCCCCAAATAAGCCTTCGCAAACCTGTTCAAAGCATGAATAGAAATATCCATTTTAACCGCATACACGTTAATATCCCGGTTGCGTCTAAAATCCTGCTCAATCAAAGACTGCAATAACCTTAAACGCTGAAAGTCTGGCGAATAATAATCAGAGTCTTTCAGCCTAAATCTTCTTGAATATGGTTTCGTTTCCTGCAACATCACTACAAACATTTTATCAAATCCTCTTCGGCACCCGTGGTATCGGTTTATATTCAATAATAAAATCAATCACCCTATCCAGCTCAACCAACACCAGATGAACCAGTTTCAACCGAAAAACATCAGGCTCCCCCTTTCCCACAGCACCACCAATCTCCGTTAGTTCAGGATCAAAACGAATCAACAAATCCACACCCTTGATCTGCCTGAGTTTAACCAGCAACTTTCTAACCCCGATCAACAGTTTAGCCGTTTGTTTTTGATTGTTATTAGCAATAATATCAAAGATGTCCGAGGTTAGCGTATAATGCGCATGCGTCAACCGTTCAGAAAACAAAGGCTCGATGGGCTTACGGGTGTTCTCTATTTCCTCCAGCAAAGCAAAGAAAAGTTCAGCACCGGTTTTTTGAAGATATTTAGTCATAGGTAGAGATGTTAAATTAAGGTGATTGACAATAATGATGATTTATAGATACACGAGACATCACCCCACGAAACACATCGCAGGGTGGCATCAAGTAAAACGGTAAATATTGTTTGTGAAAGAAAGCGTGTAAAAAGAAACTAAGATTCGGTGTTCTTAGTTTTAAAGCCAATTTTTTCCCTTGGAGAATCTACTTTATCTCACTCGATAACATTAAAATACCATGTTCACCGAAAACATATGGAAATTTACGTCTTCCGCCTCTACCTCCGTCTGATATCACAGATTGTGATATCAAAGCGGCCCACTCATCTTCATTAAGCTGGAACATAAAAGAACTTGGGAAGCGGTCCATATTTCTTTTAATAGCCTGATTTAACACACGGGTTTCAACACCATAAAGTTCTGCCAAGTCACTATCTAACATCACTTTCTGATCTCTAATTAAATGGATTTTTTCAATACAATTTCATTTGGCACCCCGATTAGCTTTTCTGTCATAACTCATCTATTATTAATACAAACTTATGCAAAACCACAACATTAACCAAAACGAAATATTTTGCATTATATATAAATAAAACAAAAAAACACCAATATTTTGCAATGCAACCTTCCTTTCACAAACAATTTCAAAGAACAACAGCCTTTATATTCCGCTGGAATAAGCGGTTAGTATTCCCCTCTCTCTCCATCCCGTCATCTCGAGGGAAGCGAAGCGACGAGAGATCTGTAATCGATTTGCAAATAGATCTCTCCTATCGTCGACATGACGCATTGTGCCTTACCTGGCACACTCACTATAATACACCCTGCTACTTCCCCTCCTGATTTTCAGGAGGGGTGGCCGAAGGCCGGGGTGGTCTAAAACCCCTCCCTCTTCAAAAATCCCAGCATCGGATCCAGCCACTCACTCACGGGCAATCGCTGCGTAAACCCATGATTTCCCTTCGGAAACAAATGCAGTTCCGCGTCTACCCCATTCTTCTGCAAAGCCTGATAAAATACAATACTATTATTCACATCCACCACCCCGTCATCTCCACAATACGTCAAATACGTTGGAGGCGTTTCTTTGGTTACCTGGAGTTCATTAGAAAACAAATCCACTTTTTCCTTCGAAGGCTCCATTCCCAACAAGTTAATCTTAGATCCCATATGGGTCAACTGATCATTCATACTAATCACAGGGTAAACCAGGATCATAAAGTCTGGCCGGAGGCTGATGTTCTCTTTATTGGGGATATAGCTATTGGAGAAATGCGTACCCAAAGTACTTGCCAAATGCCCTCCTGCACTGTATCCAATTACACCAACCTTAGCAGGATTAACGTTCCAGTTCGCCGCATTAGACCGGATCATTTTCATGGCCTGCTGCGCGTCCATGAGTGGTCCAAAGCTTTTGTCCCGCATGGCTTCCTTTTTCGGCAACCGGTATTTGAGTACAAAAGCCGAAATTCCTTTTTCTGCAAAGGCTTTTCCTATAGCAATGCCTTCCTCTTCAAAGGCAAGAAAGCCATAGCCCCCTCCCGGGATGACCAGGACCGCCGTTCCGGTAGCTTTTTCTTTAATGGGTAGATATAGGGTCAAGGTTGGTGCATCTTCTTTGGAGAGTTTCACTGTACTTCCGGGAATGCTGTCCGGGTAAAGCGGCAGCACTTGTTGTGCCACCGCAGTGTACCCGGCCATTAAAAAGAGCATTAGAGTTAATATTTTAGTTTTCATTTGTGATTCGTTCTAAAAGTTCAATTGGTATTTGTATAAATAGTGATCATAGAGTGCGTAAAGCGATTGACCATAAACCCTAAAATCCTGCACTTTAATGCCTCTGAAATCAGGCAGGTAAAAACTGAATTGATACTTCCCGTCTTTGACGGCATAGACATCGATTACAGATACCTTTTCCAGTGATTCGGCGACTTCATTATCGGCTATCAATGCCGAATGGACAAACAGATATTTTTCATTCGCAGCACTTTGCTTATTTACATATAGTGGCGGCGAGGAAATGGTGGTCTCATTAGTTGATTTGATATAACCTACTTTAATATGGGCATGGGAAACGGTATCAATGGTTTTGCCTTTGTATAATAAATTCAGGTTGTCATCAGCGCAGATGAACTGGTTCCGGTAGTAATACACATATATGATCTTATTAGAATTTGGGACCTTAACCAAATTTCCGTCTGTACAAAAAATTCCATCCACCTGTTTTTCCAAAAGATTTGCAGGCATCCTAAATCCTACCGAGTCTGTTTTGTAAGTAACCAGCTTGTTTTGACCGGCCTGAACCACTCTTAAAACAAAGAATTTACCACCTGTATGAATGGCTTGGGTAAAATAAGGTGGTTTAGAAGCAGGTTTAAGAATTCTGTTCCCATTATTTCCCGCAAGCAGTAATGGCTGATTTCCATCCAAGGTGTAAACTGAACCGCCTTCAACCAAATTGACATAGCCCTTGGTTAATTTGGTGCGATCTGGAATACCCAGTTTCACGGCCAATGTGTCTCTTAAGTCAAAGTCCACTCTGACCAGCCTGTCAGGCGTATACAAATTCCCTAAATAAATTGAATCCCTACTATAACCTGCAAAATTCCAGCCCTGAGTCTTAAAATCTAAAATATTCCCTGGCGTCACTTTAGCGGGAGGCAGCAAGCGGATAAAATTATTTTTATTGTGCCTAAATCCATCAGAAAAGAAGCATAATAAAGTGACCGACATGACACTACCCAAAAGGCATACAACTAGCAATAGTATTCTCTTAAACATCATAAAAAAGGTATATTGCCTGGGTTATTTATAACCCAGGCAAATTGAAATGACTAAAGTCGTCTTAGAGGAATTGTACATGTTGGAGGAGGAAATCCAGTTTCATCATAAGCCCACGCAGGAACTCCAAGATAGGTACATTGCGCGCCGGTATAGGATTCGTCGCAATCTACAGGATTTGTAGGCCCAGCACCCACCTTGCATCTACCTCCTAGTATATAAGAGATATAATTGTACGTTTTTCCCTTAGCCCTAATCGTAAAGGTCGAGGTAACAGCCAACAGAAAGGCAGCTGTCATTAATAAGTTTCTTAATCTCATGTTATTTATTTAAGTAATTGCCTACATTACAGGGTGCAAGCCTTCCCTCTTACTGAAGATAAGTTCTTTGGTCTTTTTTAGGATATAATAGAATAGCTACAGCACCCATCAGTAGGAACCCTACGTTAAAGATCAAATGCTGAGCCCAGCTCATTTTTTGCAAAATACCCCCACAAGAGCATGGGACATAAGGGCTGAATTTTAAAATGGCTACGATATAAGCCGAAAAAATAGCCATTAAAGTAAACGCAAGATACATGGCGTAATACTGAAACCGTTTAATTGCAATGAGCAACGAAATCATCAGTTCAATTCCAGGTATTGCAACAGCAATTATTCTAGAATAGCTGCTTAACAAAGGTGATTTCCCCAGTTCAATTCGGAATTTCTGATAATCTATCACTTTAGTTAAAGCTGCATAGACAAATAGCAGGATAAATAGCGCCGAAATGATATCTGTGACTACACTTTTCGTTTTAATATTCATAACACCTTATTTCAAAATCAATAATTATTTACGAGAACTACTGTCTCAGCACCTACAGTCCCAGCAAACACCAGCGTAATATTCCGATATCTTGGCAAACTATAGCTCGGTACAGTAAACGAAGTAATCAAATCACCAGTAGCGGCATTCCTGAATTCAAAGACCTTATCTCCCTCCGCAGCTACCGAAGAAACATCTTTGAAAATTGAATTTGCTTTGTAAACCAAATTACCAATAAACGAACCATTTGCACTGCCCTGTAGATTCACGCTAATAGGCACCCCACCAGTGGTCAGATTAATCACCCTGGCACCAAATACATTGGCCGTATGCGAAGGAATATTCTCTTCTTTGAGAAATACAGATTCTACTGCATCAGGCGTTCCACCCAAAAACAGGGAATAAACCCCACCATTTACAAAATCCTTAGTTTGGTCATAATACACTTTGTTCACCCCTTCGGCAGTATCAACTAGTTTAATTTCTCTATTTCCTGTAAGCATTCCATAGCTTTGTGAAGAATTACTATAAACTGGAGTAGTATTGGTTCCCAATACCAAATTTCTAGCTCCATTTACTACATTGGTAGCCCATAAACTCGCCAATGGAGTCAATTTAACC
>NZ_JAELTV010000012.1 GCF_016429005.1 Pedobacter sp. ASV19
CCCCCCCCCCCCCCCCCCCCCCCCCCCCCCCCCCCCCCCCCCCCCCCCTTTTAGATGTGTATAAGAGACAGGTTTTATGGTTTGGGCAATACCCAGAACCAGGCGGTGATCACCAATTATGTCATGTCTAATTTGATCTCTTTTGCAGGCAGGTTGAACTATGCTTACAAAGGTAAGTACCTCCTTACGGTAACCGGCCGAACAGATGGGTCGTCTAAACTGGCAGACGGTAATAAATGGGCATTCTTTCCATCTGCAGCAGTTGCCTGGCGGATCAGTGATGAAGATTTTCTGAAAGACAATAAGTTGATCAGTGATCTGAAGCTAAAATACAGTTATGGGGTAGCCGGAAGTGATAACATCAGTGCCTATTCTACATTAAGCAGTCTGTCTAAAATTGCTTTTGCCTTTGATGATACACCAGCGCTGGCCTATGGTTATATGCCCAGAATTGGAAATTTAGGTTTGACCTGGGAGAAGACCAAGACAAGTGATATTGGGCTGGAGATGGGTTTTTTGAAAAATAGAATTACAGCCACTGTTGATTACTATGATTCTCAAACCTATGACCTGCTATTAAACAGAAGCCTTCCGCCATCTGGTGGTTTCACGAGTGCCATCCAAAATGTTGCAAAGACAAGAAACAGAGGATTGGAAATTGCAGTTTCTTCCAAGAATATAACAAGCACAGACTTTCAGTGGAGCACCAATTTAAGTTTTAGCAGGAATAGGGAAAAGATCGTATCGCTGGCTGGAGGCTCACAATCTGATGTGGCGAACTCCTGGTTTGTAGGTCAGCCTACACAATCTTATTATGACTATGAAAAAATAGGAATATGGCAAACCGCTGATGCTGCGGAAGCCGCAAAATATGGACAAAAGCCTGGTGATATACGGGTAAGAGATCTTAACAATGATGGTAAAATCGATGCCACAAATGACAGAAAGATCATCGGCACAAACCGGCCGAGCTGGAGTGGAGGATTAGAAAATACGTTTACCTATAAAGCCTGGGACTTGAATATCTATCTTTTTGCCCGCATGGGACAAACTATTTATGCCGATTTTTTAAGAAGATACGATCCTCAGGGTATTGAAAACGCAGGCACTGTAATTAATTACTGGACACCGGAGAATCCGGCCAACGACTATCCACGACCAAATAAGAATACCTCCCTGGCCTCCACTTTGTATTCCAGTACGCTGGGCTATGTGGATGGATCCTTCATCAGGCTTAGAAATGTAACACTGGGTTATACCATTCCAAAATTGAAACTGGAAAAAACCTTTATCAAGAGTGTCCGCATCTACGCCACAGCGAGAAATCCATTTACCTATACCAAATCCAGTTTGTTGAAACAATATGATCCGGAAAGAGGTGGCTCGGAGAATGCACCGATGACCAAATTATACACCTTTGGATTAAACGCAACCTTTTAAATTAAGCAGAAATCATGATGAAACAATATATGTATAAAGGACTGATTGTTTTGGCTGGACTGGCCATCAGCAGCTCCTGTAAAAAAGCATTGGAAGAGAAAAGTCTAACAGAAATGACACCTGGAAGTGTTTATTCCACACCCGCCGGGTTTGAGACCCTGGTTAATGCTGCCTATTCTTATCAACGCTGGTGGTATGGTAAGGAAGAAGGTTATAGTCTTTCTGAAATGGGTACGGACATTTGGGCCAGTGGGGCTGGAGATGTCACCAAGGACCTTACAAATTACATCAATCTCCAGGGAACGAATACCGCGATAACCACCGAATGGCAACAATTCTATGCTGCCATTAACCTTTGCAATACAGGGGTGAACCGGATTGGAGAAGCGGGTTTAGCGGCGAATATAAGACCCATCAGAGAAGCAGAACTTAAATTTTTGAGGGCCTTCTATTACTGGCACATTGTGGAAACCTGGGGTGGTGTGCATTTTAGCTTGGAGGAAACAACAACAGCCATCACTACAGCCAACAGAACTCCTGTAGAGACCTTTAACAAACAGATCATTGAAGATCTTGTTTTTGCAGTAGCCAACCTGCCCGCAACAACGGCAGATTATGGAAGGGCAACAAAGCCTGCAGCCCAGGCTTTTCTGGCCAGAATGTACCTGAGCCAGAAGAAATACACAGAAGCCAGAGATATGGCTTTGGCGGTCATTAACGGAGGATATGGATTTACGCTACTGCCAAATTATGCTGACCTCTGGAAAATGTCTAATCTGAAGAATAAGGAAGTGGTATATGCGGTGAATTATTCTACCAATTTAACTTTAAATGATCTGATTGACCCCATCTTAAATCCTTATGGGCACAGCAGGGGTAGCAATAACGGACATTTATTATTTGCCATGAAATATGATGATCAGCCAGGAATGCTACGTGACATTGCCAACGGCCGCCCATTTGACCGCTATATGCCAACCCGCTTTTTATTAGACCTCTTTTCAGAAAATGATGCCAGGTATGATGGATCATTTCAAACCGTTTGGTATGCCAACAGTTCTACCCGGCCTGCTGGAATGAAGATTGGCGATACAGCAATTTTTACCACTAAAAAAGTGTATGCCCCGGCAGGTAAACTCTATAAAATCTTTGACCGGAACACCGTGTACAATACAGATGGGAGTGTAAAGGATCAATTGCACTACGTATCCCTGAGTAAATTTGCAGATCCTACACGCAGCAGTGCCAACGAGGCTCAAAGCGCGCGGGATGTATTTGTGATCCGTTTTGCCGAACTTTACCTCATCGCTGCGGAAGCAGAGTTGGGTTTGGGGAACCCGGACCAGGCGGCAACCTATTTAAATGTAGTCCGCAGCCGGGCTGCGAAAACAGGTAAGGTGGCAGATATGCAGGTCAGCGGAAGTCAGGTAACATTAGATTTTATTCTCGATGAAAGAGCCAGGGAGTTTGCCGGTGAGCAGATCCGCTGGTTTGATTTGAAAAGAACCGGCAAATTATTGGAACGGGTTAAAACAGATAATCCGAATGCGGCAACTATACAGAACTTTAATCAGGTAAGGCCAATTCCAAGGACGCAGATGGATGCGGTAACCAACCCAAATGAATTTAAACAAAACCCAGGTTATCAATAAAAATTTAAAGGATGAAAAGAATTTTTTTATTGTTTGTTACTGCATTCAGTATCCTTCTGGCCAGGGGCCAGGACAAAAGAATCGTTGTTGCCCAGGATGGCAGCGGCGATTATAAGACCGTACAGGACGCGATCAACTCCGTACCCGATTTTCGTAAGGTAACTACTTTGATTTTTATCAAGAACGGGATCTATAAAGAAAAACTCAATCTGTCGCCCTCTAAAAAAATGGTAAAACTGCTGGGGGAAAGTGTAGAGAAAACGGTCCTTACCTTTGATGATTATGCGGGGAAGAAGAATAGTTTTGGAGAGGAAAAAGGTACATCCGGATCTTCCAGTTTTTATATTTATGGCGAAGAATTCAGCGCAGAGAACATCACCTTTGAAAATTCTTCTGGTCCTGTGGGGCAAGCCGTAGCCCTTTGGATTGCGGGAGATAAGGCACAATTTAAGAACTGCAGGATGCTGGGTTTCCAGGATACCTTGTATACCTATGGAGGCAATAGCCGCCAGTATTTTAAAAACTGCTATATAGAAGGAACGGTAGATTTTATTTTTGGCTCGGCTACGGCGGTCTTTGAAGACTGCGAGATCTTCTGTAAAAAAGGTGGTGGCTACATTACCGCCTCCTCTTCTCCCGATACCGTAAAGTATGGCTATGTTTTTTTAAACTGTAAGATCACCGGAGACGCGCCTGAAAATTCCTTTTACCTGGGCAGGCCATGGCGGCCTTATGGAAAGGCGGTTTACATTCAGTGCAGTCTGGGCAATATGATCCGCCCCGAAGGATGGAACAACTGGGGCAAGGAAAGTAATGAAAAGACGGCCTATTATGCGGAATATAAAAATAGCGGTCCAGGTTTTAAACCGGCAAAAAGGGCAGCCTGGTCTCATCAGTTAAGCGAAACAGAGTGGAAAGAATATACCTTAGAAAAAATTATGAAAGGATGGAAACCCACCATATGAAATATCCCTTTTTAGTACTTGCAGCGATATGTAGCTTTTCCCAGATCCGCGCACAGGAGAAAACCAATTCAGGCCAGGCTATATCTAGTACCTGGGTGTCCGATCTGGGCAATGGCCGCTATAAAAATCCGGTGCTCAATGCAGATTATTCCGATCCGGATGCCATTAGAGTAGGAGATGATTTTTACCTCACGGCTTCCAGTTTTGATGCTGTTCCAGGTTTGCCAATTTTGCATTCTAAGGATCTGGTGAACTGGACCCTGATCAACCATGCTCTGCAGCAACAGGTTCCTGTGGCACATTTTTCAAAAACGCAGCATGGCAATGGAGTTTGGGCACCAGCCATTCGGTTTCACAACAAGGAATATTATGTCTATTATCCCGATCCGGATTTTGGGATTTATATGATCAAAGCCTCTGACCCCGGATCTGCCTGGTCTGATCCTGTACTGGTTCAGGAGGGGAAGGGATTGATTGATCCCTGTCCGCTTTGGGATGACAATGGTAAGGTCTATCTGGCTTATGCATTCGCGGGTAGCAGGGCGGGGATTAAAAGTGTGCTTGCAGTAAAGGAGTTGAACGTTGAGGGAAGCAAAGCCCTTACCGCTGGTCAGATTGTTTATGACGGGCATGAAACAGACCCAACCATTGAAGGACCTAAACTGTACAAAAGAAATGGTTACTATTACATTTTTGCCCCTGCAGGAGGGGTATCTACGGGCTGGCAGCTGGTACTTCGGTCTAAAAATATTTACGGCCCATATGAAAGGAAGGTGGTGATGGATCAGGGTTCTACAAAAGTGAATGGTCCGCATCAGGGGGCCTGGGTAAATACGCAAAGTGGGGAAGACTGGTTCCTGCATTTTCAGGATAAAGGAGTAATGGGCAGGGTATTGCATTTGCAACCCATGAAATGGGTAAAGGATTGGCCTGTAATTGGTATTGATCCGGACGGGGATGGTAAAGGGGAACCTGTAATGAGCTATAAAAAGCCAAATGTAGGTAAAGCTTACTCTGTAGCGACGCCAGTTGAAAGCGATGAATTTAATTCTGGTGTGTTGGGCTTGCAATGGCAATGGCAGGCCAATCCTGCCGCGAACTGGTCTTTTTTAAATACAGCGAATGGTAGTTTGAGGTTGTATACTGCGCAGATGCCGGACAGTGCACGCAATATTTGGGATGTGCCAAATGTGTTGCTGCAGAAGTTTCCGAATGAAGAGTTTACTGCAACCGCAAAACTGGTTTTTAAACCAAATGCTAAATTGCAGGGAGAGCGTACAGGGCTCGTGGTTATGGGGAAGAGCTATGCTGGCCTGGCGCTGAAAAGTGGTCCTGATGGATTAGTTTCCATGGTTTCTTTGCGCTGTCGTAATGCGATTAAAGGAACGGCTGAGCGTGAGGAGGTGGTCTTGCCAAAGATTTCTCTTTCTTCTTCGGAGGTTTATTTGCGGGTTAAGGTAACAGAGGGTAAACTTTGCAGGTTTAGTTATAGTTTGGATGGTGTGCGGTTTGTGGATGCGGGCGATGTTTTTGAAGCGGAAGAGGGTTTGTGGATCGGGGCTAAACTGGGATTGTTTGCTTTGAGGAGTTCCAGGACGAATGATTCTGGTTATGCGGATGTAGATTGGTTTAGGGTAGAGCATTTATAGTCGGTAGCAAATTGCAGAGGAGAGAGGAGACCGGGCTGGGTGCATATTGGGGATCATGTGATGACCAGTGAACCGAGATAAATGCTATCTGACTGGCGTTGCCTGTCAGCAGAGTTAAAAGCAGCATAGATTTCCAGGGTTTTTCCTGTGGAGCCGGCCAGGATTTCGAGCTCATCGCTGCCGTCGGAACGGAAACGTCCGGTGGTTGTGAAACGGGCCTGAGCATCTGCCACATCGTAGGCCAGCAACATAACCTGGTCTTTAAGGCTGGTATCTGGTAGAGGTTCAGGGTTCCAGGTAAATTTTAATGTTTTGGGTGTTTCCTGTATAACAGTCATATTCTCCGAATTGGCCAGGGTTCCCATACTGACTTTCATCAGGGATGGATCAATATGGATGTTGTTGCCGTGAATGATAAGGGCATTTTTGGAGATGTAAGATTTTGCTCCATAATAACCTTCCAGGTTCTTGTTTTCGTTCTTAAAGCTTTTGTTTACAAAATTTTTGATTGGTTTAAGCCAGCTTTGTGTGAGTTTGAATTTCTCCTGATTAAGCAATTCTGCCTTGCTGAACTTTACCTTCCGGTCTGGAAGGCTTTTCATATATTCTATACCCCTCCAGGAGCTTCCGATCACTGTTCCAACTTTTCCGGATATGGGGCCGTTCATCCCTTTTTTTAATCTTCCCATTTTTTCTACTTGTTTGTTTTGTATTTGGTTGATAACCAATATCATAATAATTATTGGTAAATAAAAATTAAATAAATAATATATAGGGGAGAAATAAGGGTTAAACAGGTATTTTATCCCTGTTCTGTCCCTGTTCTATCCCTGTTTAGTCCCTGTTTGATCCCTGTTTATATTAATTCAATTACACCTTAGGATCAAACCTGGATATAGACAGTGGATGTAAACAGATTTAAGCTTATTGTTTTTCAATCTTAGTGATGTGCTGTGGAAGTGATGAACTACTGAATTTATACGGGAACTCAGGCTATATGCACCCAGAAAAAAAGAAGGATTAAGGGAGAAGGCCTTTTAAGGTTTGCGGGCTTTTTCTGCCCGTCTAAGCTTAAGGAGCCTTCGAGCTCATCCTTCTTTTTTATAAGACTAAAGAAGCCATAAAACAAAAAAGCGGAAAGGCCTAAACCTTTCCGCTCTGTATCAGGAAACTAAAAATTAGTTTTTTACAAATTCAGTATTTGCGTTCAGCGTAACTTCATCGCTTAACATTGCATTTGGATATTTAGCACCGAATCCAAAATCAGATCTTTTAATGGTACCAGAAACTTTGAAACCAGCAGTTGCTTTTTTAGACATTGGGTTAGTGGTTACACCTCTTAAAGTAGCATCTAAAGTTACTGCTTTAGTTACACCGTGTAAAGTCAGGTTACCAGCAACTTTATATTTGTTGCCACCAACTTTTTTAACTGAAGTACTTTTGAAAGTCAATTTAGGGAATTTAGCTGCATCAAAGAAGTCAGCTCCTTTTAAATGCTCATCTCTTTTATCATTGTCTGTGCTTACAGAGTTTACATCAGCACTCAATACCACAACTGCATCAGAAAAATCAGGTTTAGCAGAAGTAATGGTCGATTCGAAGTTTTTAAATGAACCTTCAACATCAGTGATCATTAAGTGGGTTACCACAAATCCGATCTTAGAATGAGCCGTATCTGCAGTCCAGGTTGAATCTGCAACAGGTTTAAAAGCAAATAATGCAGTAGTTAAAACTGCAACAAGTAAGAATATCTTTTTCATGTCTTAAAATTTATGGATACAAAGAGACACAAATATAAACAGCAGGGCATTGACCTATGATAAGAAATAAAAAAATATCAGAATTTTCTGACGGGAACGATTGCGCATTTATTTTGGTCGCTTTTGTTTTATTCTGCCTTAAAACTATGTAGACTTGCTTCAGGAGTACAAATCTAACCAAGTATTTATGAATAAGTTTAATTTCCTTCTCACCGGTATTGCACTGTTTGCAGCTGTACATCTGCAGGCGCAAAACAAGAATGCCTGGTCGTTTGAAAATTTACCTCTAGTTAAAGAAACCAGTTTTAAAAAAGACACCTTGAATATTGTTCAGTATGGCGCAATATCTGACGGAAAAACTTTAAATACAAAGGCCATTAACCAGGCCATTACTGCCTGCAGTTCAAAAGGCGGAGGTGTTGTACTTATTCCAGCCGGTTTTTGGTTAACCGGTCCAATAGAACTTAAAAGCAATGTGAACCTGCATTTGCAGAAAAACGCATTGTTGCAGTTTACCAAAGATTTTGATCAGTATCCATTGGTAGAAGGCAATTGGGAAGGACTTGCTCAAATGCGGAACCAAAGTCCTGTTTGGGCCAACGGACAACAGAATATTGCAATTACCGGTTACGGGATCATTGATGGCGCAGGCGATGCCTGGCGGATGGTCAAAAAAGATAAATTGACGGAAAGCCAATGGAAAAATCTGGTCGCCTCGGGAGGGATTGTAAATGAAGAGAAGAAAATGTGGTATCCGTCGGCAAAGACCGTTAAAGGTGCCGGTTTGAAAGACCCGGGTTTGATTACAAAAGACAAGACGGCAGAGTTTTATGCTTCTGTAAAAGATTTTCTGCGTCCAAACCTGGTGGTACTCAATAGCTGTAAACAAGTTTTGCTGGAAGGGGTGACTTTTCAAAATTCACCAGCCTGGAACCTGCATCCACTGATGTGTGAAGATTTAACAGTTCGGAATGTATATGCTAAGAATCCATGGTATGCACAAAATGGGGATGGAATTGATGTGGAATCTTGTAAGAACGTGTTAATTGAAGGCAGTACTTTTGATGTAGGTGACGATGGAATTTGTATCAAATCCGGACGTGATGCTGCCGGGCGTAAACGCGGAATGCCGACAGAAAACGTGATTATAAGGAACAGCACGGTCTATCATGCACATGGAGGGTTTGTGATTGGAAGTGAAATGTCTGGTGGGGCAAAGAATATATTTGTGTCGGATTGTACCTTTATCGGTACCGATATCGGTTTGAGGTTTAAGACCACCAGAGGCAGAGGTGGTGTGGTAGAGGGGATTTATGCCAAGAACATCAATATGAAAGATATCGCCGGAGAAGCCATACTTTTTGATATGTACTATGCAGCGGTAGATCCGGTTCCTTTGTCGGGCGAGAAGCGGGAGGCACCAAAAACGCAATTGCTGCCGGTTACGGAGGAAACACCAGTGTTCCGGGATTTCCACATCAGTCAGGTGGTTTGCGACGGGGCTTCTAAAGCTGTATTTGTGCGCGGATTACCGGAACTCAGCATCAGTAACATCTATCTAGATCAGCTGACCATTAAAGCTAAAAAAGGAATAGACCTGCAGGAAGCGAAAAATATACAGATCAGTAATGTACATTTAAATGTAGAAGAGACCAGTCCGCTGATCAGCATCCAGAATGGAAATCAAATTCAGTTTAAAAATATTGAGTATAACAAAGCCAAAACCTTGTTTAGTATAAGGGGGGCAAACAGTAGCAAGATCAGTGCTGTTGGAATAGACACCTCCAAAGCTGCTCTTGTAAAAGAATTTAACGATGGCGCGCAGGCGAAATCACTTATCCTACAATAATCCGCATGAAAAGATCAATTTTTGTTCAAACGACTTTAACTTGCCTGCTCACAGCTGCTGTTGCAGGAGTATCTTATGCACAAAACAGGCCACTTTCTGAGGAGATGGCATCTACGGCGATGCACATCTGGAAAGATTCCTTAAATCTGGATCCGGTGAGCCCGAAGCCTGTAAAATGGGCTTATGACCAAGGCGTGATCCTGGAAGGGATCGATGGGATCTGGAGAAGGACCGGAGATGGTGAGTATTTTAAATATATGCAGAAATCCATGGACTTTTTTGTAAGCAAAGAAGGAGGGATCAGGACCTACAAACAGGAAGACTATAATATTGACAATGTGAAGAATGGCCGTTCTTTACTGACCTTGTATAAGGTGACTGGTCAGGTGAAATATTTTAAGGCGGCCACCTTGCTTTGGGAGCAATTGAAGAAACAGCCACGCACCAAAGAAGGCGGTTTCTGGCATAAAAAGATCTATCCAAACCAGATGTGGCTGGATGGTTTGTATATGGGCGAACCCTTTTATGCAGAATATGCCAGCCTGGTGAAAGATGAGCAGGCTTTTGATGATATTGCCAATCAGTTTATCTATATGGAAGAACATGCCAGAGATGTTAGAACAGGTTTGTTGTATCATGGATGGGATGAATCGAAGGCAGAGCAATGGGCCAGTAAAACCACAGGTACTTCTCCTAATTTCTGGGGCAGGGCTATGGGCTGGTATGGAATGGCCTTGGTAGATGTACTGGATTATTTTCCTGAAAATCATCCGAAAAGAAAGGCATTACTGGGCATTCTTGACCGTTTAGTGGTGGCAGTGGGTAAATATCAGGATCCGGCTTCAGGGCTTTGGTACGATGTATTGGATAAACCGAAGGCCAAAGGAAATTATCAGGAGGCTTCGGCTTCTTGCATGTTCGTGTATACTGTGGCTAAGGGGGTGCGGAAGGGTTATCTGCCAGTAAAAACTATGGATATCGCAAAGAAGGGGTATGCAGGGATCAAAAAGGAGTTTATAGAGCCAGGAACGCATGCCGGGCAGGTTAACCTGAAAGGAACCGTAAGTGTATCTGGCCTGGGCGGCAAACCTTACAGGGACGGAAGTTTTGAATATTATATCAAAGAAAGGGTAATTACCAATGATCCAAAAGGAGTAGGGGCATTTTTGCTGGCCGCTAATGAGATGGAAATTGCGGCATTACCGAAACCGGGTCTTGGTAGAACAGTAGTACTGGATTCTTATTTCAACAATGAAACCCGGAAAGACCAAAGTGGCAATGAAGTGTCCTGGCATTACAAATGGGAGGAACTGGCCAATGGTGGTTTTTCAATGTGGGGCGGGCAGTTCAATCATGCAGGGTTTAAAACATCAACTTTATATGCAGCACCTACTGCAGAAAATCTGAAAAAGGCTTCGGCTTATATTATTGTAGATCCGGATACAGAAAAGGAAACCAAAGATCCAAAGTATATTTTGCCTGAACATATTCAATCGATCACAAATTGGGTGAAGGCAGGTGGTGTACTGGTGCTGATGGCCAATGATACGGGGAATGTGGAACTGGAACATTTTAATCAACTGGCCAAGGCTTTTGGCGTACAGTTTAACCTGAACAGTAAGGGAAGGGTGATCAATAACAATTATCCTCAGGGAGAGATTCGTGTTGCTGCAGGTAATCCGGTATTAAAAAAAGCTAAACAGTTGTATATTAAAGAATATAGTAGTTTGAAATTGCTGGCGCCTGCAAGATCTGTGTTGAAGGACAAGGATGGGGATGATGTGATGGCAGTATCGAAATTAGGTAAGGGAAGTGTGTTCGTTATCGGTGATCCCTGGTTGTATAATGAGTATGTAGACGGTAGAAAATTGCCGGCGGCTTATGATAATTTTACAGCAGGTGCGGATTTGGTAAACTGGATTGCAGAACAATTACCCGCTGGAAAAAGATAAAATGAAAAGAGGAATTTTTATAGTTGTGGCCTTGCTGTGGGCAGGTGCTGCAAGTGCTCAGAAAGCGGAAGATCCTATGGCTGAAAATATGCTGATTTACCAGCGCACTATAGGGGGCTGGCCAAAGGCGGTGAATATGGTACCCGTGGATTACCATAAAACCCTTTCTCCGGAGCAGCGCCTGGTCATTCAGGCAGACTCTTTACATGAAGATGCGACGATAGATAACAATGCCACTTCAAAAGAGATCATTTACCTGGTAAAGGCTTATAAGAAATTGGGAAACCCACGCTACCTGAAGGCGGCAGAAAAGGGAATCAATTATATTTTTAAGGCGCAGTATGCCAATGGCGGCTGGCCCCAGTATTATCCGGAGCACAATTTATACCGGGGTGAAATCACGTATAACGATAATGCGATGATCAATGTGCTGAACATTTTGCAGGATATTGCCGAAGGAAGCAATGATTTTGATGTGGTCGATCCTTCGCTGAAAAAAAGAGCTGTTCCTGCAGTAGAGAAGGGAATTGACTGCATTTTAAAAACTCAGGTTTCTGTAAAGGGAAAGCTGACCGTATGGTGTGCACAATACAATGAGCGCACTTTAAAACCGGCCAAAGCCAGGGCTTTTGAGTTGATCTCGCTTAGCGGGATGGAGTCTGTAGGCATCACTGAATTTTTAATGCGGATTAAAAACCCTTCTCCGGAGGTCAGAAAAGCAGTGCAGGCTGCGGTGGCCTGGTTTGAATCTTCTAAAATTGAAGGGTACAATTTTGTCTTTATAAAAGATGAATCGCAGCCTGAAGGGAAAGACAGGGTGCTGGTTAAAGACCCTGCCTCGGTGATCTGGGCGAGGTTTTACGATATTGAAACGAATACACCTTTCTTTTCAGGAAGGGATAGTGTGAAGAAAAATACAGTGGCAGAAATAGAAGTGGAAAGGCGTACAGGTTATGCCTGGTATGGTACCTGGCCAGCTAAACTGTTGTCAAAAATTTACCCGGCCTGGTTGAAGCGGATTGGCTGAGCAGTTGGTTTTTTACGGTAACGTTTGCGGAAATAATTTGGCCCCGACAGGGGGAATTGTTTCCAATTATTATGTAGAATTGTTTGTGATCAAATGAATGTAGTGTATTAAAAATGATCTTATCAAAGGAGAATTTAAAGAATGTGGGTACGTCAACGGTGATTGTACCAGAGGTTTCGGTGTTTAATCTTCCGGAAAAAGTTCTGCAGTTTGGAACAGGTGTTCTGCTGCGCGGACTGCCGGATTATTTTATAGACAAGGCCAACAGAAAAGGGTATTTTAACGGCCGTGTGGTGGTGGTAAAATCTACTGCAGGAGCTACAACTGAATTTGATGCACAGGATAACCTGTATACGCTTTGTATCCGGGGAATTGAACATGGTGAAATTGTAGAAGAAAATGTGATTTCTTCTGCCATTAGCCGTGTGATTTCGGCTGAACAAGATTGGGAAGCCATTTTGGAGGTGGCCCGTAATCCGGAACTTCAGATCATTGTTTCCAATACAACCGAAGTGGGTATTGTGTTGGTTCGGGAAAGTATAGCGCAGCATCCACCGGTTTCTTTTCCGGCAAAGTTGCTGGCCGTGCTTTTGGAACGCTACAAAACCTTTAATGGAAGTGCGGAAGCGGGTGTTGTGGTGATTGCAACAGAACTGATCCCGGATAACGGGAAGAAACTGGAAGCGATCGTGATGGAACTTGCAGACCATAACCAATTAGAGCAGTCTTTTAAAGACTGGCTCGGTGCACAGGTAAATTTCTGTAATTCGCTGGTGGATAGGATTGTGCCTGGAAAGCCTGATCAAAAAACTTTAGATGGACTGGAAAGTCAGCTGGGTTACCAGGATAACCTGTTGTCTATGGTTGAACCTTACCGTTTATGGGCCATCGAAGGCGACGAACATGTGGCTTCGAAGCTCGGATTCCGCCAGGCAGATGCAGGGGTGATCATTGCAAAAGATATAGAACGTTTCAGAGAACTGAAGGTTCGTTTGCTAAATGGTACGCATACGTTGAGTTGTGGAATTGCTGTTTTGGCAGGAATTGATACCGTGAAGAACGGGATGAAAGAGGAGTTGCTGAAGAATTATATCACTGAACTGATGCAGAACGAAATTGCACCGGCTATTCCTTATGAGATTGCTTTGGAAGAATCCCTGGCTTTTTCAAGAGTGGTACTGGATCGTTTTGCCAATCCTTATATTGAGCATTTGTGGAAAAGCATTACCTTGCAGTATTCCATGAAGCTGAAAATCCGGATCTTGCCGGTTTTGGCCAATTACTATGCACTGAACGCTCAGGTGCCCCCTCATATTGCTTTTGGCTTTGCTGCTTTTCTTCAGTATATGAAATCGGCTGGCAATGATGATCAGTCGGCTTATTTTACTAATCAGCTGGAATCTTTATCTGAAAAAGGCTATGCTGAAGGTGTATTGAGGGATGTTGCTTTTTGGGGAACCGACCTGAGTCAGTTACCTGGTTTCATTGCTGCGGTGTGTAACTATTATGACCTGATTACCGAGAATGGGATCCAGGTGGCTTTATCTGCTTTCAAAAACCTAAGCCTTTCCAGCTTATGAAACAAAGGGTTTTAAGGGTTCATCCTCAAGATAATGTTATTGTCGCTTTATCGGACCTCGCTTCAGGAGAAGAGGTTGTTTATGAAGGTGTGTCTTATAGATTAAAAGAAGCCATACCGGCTAAACATAAATTTACAACTGTAGATCTGGCTCCGGGCGACCGGGTGCTGATGTACGGTGTTTTGGTAGGCAAAGCGCAGCAGGCCATACCTGCTGGTTCTTTAATAACCACGGGTAATATTAAACATGCTTCCACTGATTTTCATGTTGGGGAAGAAAAGGCTGGCTGGACCGCTCCGGATATCTCTGCATGGGCTAACCGGACTTTTGACGGCTTCCACCGGACTGATGGGCAGGTGGGAACAGCCAACTACTGGTTGGTGGTACCCATGGTTTTTTGTGAGAACAGGAACCTGGAAGTGATTCAGGAGGCTTTGCTGAATAATTTGGGCTATGGAAGGAATGAGACTTACCAGGTGCAGGCCAAACAGCTGATGTCTTTGTATGAAAGGGGAGCTGGGATTGACGAAATTCTGAATGCGCAGGTAACCTATACTGAAAATTCGCCTGGGCAAAACCGGATTTTTCCCAATGTAGATGGAATTAAGTTTCTTTCTCATACCGGGGGATGTGGGGGCACGCGCCAGGATTCGGAGACTTTATGCGGACTGCTGGCCGGGTACATTACGCATCCGAATGTGGCAGGTGCAACGGTGATGAGTCTGGGTTGCCAGAATGCACAGGTGAGCATCCTGAAGGAGGAAATTGCGAAAAGAACGGTGAATTTTGATAAGCCTTTATACGTTATTGATCAGCAGACGATCGGCAAAGAAGCGGATGTGCTTTCTCTGGCGATTAAACAGACCTTTGCTGGTCTGATTCAAGCCAACGGGCACCAGAGAAAACCTGCACCGCTGAGCAAGTTGTGTATTGGACTGGAATGTGGTGGCTCTGATGGTTTTTCGGGGATTTCGGCCAACCCGGCCATTGGTTATACTTCTGATTTACTGGTGGCTTTGGGCGGTTCGGTTATTCTTGCTGAATTTCCGGAGCTTTGTGGTGTGGAACAGAACCTGACCAACCGCTGTGTGGAGCGTAAAGATGCAGAGCGGTTTGTCGACCTGATGCAAACCTATAGTTCCAGGGCTACAGCAGCCGGATCGGGTTTTGATATGAACCCTTCGCCGGGCAATATCAAAGATGGTCTGATTACTGATGCGATTAAATCGGCCGGTGCGGCCAAAAAAGGAGGTACTTCTCCGGTTGTAGCTGTTTTAGACTATCCTGAAAAAGTCACAAAAGCAGGTCTGAATTTGTTGTGTACTCCAGGGAACGACGTGGAATCTACTACGGCTGAAGTGGGGTCGGGTGCAAATGTGGTGCTGTTTACGACGGGACTTGGTACGCCGACTGGAAATCCGATTGCTCCGGTGGTTAAAATTGCCAGTAACAGCACATTGTTTCGCAAAATGAACGATATCATGGACCTGGATACGGGGGCTGTGATTGAAGGTGAAGAGACCATTGAGCAAGCAGGAGAAAGAATTTTGAATTATGTCATTGAGGTGGCCAGCGGAAAGACCCAGGTAAAGGCCGTTCAGCACAGACAGGATGATTTTATCCCCTGGAAAAGAGGGGTTTCTTTATAAATGAATGATTAAAAGATAAAAACAGATAGACAGATGGAGGATATGAAAGTATTGCATGCGGTACATCCGGATGATTTTAAATCATACGGTACGGAAAAGATCAGGGAACGTTTTTTACTGGCTGACCTGAAGGCGGAAAACAAGGTGAACTTTGTGTATACGCATTATGACCGGATGATGGTTGGTTTGGCATACCCGGTTACTGAAGGCGTTGAATTGGGCAACTATGCTCATCTTCGTTCGGAGTACTTTCTGGAAAGAAGGGAGCTTGGGGTAATTAACGTGGGTGGTGCAGGCCGTATCGAGGCTGACGGGGTAAGTTATAACCTGAATAAACTTGATGCTCTTTATTTAGGTAAGGGTACTGAAAAGGTACGTTTTGAGAGTATCGATGCAGCCAATCCTGCCGTGTTTTATTTGTTGTCTACTCCGGCGCATAAAGCTTATGAGACTACTTTGCTGGTCAGAGCAGATGCTTTTTCTGCGGTACTGGGCAGTTTGGATACCGCTAATGAAAGAAGGATTATCCGTTATATTCATAAAGATGGCATTCAGAGTTGTCAGCTGGTGATGGGCTTAACGATTCTGGCCAATGGTAGTGTATGGAATACGATGCCTGCGCACGTACATGACCGCAGAATGGAAGCCTATTTTTATTTTGATGTGGAAGAGGACCAGCGGGTATTGCACCTGATGGGCGAACCTCAGGAGACCCGTCATATTTTGATGGCGAATCATCAGGCTGTGGTATCTCCGCCATGGAGTATCCATTCGGGAAGTGGTACAAAAAATTACAGTTTTATTTGGGGTATGGGTGGTGAAAACCTGGATTATGCGGATATGGACCCTGTTGCAATTCAAGATATACGTTAATGGACAATTCATTCTCTTTAAAAGATAAGGTCATTGTAGTGACCGGTGGTACCGGAATTTTAGGCGGTGCTTTTGTAAATGCAGTGGTAGAAGCAGGCGCTTCTGTGGGTATCCTGGGCAGAAATGCACAGGTGGCACAGGAACGTGCCGACGCGATCAATGCTGCAGGTGGGCAGGCCATAGCTTTGGTTGCTGATGTGATGAACGAAAAGGAACTAAAGGCCGCGAAGGCCCTGGTACTGGAAAGGTTTGGCAAGATAGACGGTCTGGTTAATGCGGCCGGAGGAAATCAGCCTGAAGGGGTTCTGGCACCAGAACAGGATATTTTTGATATGGACCTGGCCGGGATGAAAAAGGTAATGGACCTGAACCTTTGGGGTACAATTATTCCTACCCAGATTTTTGGGGAGGCTATTGCGGCTACAGGTAAAGGAAGTATTGTGAATATTTCTTCTATGAATTCCAAAAGAGCGATTACAAAGGTACTGGGTTACAATATGGGAAAAGCTGGAGTAGATTATTACAACCAGTGGTTTGCTGTAGAGATGGCCAACAGGTATGGTGATAAAATCAGAATGAATGCGATTGCACCTGGTTTTTTCCTCACAGAACAGAACCGTAACCTCTTAACCAAACCTGAGGGTGGATATACGGATCGTGGTGGTTTGGTGATTAAACAAACACCTTTTAAGCGTTTCGGTGATCCGGATGAACTGAAAGGTGCTTTGGTTTGGCTCTTGAGTGATGCTTCTAAGTTTGTAACCGGGGCGATGATTTGTG
Organism: Pedobacter sp. ASV19; assembly: GCF_016429005.1. Classification (GTDB taxonomy): domain Bacteria; phylum Bacteroidota; class Bacteroidia; order Sphingobacteriales; family Sphingobacteriaceae; genus Pedobacter. Next base: position 17,177 of record NZ_JAELTV010000012.1, read on the forward strand.
TGGATGGTGGGTTTTCTGTTTTTGGAGGTGTTTAGTTGAGATCTTAAAAAGAAGGAACCACGTGAAAAAATTTATAGACGAGAACTTTTTATTACAGAATAAGACGGCCCAGGTATTGTATCATGACTTTGCCAAAGATATGCCGGTGATTGATTACCATTGCCATCTTCCGCCGGATCAGATTGCGGAAGACCGCAATTTTGAGAACCTGACACAGGTTTGGTTGTATGGGGATCATTATAAGTGGCGGGCCATGAGGGCTAATGGAATTGCCGAGGAGTATATTACAGGAGATAAAAGTGATTGGGAGAAGTTTGAGAAATGGGCGGAAACAGTGCCTTATACCCTGCGCAATCCTTTATATCACTGGACGCACCTGGAACTTCAACGCTATTTTGATGTGTATGATATCCTTTCTCCGGCGACGGCGAAAAAGATTTATGATGAATGTACGGCTAAACTGCAGACACCAGAGTATTCTGTAAAGAACCTGCTGCGCAAAATGAAGGTATCTGTTGTGGCCACCACAGATGATCCGGTGGATGATCTGGCCTACCATAAACAATTGAAAGCAGATGGTTTTGAAATTAAGATTCTGCCTGCTTTCCGTCCGGATAAAGCCATGAATGCCGATGACCTGCCAGCATTGGTCAGCTATATTGGTCAACTGGAAAAGGTTTGCGGTTTGACCATAACGGATTTTGATACCTATCTGGGTGCTTTAAAGAGCAGACACGACTATTTCGCTGACCAGGGCTGTACCATTTCTGACCATGGTTTGGAGCAGATGTATGCTGAAGCATATACTGATGAGGAGATCCCGCCTATTTTTGATCTGATCATTGCCGGAAAGGCGTTGAATGAACAACAGGTTCTGCAATTCAAATCGGCTATGCTGTATCATTTTGCAGTGTGGGATAAGGAGAAAAACTGGGTACAGCAGTATCACCTTGGGGCTTTGAGAAACAACAATTCTCGTTTACTGGGGGCTCTTGGCCCAGATACTGGCTGGGATTCCATTGGTGATTTTCAGCAGGGGCCTGCTCTGTCGAAATTCTTAAACCGGCTGGATTCTGGTGATCAGCTGGCTAAAACCATTTTATATAACCTGAATCCGGCAGACAATGAACTGATGGCGACGATGATTGGGAATTTTAACGATGGTTCTGTTGCGGGTAAGGTTCAGTTTGGGTCTGCATGGTGGTTCCTGGATCAGAAAGATGGGATGATCCGTCAGATCAATGCCTTGTCTAACATGGGATTGCTGAGCCGTTTTATAGGGATGTTAACAGATTCGAGGAGTTTCCTTTCTTATCCGAGACATGAATATTTCAGAAGGCTGCTGTGTAATTTGCTGGGTGAGGATGTTGAAAATGGAGAATTACCAGAAGATATGGACTGGCTGGGTAAAGTAGTTAAAGATATTTGCTATTTTAACGCAAAAAACTACTTCAATTTTTAGTATGGGAAAGATTCTGAACTTTGGTGAATTGCTGTTGCGTATCTGTCCGGACGTAGAAGGAAACTGGTTGAAAAACAATAGTTTGCCTTTTTATGTTGGGGGGGCAGAGCTGAACGTGGCCACCGCACTGGCTTTATGGGAGCTGCCCTCAGCCTACCTCACTGCCTTGCCGGAAAACTCATTGAGTGAGCAATTGGTGGGCTATGTGCAGGGCCTTGGCATTGACACCGGCCCGATTCAATACCATGGGGAAAGGGTTGGACTGTATTACCTCCATAAGGGGAAGGATATGAAGAATGCCGGTGTGATTTATGACAGGGCCCATTCTTCTTTTGCAACCTTACCGGTTGGCCAGGTGAACTGGGATGAGGTGCTGTCTGGTGTGACCTGGTTTCATTTTAGTGCCATTTGCCCGGCCTTGAGCCAGACGACTGCTGATCTTTGTGAAGAGGTTCTTAAAGAAGCTTCTGCAAGGAATATTAAAATTTCTATCGATTTAAACTATAGGGCTAAGCTTTGGAAATATGGTAAGGAACCTGTAGAAGTACTGCCTGGACTGGTGAAATATTGTGATGTGGTGATGGGAAATGTTTGGGCAGCTGAAAAGATGCTGGGTATCCCGGTCAATGAGGGGGTAGTGGAAGCGGATCAGAAAGCGATATATCTGCAGCAATCCGAACAAAGTTCAAAAGCGATCATAGCCGCATATCCTAGATGTAAAGCGGTAGCGAATACTTTTCGCTTTGATGCAGGTGCGGGGGTAAGGTATTACAGTACCTTGTTTAGTGAAGGGTCGTTAAAGGTATCGAAAGAATACGCTGCGGAACAGATTGTGGATAAGGTGGGGAGTGGTGACTGCTATATGGCCGGTTTAATTCGTGGATTTTTCCTGGATAAACCTGCACAGGAGGTGCTGGACTTCGCTACGGCGGCGGCATTTTCTAAGTTGTTTATAGAAAGTGATGCAACCAGCCTTAAGCCTGCAGAGATTGAAGAAAAAGTGAAAATGTATGAACTGGTCGTTTCATGACCAATAATGAAATAGAGATGAAAACTAAAGAAAGTTCTTTAAAAGCCATTACAGATCAGGGATTGTTGCCGCTGTTCTTTTATGAAAATGCTGAAGTGAGTCTGGATGTGATCAGGACGCTTTATCGTTCTGGTATTCGTGTCCTGGAATATACAAACAGGGGTAAAGAAGCGCTGGAAAACTTCCGTTTTCTGATTCCTGCTGTGGAGAAAGAAATGCCTGATTTGCATCTTGGAATCGGAACCATCAAAACGACAGCAGAAGCAAAGGCTTTTCTGGAGGCCGGAGCTCATTTTCTGGTTTGTCCGGTGGTGGATCCGGAAGTAGGTCAACTGGCGCATGATGCCGGGTTGCTCTGGGTGCCAGGCTGCTTCTCGCCTACGGAGATCAATGTGGCTTATCAGCATAAAGCAGGCCTGATCAAACTTTTTCCTGCCAATTTGCTGGGCCCCTCTTACCTGGTTTCAGTAAAGGAACTTTTTCCGGGACAGTTGTTTATTCCAACGGGGGGTGTGGAGATTGAAGAGGGGAATATGACCAAATGGTTTAAATCTGGCGTATGTGCTGTGGGAATGGGGAGTAAACTGATCAGCCGGGAGATCCTGGAAAATAAAAATTATGAGCTGCTGGCTGAATTGACTAAAAAGACATTAGACATGGTCCAACAAACGAGATAACGAGAAAAAGATAATCAACCTAAACCAAATATAATGAACGATACTAAAATGAGCCGCTACCGTTGGACGATCTGTGCCCTGTTGTTTTTTGCGACTACAGTAAATTATCTTGACAGACAGGTTCTTAGCCTGTTGCATACCAAGTTGGAAGCGGAATTTAACTGGACAAATACGGATTATGCAAATATAACTGCGGCCTTTCAGCTGGTCTATGCTGTTTCTATGCTTTTTGCAGGAAGGATTGTAGACAGGCTAGGCACAAAGTGGGGCTATGCTGTGGCTCTGGTTGTCTGGTCTTTGGGCGCTATTCTGCATGCTAAAGCTATTCCTGTTGGACATGGCCTGGCCACATTACTGGGAATCATTGGTATTTCGGGTGTTTCTGTTTCTGTTCTGGGCTTTATTTTTTCAAGAGCTGTTCTGGGCTTCGGGGAGTCTGGAAACTTTCCGGCAGCGATTAAAGCAACAGCAGAATATTTTCCTAAAAAGGAGCGTTCTCTGGCAACAGGGATCTTTAATTCGGGTGCTAATGTTGGGGCTATTCTGGCACCACTTACCGTGCCATGGATTGCGCACAACTGGGGTTGGGAATCTGCCTTCCTGGTGATTGGTGCAGTTGGCTTTTTATGGCTGATCTTCTGGTTCATCTTTTATGAAAAGCCTGAAAAGCAAAAGCGTTTGTCTAAGGCCGAGCTGGACTATATTCTTTGTGATCCGGATGCGGATGCGATTGTCCCTTCTGCTTCTGAAGCAGATGCGGAAAAGGTTTCCTGGTTTAAACTGTTGAAATACAAACAAACCTGGGCATTTACTTTCGGTAAATTTATGACCGATGGGGTGTGGTGGTTCTTTTTATTCTGGCTGCCTTCTTATTTGAAGGTGCAGTATGGGATGGATGATACGGCTATTATGATTCCTTTAGCAGTGCTGTACAGCATGACGATGATTGGAAGTATTGGCGGAGGCTGGTTTCCTATGTATTTTATGAAGAAAGGATACGCGCCTTATGATGGACGGATGAAAGCGATGTTTATTATCGCCTTGTTTCCGTTGCTGGTACTGCTTGCCCAGCCGCTGGGACATATTAGTGTATGGCTTCCGGTGGTTTTAATTGGGATTGGAGCTTCAGCACATCAGGCCTGGTCTGCAAATATTTTTACGACGGTTTCGGATATGTTTCCTAAAAAGTCTGTAGGCTCTGTTATTGGAATTGGTGGGATGGCTGGTGGTTTGGGTGGTGTTTTTATGTCTAAGCTGGGCGGTGGTCTTTTTGATTATTATAAGGGACTTGGTCATATCCAGACCGGATACACCATTATGTTTGCGATTTGCGCCCTGGCTTACCTGGTGGCCTGGATCGTTATGAAATCTTTAGTCCCTAAATACAGACCAATTACGAATTTATAGCCTAATCATTTAAACAATCATAACCTAAAACTAATGAATTTTGAAGATCAGCTCCGTACAATTTTTGTAGCGGAGCATGAAATCCCTGATGCATTTCGTCTGGAAGGCGAATTGCATCAGCGGGAGTACCTGAGTAATGGCGCCCTGCATCCCTGGGCCGGAGATGTACATACAGTGGTTTCCCCTGTTTGTATTAAAGGTCCGGACGGTTTGAAACCTAAAGTGATCGGAACCTATCCTTTATGTGATGAAAAAGAGGCTATGGAAGCCCTGGATGCGGCTGTAGCGGCCTACGACAATGGGAGAGGAGAGTGGCCAACCATGAGCGTGGCCGGCCGGATTTCTCATGTAGAGAAGTTTACGAACCGTATCCTGGAGAAAAAGAACGAAGTGGTAAAACTACTGATGTGGGAGATCGGTAAATCGTATGCAGATTCGGTTAAGGAATTTGACCGGACGGTAGAATATATCTATGCGACCATTGATGCTTTAAAAGATCTGGACCGTCAGTCTTCCCGCTTCAGTATTGAACAGGGAATTGTGGCCCAGGTCAGGAGATCTCCCCTGGGTGTGGTACTTTGCATGGGGCCATTTAATTATCCTTTAAATGAAACTTTTACCACATTGATCCCGGCATTGATTATGGGGAATACCTTGTTGTTTAAACCACCCAAACATGGTACGCTTTTACATTATCCTTTACTGGAAGCATTTCGTGATTGTTTTCCAAAAGGGGTGGTAAATACCATTTATGGCAGGGGGAACAAGATCATTCCGGGCTTGATGAAATCAGGTAAGATCAATGTACTGACCTTAATTGGTTCCAGTAAAGTAGCCAATGAACTTAAAAAACTGCATCCAAAGATCAACAGGCTTCGTGCTATCCTTGGACTGGATGCAAAAAATGCCGCGATCATTACAGCTAAAGCAGACCTTAAACTGGCTGTGCAGGAATCGGTTTTGGGTTCTTTATCCTTTAACGGACAGCGCTGTACAGCCTTGAAGATCCTCTTTATTCATGCTTCACTTGCGGATGAATTTTTAAAGCAATTGTCTGAGGCGGTTGCCGCCCTGAAATATGGAATGCCATGGGTGGACGGTGTGGCTTTAACGCCGCTTCCTGAGCCGCAGAAACCAGCTTATTTGAAAGCGTGTATAGATGATGCGGTTGCTCATGGGGCAAGGGTGGTGAACGAACACGGTGGAACTGCTGTCGCGTCTTTTGTCTATCCGGCTATTGTTTACCCGGTAAATAAGGATATGAAACTGTATACGGAAGAGCAATTTGGTCCGGTTATTCCTGTTGTACCTTTCCATGATCTGGAAGAAACGATAGAGTACCTGATCGAATCTACGCATGGACAGCAGGTGAGCATTTTTAGTAATGATGAAGAGGAGGTAGCTGCGCTGATTGATCCTTTAGTAAACCAGGTGAGCCGGGTGAACATCAATTGCCAGTGCCAGCGCGGTCCGGATGTGTTTCCGTTTACGGGCAGAAAAGACAGTGCCGAAGGTACTTTGTCTGTAGTAGATGCACTGAGGTCTTTTTCCATCCGTTCTTTGGTGGCCACGAAACTAAATGAGAGTAATAAACAGCTGATCAATGAGATCATTGACAGCAACAGCTCTAATTTCCTGAGTACGAAGTTTTTGTTTTAGGAAGAGTTGTATGTATATTTTGAAAAAGGGTACCTGTTGGGTGCCCTTTTTTATTTGGTGGAATCCCTGGAGATCAGGCTGGATTTTAGAATGGTAGTTTCTTTAGCTTCTTCTACAGCGCGGTGTTCTATAATGTTGAACATGACTTCTGCTGCTTTTTTGCCAATATCAAATGCAGGTTGAGTGATGGTGCTTAAAGAGGGGTTAAGTAATGGTGCGGTAGCCAGATTGGAGAAACTGATCACCTTGACCTGATCAGGTATTTTCAGGCCGAGTTCATTGCAGACTTCATAAGTGGTAATGGCCAGTTTTTCTACCGAGGCAAAGATCCCATCAGGCCGGTTTTTAGAAAGAAGAAGGTTTTTGATCTGCTGATAATTGCTTTCATTACTCTCTGCACAGGTAAGCACCAGGTCAGTTTGCAGCGGGATATTATTTTTATGCAGGGCTTCTTTGAATCCTGCAAATCTTTTTTTGCTGATGGACAGGGTTTCGGATACCTGGAGATAAGCGATATTTTTACATCCGGCCTCTATAAGGTGATGAGTCGCTTTATACCCACTGTCGTAATCATCCGTAGTGATTTTTGCGGTATCGATCTGGTCACAGATGCGGTCAAAGAAAACAATTGGTATGCCTGTACTGTACAGCGTGGTCAGGTGTTCAATTTCTTCAGTCTGACTGGTAACAGAGATCAGGATGCCATCTACGCGGCCACTCAACAGGTGTTTGGCAATGGCAATTTCTTTGTTAATGTCTTCATGGGTCAGATAGATCAGCACATGATAGTTTTTCTTTTGCGCGATTTCTTCGATGCCGTTGATGGCGAGCGTGAAAAAATTATTGTCTATTTCAGGAATGACGAGCGCAATGGTCTTGCTTTTTTGTTTTCGCAGGCTGCTGGCATAGGGGTTGGGCTGGTAACTTAATTTTTCAGCCATTTCTCTCACCCGCTGTTTGGTTTCTGTGCTGATTTCATGGCTGTCATGAAGTGCACGGGATACAGTGGAGGTGGAGAGTTTAAGTTCAGCGGCAAGTTGTTTTAAATTAATACCCATATCCAAAGATAATAAACATCCTACAGGAATGTATTTAAGATTTAAAAAGTGGTGCGGATCTTTTCCTATTGGTATTTTATGTCGGTCTTTTTTTAGTTGTTTGATGGTATTCGTAATGTTTGGTTGTTTTTGTTGATAAATAGATAGTATTATTAGTTATTTTTTAAGGGAAATATAAAAATAAATAATAGTCTATTAAATTAGTAGATTTTATTTTATATTTGCATTGTAATGATCAGGGGATCATTTGATAATAAGAAATTGCCACAAGTGGGTGGCACAGAGCAGGTCCTCTGCTTAAAATATTAGATGTTTGGTTAGATCTAAGTTTTGTTTTGTTTGACAAAAACCAGGTAGGATTGCCTGGTTTTTTTATTTAAAGACCAGGCTTTTGATATACGGTCGCTTTGATGAAATTCTTGTAATACCGCTTTCTGGAAATCTTTTTATACTTGTTCTTTTTAAAGTGAATGCCCACATCCGGTAGTTCCCGGGCCTCGACATTAGAGATTATTCTAAAAAAGAAATACATGAGTTTTAGCATCATGTATTGCCATATTTTCCCAATTTTAGGCTGATAAGAAAAATCAGAAAACAGCCATAAACCTTCGGCCTTAAGTAGGTTATGGAGTTTATGGAATACGAGTTCTGCTTTTTCCCGGCCGAAATTGTCAAATAAAAATGCAGTGATTATAATATCGAATGTTTTTTTTGTGTGATAATCTTCTATCGGGGCGTTGATCAGTTCAATGCTGTTTTCTTTAATATCTCTTTTCCTGGCCAGGGCAATCATTTCTGAGGAGATTTCTATATAGGTGATGCGAAGTCCTTTTGGTTGTAGTTCTGCAATTTTGCTCAGGATCCAGCCGGTTCCTCCTCCAACGATCAGGACCTTACTCCCGGGAGGAATGAAAGGAAGCTGTTCGGTCTGCGCATTGACCTGCGCTTTAAAAAAGACAGTACGGCTTAAAAAATCATAATACTTTGCAATTCTATCGTAATTGTTGACCATCGGTTCTGTATCAGATGTTACTAATATAGGTTTTTTAACAGATGTTCTGTTTTTATTACATCTATTATCTATTGTAGTGTATAAATTATTTTGTTCATATTAATTTAATATGTAACTATGTATGTACAAACTAGTAAATATGAAACCATCATGTGCAGCAGTACACAAACCGATAAGAATAGAATTTGGTTGCACATGATAGCTTCATAACCTTTAAAATAAAATTATATACTGATGAAGAAGATATTGTTTTTGAACTTCGCAATGTTCATCCTAATTGGAACGTGTTCTGCGCAACAAACTGCTGTTGGGGAAATTAGAGCTATCAGACCTTTAGCAGATACTGTGAAGGGAATGGCTGAGCAGCTGATTAAAAAAGGATTTACCGCTGGCGATGGTTATGGAGAAGTTTGGATCAGGGATTTAAATACTTTTATTACGGTGGCCTGTAAAGTAAATGACAAAGATCAAATCAAAAAACATTTGATTACTTTTTTTCAGTTTCAGCAGCCTGACGGCGGAATTCTGGACGGTTATATTCCTGCAAAAAAAGCAGGTGTTTCTTATGATTTTTATCATTCGAAACTTGCGCCGGAATATGCCGGGCATAAGAATACGGTAGAGACGGATCAGGAAACTTCTTTAGTTCAAGCTGTGGCTAAATATATAAGGGGAACAGGAGACAAGAGCATATTGAAAGATACTGTTGGTGGACTATCTGTTCAAAAGCGACTGGAGCAGGCAATGGACTTTTTGCTGAAGCAGAGATTTGTGAAAAAATATGGGCTGGTATGGGGTGCTACAACGGTAGATTGGGGTGATGTACAGCCTGAACATAGCTGGGGGGTAGTTTTGGATTCAAATTCTCACCGGAGCATTGATATCTATGATAATGCGATGTTTGTGATTGCTATTAAGGACTTTTTGAGTATGGCAAGTCTGTCTCCTGTGGCTCAGAAGTACTGGACAGGCGTTCAGAAAAGCCTTTCGGCCAATATTCGTAAATACCTTTGGGATCAAAAAGCACAAAAATTTATACCTCATATTTATTTAAATGGTTCTCCTTTCCCGTCTTCGTTTAAGGAGTCAGAGATTTATTATCAGGGTGGCACAGCTATTGCGATTGAGGCTGGTCTGCTGAGTAAGGAGGAAGTTAAAACTGCTTACCATAAAATGCAGGAAAATGTGAAGAAAGCGAATGCGGCAACGATAGGTTTGACCATTTATCCCGTGTACCCTAAGGGCTTTTTCAAAAACCAGGGTATGGGGCCATATTCTTATCAGAATGGTGGAGACTGGACTTGGTTTGGGGGAAGAATGGTCTCTCAGCTCATCCGTTATGACTTGCTGAAAGAGGCTTGTGAGGCGATGAAGCCCATGTTAGATCGTGTGGTTAAAAATAAAGGATTTTTTGAATGGTATACTCCAGATAATAAACCACAGGGTTCCGCCAGCTTTAGAGGTGAGGCAGGTGTGCTGTGGAGTGCAATTACGGAACTGGAAGCTAAAGAGGTAAAATAATAAGGGGGGGCTTTGCTAGCCCCTTCTGCTTTCTACCGTATATACAAAACTATCTGCACGGTAATAGCCAAGATTATATTCTATCGGGCGGTCTGCCTGGTCATAAACGAAACGTTTACGGAATAAGATTGGACTTCCGGGTTCGGTTTCCAGTTTTGCAGCGATAAATTTATCTGCGGCTTTTGCACTGATTTCTTCTTTAGACAATTCTGTAACGATATTGTAATCTGCTTCCAGGATGTCATAGAGTGGTCTTTTGAAATCTTCTTCGCCAGTTAATCCGGTGCGCGGATGGAAATAAGAAACAAAATAAACAAATGGCCCTTCCGGGCGGCCTCTCAATCGTTCCAGCTTTAATATCTTTTGGTCTGTTTTTATATTAAAGAAATTAGCCAGTATCTCATCCGGATAAATCCAGCTGATGTGAAGTTCAAAGTTTTTTATTGGGATTCCGCGGGCTTTCATTTCCTGAGAGAAACTCAGCCAGTTTGTTGATTTTGAGCTGATCAAAGCATCTGCTACTTTAGTCCCAACTCCTTTTTTACGAATTAACAGCCCCTCATAGACCAGCTTGTTCAGTGCCTGGCGCAAAGTTGTGCGGGATATGGCAAGCTGGTTGGCCAGATCAATCTCATTGGGAAGTAGTTTACCATTCTGAAATTCTGGCTCCTTGATCATCCTGCGCAGTAATTCTTCTGCCTGGATGTGAAGCGGAACCGGACTCTTATGGTTAAGGGCTATTTTCATGGTTTAATGAGTTTCCTAAATCGCAAAATTAGTAAAATATATTTGCAAAGGCCTCTGGTATCTGGAATGTCAGTTTAATATCATAAAGAAACACATTGTTTAGAATGATTCTATATAATGTATATTTGTCTCAGTTTCCCTTCTGGAATTTTTGCATGGGATGGGAAAGGTTCAATCCTTATGAGTGAAAAAGAAAATAAACCATCCATTATACAGGCTGTACTTTTTGTAAAAGATAAAGAATACGTTACGCCTCATTATATCCGGGTTACCCTGACTGGCGGGGATATTCTTAAATTTAAAGACACGACTATTGGCGTAAATAACAAAATCTTTATTCCTCCTGCTGGCATAGATCAGGTGCATTTTCCGGCTTATGATGTGCAGACAAATGAATGGATTCATCCTCCTGAGGAGGTCAAACCTTTTGTCCGGACCTACACACACCGGGCTTTTGATTTGGAAAAGAAAGAAATGGTGATCGATTTTGTGGCGCATGGTGATAGCGGACCAGCTTCTGCATGGGCAATTGCTGCAAAACCGGGTGATGCACTTGGAGTAGCCATGAAAGACAAAAACAATACACTCTATCCAAAGGCCGACTGGTATCTTCTGGTTGCAGACGGAACTGGTATTCCGGTACTCGCTGCTATTTTAGAAAGCTTGCCGGCAGAAGCTAAAGGAATTGCTCATATAGAGGTTCAGGATAAAGCAGATCTGCAGCATCTGATTGCCCCTGAAGGTATACAGATCAATTGGCTATACAATGAGCATCCGGGAACAGGTACATTGCTTTCTGATGCAGTTAAGCATACGGTAATACCTGAGGACCATCTGACTACCCGTTTTGGATACGTAGCTGCTGAATTTACTGCAGTAAAAAATATCCGTGATTATCTGCGCAAGGATAAGGGTTGGGAAAGGGAAGAACTCTATGCTTATGCCTACTGGAAACTTGGAGTGAGTGAAGATGGCTCGGTAAAAGACAGACAGCTGGAACAGCGGGAGCAAATTTCTACACCAGGTTAAAACCCAGACTTTCTTTCTCTGTTCCGTTGATAATCACGGAGAGCTGATGGATACCCGCATAAAATTTCCGGGTTGTAATGAGTTTGAAGCTTTGTTTTCGGTTGATAACTATGCTTTCAGACGGTGGGTAGAGTTTTTCGCTGATCTTAAAAACTTTACGGGATGCTTTCCCGTTTTGTCTTTTGTAATAAAGGGCGTATTCCAGCCGAATGGTTTTTGCAGATCTGGATTTGTTTCTGAGCTGGAAACTGAATTCAAGATGGTCTCCAATTTTTACTTCAGGTGTAAGTATTTTGAAATCGCTGCAGTCAATGTCTTTGCTGTCGAGTGTGTAATGTTTAAGTATTTTGGAGTGCCCTTGTTTGAGCAGGGTCCGGCAGCCGTGTTTAATGATGGCATCGGTCTCTTTACTGAAGCCCTTCCAGCGGCTGGCAATATCCAGAACCACCTCCGGGTGATCTTTAGAAATATCGTTAAGATTATTGGCTACGCTTTTACGTACAAAGTCTGAAGGGTCATTTTTGAGGTTTTCCAGGATGGGTAATATCGGGCTTGGGTCTTGCTTAAGTTGGGGTACGGCAATAGCCCAGGGTAATCTTGGACGGCAACCTTCTGTAGCCAGCCTTCTTACTTTATGGTTTTCATGCAAGGACCAGCGCTGCATCTGGTCCATCATCTGTGCTCCATATTTCAAGAGAAAAGGGCGTACGGAAAATTCGCAGCTCACAAACTGGGTGATCTGTTCCATGGCTTCTACTGAAGCATGAAAGTATTCCAGACCGTGGCATTCGATATAATCAGGTAAAAATATAAAAACAAGGTCACCTGCGATACCGTCTTTTTTAAATTGTCCCACCAGTTGGGTAAGGTAATGTGCTGCGCTTGGGAAATCTGTAGAAGGCAGAAATTCATGGATCGCATTGGTGGTATGGCGCATGCGTTGTTTTAATTCCATATGCCGGAAGTCATCGGTATAGATGCGCTTTAAAAATAATTGCTGATCAAATTCTGGTAGTATCCTGGAAAGGCTGTTACTGAGTTGATTATAGAAAACGGGGCAGTAGAGATCTTTCAGTAAGGCCATTATATCCGGATTAGATTTTTGCAATGATAAAGTGATTGTAAAGTTACAGCACGGACTGCTGAAGAAGGCCAGTGGAAAAGTCAGATTATTGACATAAAGAGGAACTGAAGAGCTCGTGAAGAATAATTATATTCGCGTATTAAATTTTACCTGATGAAATCAATCTTTCTTGTCTTGCTTTGTGTTTTTGGCTTGAAGTCTTTTGCGCAGAATGCACCTTCGGATGCAGCTTATATTAAAGCGCATTATCTGAAATATGAATATCAGATTCCGATGAGGGACGGTAAGAAGTTGTTTACCTCAGTTTATGTACCTAAAGATCAGTCTGTGGCTTATCCTTTTATGATGGACAGAACGTGTTATAGTGTCGGTCCATATGGTCCGGATCAGTATAAGGCGAGCCTTGGGCCTTCCCCGCTGTTTGCACACGATGGTTATATTTTTGTTTACCAGGATGTACGTGGACGCTGGATGAGTGAGGGAATTTATGAGGAAATGACACCTGAACTGGAAGAGCATAAAACAAGTAAAGATGTAGATGAAGGTACCGATACCTATGATACCATTGACTGGTTGCTTAAAAATATCCCGAATAATAATGGAAAGGTTGGTGTTTGGGGTATTTCCTATCCGGGCTTTTATACCACAACGGCGCTGTTGAGTCGCCATCCGGCACTGGCAGCTGCTTCTCCTCAGGCGCCTATTGCAAATCTTTACCGGGATGATGCCTTTCATAATGGTGCCTTTATGCTGGTGGCTAACTTTGGCTTTTATCCTTATTTTACCAACCGGCAGGACGATAAACCAACGCAGCGAGCCGGAAAAGGATTTGATCCAGGGACGAACGATGGCTATGATTTTTTTTTGAAAATGGGGGCTATGCGCAATTCAAACCTGAAATATTATCAGGATACGATAAGACTTTGGAATGAAATGATGGATCATCCAAACTATGATCAGCACTGGGAAGACCGGAATGTTCTGCAGCATTTGCATGATATTAAGACGCCAACATTGGTTACCGGAGGATGGTATGATGCGGAAGATCTGTACGGAGCCATTCATACCTATAAAGTTCTTCAGAGAAGAAACCCCAATACGCCTGTTTATTTTGCCATGGGACCCTGGGTCCATGGTGGATGGGCGAGAGGAGACGGCGATCATTTGGGTGACGTTGATTTTGGTGCAGCAACTGGACCTTTTTACCGGGAAAAAATTGAGTTTGCTTTCTTTAGTCATTATTTGAAAGATACGCCATTGGATCTCCCGAAAGTTTCTGTTTTTCAAACCGGTGAGAATCAATGGAAGAATTACAATACCTGGCCACCTGAATCTGCAGTGGAAAAAAACTTATATTTCCTGCCGGGCGGTAAATTGTCTTTTACGGCACCTTCCGGAAAGGAAGATAGTTTTAATGAATTTATTTCGGATCCCAATAAACCTGTTCCGTTTATCAACCGTAAGACGATGGATATGGACCGGGATTATATGACGGCGGACCAGAGGTTTGCTTCAGCCATGTCCGATGTATTGACTTACCAGACGGATGTGCTAACGGATGACCTGACGCTTTCAGGTGATATCTGGGCGCACTTACGGGTTTCTACCACAGGTACAGATGCAGACTGGGTGGTCAAAGTGATTGATGTTTATCCCGATTCTGCTCAAAATAACAAATGGACCGCAAAAGATGTGCTGATGGCCGGGTATCAGCAAATGGTACGAAGTGAGGCGATGCGGGGGAAATTCAGAAGAGGTTTTGATCGTCCCCGGCCATTTACCCCTGGAAAGGTGAGCAGGGTGAATTTTGAACTGCAGGATGTATTGCACACGTTCAAAAAGGGACATCGGATCATGGTTCAGCTTCAAAGTACCTGGTTTCCCTTGATTGACCGGAATACACAGCAATTTCAGGACATTATGAAAGCTCAGGATACTGATTTTAAAGCAGAGACACATAAAGTTTTCACTTCATCTTCTCATCCAAGTTATCTGAAGGTAAAAGTGCTTTAAGCGTGTTGTTATTGTAACAAATCAAATGAATGCAGGAGCTTTACCCGGGATTATTCTAAAACATTCTTACTTTTAAGGGAAGAATATAATCCAAATGAAATTAACTTTTTTAGCTGTATGTATGCTGTTGACCGGTACAGGACTTCAGGCGCAAACTTTGAAATATACCAGTTCTAATGATGGCTGGAATGCTGATTCTCTGGGGAACCATAGGGTTCTGGTACATTATAACGGCCAGCCAGGTACAGCTCATGTAAAAGTGGACTGGAGAAGGAGAGATTTGAACCCCCAGAAGAAAGCAATCTTCGTCACCGATGCGGGCGGTCTTAGAATTCCGAATGTACTGGTGAGAAACATAACCCGTGAACATGGTGAAATATGGTTTGAGGCCACTAAAGGTTCTGGCGATTATTTTATCTACTACATGCCTTATAAAAATGAAGGGCGGGATAATTATCCTAAAGGAGTATATCTGAAACCGGTAAAGGCAACAGATGAGACCTGGTTATCAAAGGCAGTTTCAGTACCCCTGAATGCAAAGGCCCTGGAGATCCAGTCTGTCAATGCTTTCAATAGTTTTTTCCCTATGGAAGTGATCGCTACTCAACAGGAAACAGAAATTATAAAGAAACAAAATAGTGGTAAAGCATTTGTGGTGTTTCCGGAAGACCGGATGTTCCCTATTAAGATGGAAAATGACTTGCCCCTTCGCTGGATAGAAAAGAAAAACAGGAATTCTTTTAACGGTGTAGCAGACAAAGGGGAAAACTATGCGCTGCAATTAGGTGTCTATGCACTGAAAGACTTAAAAAATATACAAGTCCGTTTTGCAGATTTGAAAAATGCTTCAGGTCAGTCTATTGCTGCGGCTTTGATGAACTGTATCAATACAAAAGGAACGACCTATGATGCGAAGCCCTTGTTGAAAAATGTAGACCTTTCGACCGGAAAGATTCAGGCGATGTGGTGTACGGTCAATATTCCGCAGGGCCAGGCTGCTGGTGTTTATAAAGGGATCTTCACAGTGACAGCGGACGGACAAAAGCCGCAGGCGGTGCAGATTCAACTGACCGTTACGGGGCAACAGAGTAAAGATCACGGCGTAAATGAGCCTGACAAACAAACCCGGTTGACCTGGCTGAATTCGACGATGGCTCAGAGCAATACTGTAGTTGCGCCTTATACTCCGCTTACGGTGCAAGGGAATGTCATCTCCTTACTGGGCAGAAAACTGGAGATCAATGAAGATGGGTTTCCTAAACAGATTCAAACCTTTTTCAACAGTGAGATGACGGGTTATTCGGAGACTGCGCATAATATTCTTGCAGAGCCTATCCATTTTCATTTTCATACGGATGATAAAAAGGAAGAGAAGTTCAAGGCATCAGATTTTAAGTTCATCAGTAAAGAAGCTGGGACTGTAAAATGGACTGCAGTTAATACTTCTGAAAATGTGCAAATGAATATAGAGGGCAGTCTTGAATTTGATGGTTATGTGCATTATGTTGTTAAAGTAACTGCGCTTAGGGATATAGATTTCAGCAACGTGAATTTTCATATTCCCTTTGATAAGAGCGCTGCAAAGTATTTAATGGGCCTGGGAGAAAAGGGAGGGCGGAGACCAGATACGGTGAAATGGCATTGGGATGTTGCCCATAAAAATCAGGATGCGGCCTGGATAGGGGAGGTAAATGCGGGATTGTATTATAACCTTCGGGATGAGAAATATAGTCGTCCGCTGAATACCAATTTCTATTTACAGAAACCTTTATTGTTACCCGCATCCTGGGGAAATGAAAACAAAGGGGGTATACAAATCAATCTGAAAGGTAAGTCTGTTTTGTCTGACAATTATACCGGAAGCAGGTCTATGAAAAAGGGAGAGTCTCTGTATTATAATTTCAACCTGTTGATTACTCCTTTCCATTTGATCAATACTGATTTTCAGTGGGACAACCGTTTTTATCATAAATATAATGACCTCAGCACCATCAGGGAGACCGGCGCTACTGTGGTGAATATTCATCACGCGACACCGATCAATCCCTGGATCAATTATCCTTTTATAGAGTCTAAAAAGATGAAAACCTATATTGATGAGGCGCACTCCAGAGGACTAAAAGTTAAGATTTACAATACGGTGAGGGAGCTTTCGAATCATGCTTATGAATTGCCTGCTTTACGAAGTTTAGGTACGGAAGTCTATTCTCCTGGACCGGGGGGAGGCTTTAGCTGGCTGCAGGAGCACCTGGACAGCAATTATATTGCAGCCTGGTTTGTTCCTGAAATTAAAGATGCAGCTATTATCAATAGTGGAATGAACCGATGGCATAATTATTATGTGGAAGGCATGAACTGGTTGGTCAACAATGTAGGGATTGATGGGATTTACCTGGACGACGTGGCCTTTGACCGGATTACGATGAAAAGGATCAAACGGGTGCTGACCGCAAATGGGCATCCGGGTATTATTGATTTACACTCTGCAAATCAGTATAATAAAAGTGATGGATTTAACAACAGTGCTATTTTATACATGGAGCATTTTCCTTATCTGAACCGTTTGTGGTTTGGAGAATATTTCGACTATCAGAAAAATAATCCTGATTTCTTTTTAACGGAAGTAAGCGGGATTCCTTTTGGTCTGATGGGAGAGATGCTTCAGGATGATGGAAATCCGTGGAGAGGGATGATCTACGGAATGACCAGCAGGTTGGGATGGTCTGAGGGAAGTGATCCTAAACCGCTATGGAAAGCCTGGAGTGATTTTGGTTTAAAAGGATCGGAAATGATTGGCTACTGGAGCGACAATTGTCCGGTAAAGACGGGGGAGTCTGCTGTACTGGCGACTGTTTATAAAAACAAAGGGAAGTCTATGATTGCCCTGGCCAGCTGGGCAGATAAAGATGTGGAGGTCAATTTGCAGGTAGACTGGGCTAAGCTGGGAATTGATCCGGCGAGGGTAAAACTCCATGCTCCGGAAATTGATAAATTCCAGCATGCTGCAAGTTACACTTCAGGACAGCCGGTAAAGATTGAAAAAGGAAAAGGTCTGCTGCTGATTGCAGAATAATTGACAGGCATTTTGCTGGTTTTAAAGCCTTATAAGATCTTCTTCTTATAAGGCTTTATTTGATTACCCAATAGCCAAGAATAAGCCATATAATCCCTTTCAAAAGAAAGAAGAGAAAGCCCCATAAACCTATTTTTTTTATCCATTTAAATAGGGGATGTTTTTTTTCCTGGGAGGTGGTTTCATTTGTCATCATCATATTGAATTAAGGTGTACATCTTTGGGAATGAAAAAATGTTTGAGTGTCCGTGGATTGGTATATACATCTGAATCTATTTCGAAGATCTCGTAAAGATTCTTGGCTGTTAAAATTTCAGCGGCACTTCCGTCGTACCATTTTCTGCCATTTTTAAGCAGGAGGATCCGGTCTGCATATTGGGCGGCCAGATTGATGTCGTGCAGCACGCTGATGACCATAAATCCCCTTTTGGCGAGGTCTTTTGCAACAGCAAGTGTCTGCTGCTGATATTGAATGTCTAAACTTGCTACGGGTTCATCCATAAGCAATAGGGCGTTCGGGATATCCCATACCTGGGCAAGAACGCGTGCCAGTTGTACCCTTTGCTGTTCTCCTCCCGAAAGGGTTGGATAAGATCGCTCGGCCATATTAGAAATGCCTGTGAGACGGGTAACTTCTTCAACAATCTGAAGGTCTTTCTCTGTGGGGTGATTTTTATAATGCGGATAACGGCCCATCATGACAATTTCTGCCACTGAAAAAGGCAGACTGACGATGTTTTGCTGGTTCATTACTGCCCGCAACATTGCCAGTTCTTTAGTAGAATAACTACTGATCGTTTTGCCTTTTAGCTGAATGGTACCTTTCAACGGTTTCAGCTCTCCACTCAGGTTGCGAAGTAAAGTTGATTTTCCAGCGCCGTTGGCTCCCAGTATCACCAGCAACTCGCCCGGGCGGACACTGAAAGAAATATCCTTAAGTAAGGATCTTCTGCCAATTTGGTAGGTTATGGTTTCTGCAGTCAGCATATTATAAGGCGAATTTCTTTTTGTCTTTAATTAATATATACAGGAATAAAGGTGTACCTAACAGTGCCGTAATTACTCCAATTGGAAGTTCTACCGGAGCAATGAGTGTTCTGCATAATAAATCTGCAAGGGTTAACATCAATGCACCCAGTAGTGCTGATGCGGGCAATACGTGTTTATGATCAACGCCGATGACAAGTCTTATCGTATGTGGAACCAATAAACCAACAAAACCGATGATACCTGAAACGGCAACAGATGCACCCACTGCCATCGTAGCCAGAATAACAATGTTGCGTTTTACGGAATTGACTTTTAAACCGAGCTGACTGGCCGGAACTTCACCCAGGGCAAAGGTGTTAAGCGCTTTGCCCATGCGGGGCAGTAGTGCAAGAGGAATGAGGATGAAAGGTAGGATGGACAGCACAGTTTCCCAGGTTGCACCTGCCAGACTGCCTAGCATCCAGAAGGTGATGTTCCTCAGTTGCTGGTCATCGGCAGCAAAAGTAATCAATCCTGTGAGTGCACCAGCCAGCGCATTGATGGCAATACCTGCCAGGAGCATAGTGGCCACATTTGATTTTCCTTCTGTTCTGGAAATTTGATAAACAAGAAGTGCTGCAAGGCCTGCACCTGCAAAAGCACCGAAAGCGAGCAGGTAATAACCGAGTAAATTACTTAGACCTGCAAACAAAGAAATTTCCATAACGATAATGATGACCGCCATGAGGGATGCGCCCGCAGATATTCCGATCAAACTGGGCTCCGCAAGCGGATTTCTGAAAATGCCCTGGATGGCTGTACCTGAAATTCCAAGGGCAGCACCCACCAGTAAACCCAGTAGTACCCGGGGAATACGCACGATATGAAGCACACCTTCAAATCTTTCGGAGACGGTGTACTGCGTAAACAAGCCCGCTTTCTTGCCAAGGATCAGGAAAATTTCCCTTACCGGTATCTTTACCGCACCAAGACTCATTGAAAAAGCAGCTGCAATAAAAAGTGCTGCGACAAGAAAAACATACAGGAACAGTCTCTTTCTTACCATTTGCTGTTTAATTGGGTGATGGCCTGAGGTAAACGGGAGGAAAAATTGACCAGCAATTCTCCATCCATTTCTATAATCCGCTTGTTTTTTCCTGCATTGGTCAAACCTACCCCCGGCATTTTCAGAATGCTGCTCATTCCGCCCAGGCTTTTATATCCGAAGTCAAACAGGAGGATCAGATCTGGATTTGCATTGATCAGTGCCTCTGTCGTATATGGTTTGAATTTAGAAAAGCCTTCTGCTGCATTTCTACCACCGGCCAGTCTGATGATTGCATCCATACTGGTATCCTTTCCGGCAACCATCATTACACCTGTGCCCCGGGCATATATAAACAAGACCTTCGGCTTTTTTTGGTTTTTCTTTACCACATCGAGTGCTTTGTTCAGGTTCTGTTCTGTTTGTACAGCTAATTCTTCTCCTTTGGTTTGGGCCCCGATTGCAGAGGAAACCTGACGTATGAATTTTGTTGCTCCTTTAGCAGAATATTCCTGGACTATAGTGATCACGTTGATTCCTGCAGATTTTAACTGAAATTCAGTAGCCTTGTTGATGGCGCCTTCAGGGGCAAGGATAAGATCTGGAGAAAAGGAAAGCAAGGATTCAGCTGAGACACTTCTGGTTTGGCTTACCCTGGGTAATTTATTGATATATGCAGGATAAGTGCTGGTCACATCCACAGCTACAATTTTAGCACCTGAGCCCAATGCATCAACCGTTTCGGTAAGTGCCCCGCTTAAAGTGATGACCCGTTTTGGAGGTTGAGCCATGGCTGTAAATCCAAGAGTCATTAGGAAAAACAGGAGATAAATTTTAGTCATTTTAAAAGATTTTACAATGAATTCATATGCAAAGGAAGTCTTAATTAAAATGATTCCAAATAATTTTATCCCCATTACCGTAATCGGTATTACTGTTGAAAAATAAGATATAGAGCGATTTTTTATCATTGTTTTTGTTTTTAATTAGTTGTTTTATAGTTGTTTAGTTTATTTTCTGTTTCCTGGATTTTTTTGTTTTAGTCATTATTTTATGTTTGATTAATCCCGAATCCGTTAATGTAATCCCGAAATAGTTAAAAAAAATCCCGCTAGCGTTGCTTGATTATTGACAAATGTAATCATATTTGTAGTCTTATTTAGACTGATTAAAAATAACTATGTTAATGCTTAATCTTATCCCTATAAAGTATCGATTGTTGTTGTTGTTTGCTTTTGTATCGCATCCACTCTATGCCGCGGAAGTGAAGGGCAAATTAAGCGGGATCATTATTAATGAGGCAGGAGTTCCTTTGCAGGGTATTGCTGTTACGGTAGACCCCGATCATAAAAGGGCGCTTAGTGATGCGAAAGGAAAGTTTACCCTGGAGCATTTATATGCGGGTACCTATACACTTGCGGTGACTGCAATCGGATATGAAAGCCATAGAGAGGAAATAGAGATCGAAGCCGGGAAAAATAAATCAATAACGATCAAGTTAAAGGCAGGGAATAAGGCACTCGACGAAGTGGAGATTGCAGGGGCACATCATAATCCGGATAATTTAATTGACATGATGAAGACAGCCATGCCGAGTCAGGTCATTACCCGAAAAGAAATAGAAATGATGGGCAGCAGAAGACTGGACGAGGTACTAAAAGAGCAGACTGGTTTGGCTATTGTGAGTGATATTGGTTCAGGAAGCAGGGCTGTTGGTCTGCAAATGCAGGGTTTTGACAGTGGCTATACCATGATTATGATTGACGGGCAGCCTATGGTTGGCCGGAATAACGGAAACTTCGATCTGTCCAGAATTACCGTATCAAATATTGAAAGAATAGAGATCATTAAAGGTGCTTCTTCCTGTTTGTTTGGTAGTGAGGCCCTTGCCGGGGTCATAAATATTGTTACCCGTAAAAATATAACCGAGCCGCAGGGAATGGCTGCTTTACGCTATGGTAGTTTTAATATGATCGACGCAACACTGGAAGGGGAAACGCCCTTTGCTGGTAAAAGAGGTTCTGCTTATTTTTCTGGTAATTATTACCGGACCGACGGTTTTAATTCTAATCCCTACCTGAAAGAAGGTAAAACGGCACCTCCTTTTGATAGCTATGCTTTACAGGGCCGTGGCCGGTATCTGCTGACAGATAAAAGCAGTTTAAACTTCAACGGACGTTATGTCGCCAGGCATTCGGTAAATGAAGTTTCCTATGGTGTAATGCCAAGTAAGGATATACTTGACGAGTATGATTTGAATGGATCAATTGCGCTCAATACGAACTTTAATGACGGTACAAACCTAAAAGCTCAATATTATCTTACCCGTTACCAGACCAATCAGAGCATCACAGACTTGAACAGTGGAACTTTGATTCCTGGTAATCAGTTTGAACAATATCTGCACCGTTTCGAAGTGCAGGGTGCCCGGGTATTATCGCCTGGTATAGAACTGACTGCTGGGGCGGGTGGCGCTTACGAATTGTTAGACAATAATGCGTATCGGGGTTCGAAGAGTATGGCGAATTACTTTACTTATGGCCAGGTAGACTGGAAACTGTCCGGGAGGCTTTCATTTATTGGAGGAGCCCGTTATGATGATCATGATAAATATGGTGCAAAGTTAAATCCAAGTGCAGGATTGCGTTATCAGGCGATGAAGAACCTGGTGCTGAAAGCCGCAGTGGGTACGGGCTTTAAAACACCTAATTTCCAACAGCTCTATCTGGTATTCACCAATGTTCAGACAGGTTATACTGTGCTTGGTGCCGAAGAATTCTGGCGGGAGATTCAGATTCTTAAAGATGCAGGACAGATTACTAATGTTTTTCCTATTGCCAGGCAGATCGGAAATCTGAAGCCGGAGCGTTCGGTTTCTTATAGCGGAGGTTTTACGTATTCTCCTTTTGGTTCAGTTAAACTGGATGTGAATGTGTTTTATAATGACCTCAGGAATTTTATTAATTCTGAACAGGTGGCCCTGAAAACAAACGGCCAGCAGGTGTATTCCTATATGAATATTGCCAGGGCCTATATGGCGGGTACAGAGATCGGATTAAACTGGACCCTCAGTAAATCTTTGAACATATCGGCTGGCTATCAGCTGTTGTATGCAGTAGATAAAGGAGTGGTTGACTCCATTAAAGCGGGTACCGGACCTTATGCCCTGGTCTATGATCCGGCTTTGTATGATATGAGAAGATCTACCCGGAAGGATTACCTGGGAATGAACAACAGATCCAGGCATATGGCCAATATTAAATTCACTTATGCCGAAGAGAAAACAGGCTGGTCAGGATCTTTCAGGGTGAATTACAGAAGTAAATATGGATTTATGGAAGCCAACAGGGCAAATAATTTTCTGGATCCCTATGATACTTTCGTTCGCTCTTTTTTTCTGCTGAGCGGGGCTGTACAGAAAACGCTTTATCAAAAACATCTTCAGTTGCAGTTCTCGGTAGATAATATAATGGACTACCGAGATCAGCTGATGCCAGCGCAACAGGGCAGGGCAATTGTACTTGGGCTGAGCTGGAGATTTTTTAAAAATATAACAGATAAATCAATAGACAGGTCATGAGGAATACTAAGCTGATAGCTGCAATAATGGTGATAGGCAGCATTTTTACTGCCTGCACTAAAAAGGAAGACCGGCCAGATCTGGAGGATGGAAAAAGTACTGTAATCAATGATCTGGAAGGAGATATCGGTGCTTCTATGGCAGATGGAATTGATGGAAAGGTGAAACGGCCTTTTAAAGACTGGTATTTTAATTTTAAAAGGAAGGAGAAAATAACCGATACGGTAGAAAATGCCAGAACGCTAAACTGGGACATCGGTTTTACAGGTGTCTATAATTCTATGGTGGTGATCAATAACGGAACGGACAGGAAAAGTCCAGGATATGGAGGTCCTGGAAAAGGATTGATCGTCTCTGTAAACTTACCCTATAAACTGGTAGAGGAAGCCCCTTCTGCAGAAGATATGAAAAAAAACAACCTCAGTTTTGTGGGGTGGGACAAATATCCCCAGCCTTACAATTCGGGTTGGTACTTCTACGATTTGAAGACGCATATTTCCATTCCGGTAAAAAACAGAACATTCATACTGCTCACTGCAGAAGGTAAATACGCTAAACTGGAATTGCTGAATATTTACAAGGGAAATCCGGCAGTAGTCTCTGACCTGCACTGGCCGGCACCCTATTTTACCTTCCGGTATTTTGTACAGGAAGATGGCAGCAGAAATTTAAAAACGAACGAATAATCTGATCATATATGAAATTGAAAACAAACAAATTATTATACCTGGCACTTGGGCTCCCTTTACTGGTCATGAGCTGCTCAAAAGGGAGTGAGGCGACGCCGGAAGAAGTACCAGGAAAAGGAGAACCCGCTAAAGAAGTGACTACGGGCGTTTATACGGCTGTTAATATTAGTCTGGATACGGCTACCAATGGAAACAGTACAGCAAAGACATTCTATTATAGCCTGGAGACCAACAGAATTGTTCCTGAGGCTGAGCGGCAAACGGCGAACTGGGATATTGCTTTTCTGGGCACTTATAACAGTAGTTTATCTGCAAATAATGGTTCAGCGCAGTATTCTGTTGGTTATGGTGGACCAGGTAAGGGTGGATTGTATCTGGTTCAGAATGAAACCATAGATGCGCAATATTATGACAAAGCCAATAAGAAAATCAAAAGCATTCCGCCAAGAAGCCTTTTTGATCAGGCTTTTAATGCTGTGACTACAGCCGTGAGCGATGACCAGTATTTAACCAATGGTTTTGTACAACTGGATCATTTCCAGGGAAGTGAAGACGGTTGGGCCTGGTATGATTTCTACGGAGAACTGTTTCCCGATGCACCTGGCGACACGAAACAACATGTTGCTTATGCTTTGCCTCGGCCGATACTGGTACGTACAGCAAAAGGAAATTACGCCAAGGTCGTGATTTACAGCTTGTACAAAGATGCTCCGGAAAATCCGACCAGGAGTAATAAGCCGGGTTTCATCAATTTTAAATTTGCCATTCAGAAAAATGGTTCAAAGGACCTTAATATCAAGTAAGGGTTCCCATAAAATCGTGTTCAATTAAATAATTATATCATCCTACAAACAAAAAATGCAGAAAATAAATAATACTACAGCTCACCTCAATCGCAAATCAACGGTGGTATAGGCTTATCTATTTCCTGCACTAAACAAATTTTATTTACCAGCCAATTTGCTGACAATGAGCAAAGGTGGCGAAAATCCATTAAAAATGAAAAATTTTAACATCAAAACCCTGGCAATTGCCGTTGTAACATTAAGTGTCCTTGCTTCATGTAAAAAAGAAAATTCTACTGCACCAGCTGATACAAAGCTTAGTACAGCTAATGGTCTTGCCGTTTCGCCTGTTACCAGTACACCAACTGCTTTTACAGAGGCTACTACAAAAGGAACGATAGCTTTGGTATCGGGCGTATATAATGTGCGTAATTTCCACCAGGGAACCGTTGCTGATTTAACGGATACGACGAAATGGGCTTCAAAAGCCAGTACGTATTATTATAGCATTGTGAACAGCGATGGAGGAAATTCAAGTACTTATGATTTTAAATTCCAGGGCTCAGCAACCGGTGATTTTGTAGTGAACAGTGCCAAGTTTGATCTTTATTATGCTGATGTGGCTTTTGGATCCGTTAGCGGATCTACGTCAAAAACCGCATTAACCGGCGGAGTGATCGGATACAACACCGGAACTACAATTGGATGGTACAATTATGTGATCAGTAACCACCAAGTTACTGCCTGTCTCTTATACACATCTGACGCTGCCGACGAACGTAAAAAAATTTTTTGTGGGGGGGGGGGGGGGGGGGGGGGGGGGGGGGGGGGGGGGGGGGGGGGGGGGGGGGGGGTGGGGGGGGGGGGGGGGGGGGGGGGGGGGGGGGGGGGGGGGGGGGGGGGGGGGGGGGGGGGGGGGGGG
>NZ_JAELTV010001247.1 GCF_016429005.1 Pedobacter sp. ASV19
GCTAAGACACGTTCCTGAATGGTGGGGAGTATTCAAAATTGTTTGTAATGAACTTCAAGAGATAAGATTTGAAGAGGTTAGAAAAGGTACAAAAAACGACCACCAAAACTCCTATACTATTGCGCAGTTGTTATGGAAGGCAGAAGTTATCAAAATGCTTCAGGAACAGTTTGACTGCTTAGTGAAATCCAGTTATACCAAGAGCAAGCTTTATGAAATGTTGGCTGAACAGTGTCAAGCCTCTGATTTAAGTAAGATGGTTTTATCTGTCCTTAAGCACCGGGCTGGGTGGCGAACAGGTCTGCAACAACCTTAGTGAAATGGTGGTTGTTAGCAACCCAGTTCCATACATTCGGATTGCCTGCATTTGTTTTTTGATTTGCACAATCGAATATATGCTGGTCTCCCTTGGAGTAGGTATTCCCTAGAAAA
>NZ_JAELTV010001248.1 GCF_016429005.1 Pedobacter sp. ASV19
CATATTCCCCGTACCCTTTTTTGCCTTTTCGAACATAGATCTGTATTGGTTCTCCAGCATCATTGTAACTAAAACTCTCTTTAAGGTAACGCACCAGTTTTAGATATTGATCCTTACTCAGCTTGATTTCCCTGCAATTTTCTCCAGGCTGCATTGATTTACAAAAGTCTGCATGAATAGCTGTACTACCCAAATGAAATATAGCCTTAAATGCAACACTAAACTTTAAGTCTGACCATTCCGGCGTTTGCAGATAAAAACCTTTATCTCCCCAACCAAAAGCTACGTATTTAAACGTTGTATCTTTTGATTCTGTATCCTCGAATTTGGTAATACTGGTCCAGTCCATCATTTCATTCCTAACAGGCACAACAATATCTGTATGTACCCCATTAGATAATATGAATATGGATATTTCATCCGGTCCTTCCT
>NZ_JAELTV010001249.1 GCF_016429005.1 Pedobacter sp. ASV19
CCCCCCCTATCACCCCCCGCCCACCACCGACATCTACACCGGCTAACGTTCGTCGGCAGCGTCAGATGTGTATAAGAGACAGGGCATGCCCTATGCATTTTTACCATTGTAGCAGTTAGTGTCCTTGCTATATCCAGGTCAATCTGGGATTTGCTCCAGAAATTTTTAGAGCCTCCATCAAGTATTGTGTGTTTTATCTTTTCTGACAAGTAATATTTTTGATTAACCTCTTTTTCTAAAATATCTAAAACATTAGTATAAGTACATAAACTGTGCTGATCAATGTTGTTAAAGTTCCTCACAATTGCTTCTTCTGTAAGTTCTATCTCAATTTCTCTTCTACTACAAACAAAAAAAATGCGACTACGCCTTTGTGGCAATCCGAAAGACCTGTCTCTTATACACATCTGACGCTGCCGACGAACTTAGCCG
>NZ_JAELTV010001250.1 GCF_016429005.1 Pedobacter sp. ASV19
GAACTCAGCCTGCATTATAGTCCTTCACTTGTTCTATCTCTACTTGCCATAACCATTTTTACAGGTCTGGTATCTGGAAGCTATCCGGCACTCTATCTTTCAGGACTTAAGCCGGTTTCTGCTTTAAAGGGGAAACTCAGCCTGAGTTCCGGAGCATTATGGACACGCCAGGGATTGGTTGTTTTTCAATTTACCTTATCGGTAATTTTAATTGTAGGTGTATTTGTGATCTATAAGCAGATTGAATATGTACAGACAAAAAACCAGGGGTACCAAAAAGATAATGTAGTCTATTTTGAAACCGAAGGAAAATTCAGAAACAATGTGAATTTTGCTATTGATGCCGTAAAAAAAATCCCCGGTGTCCTGGATGCCTCAAGTATAGACCGGGAACTTCTTGGAGACCTGAGTTATACTTTTGGAGAGTTCAGC
>NZ_JAELTV010001251.1 GCF_016429005.1 Pedobacter sp. ASV19
ATCAGCTTCCGTAACAATGACGTTAAGCAGATTGGCAGCGCAGATGTAAAAGGATTCTGAAGTATTGAGCTTATCGGAAGTAGACAATGCGACAATATATTTCGAAGTTTCTACCATAGCTTTCTTAATTTGACTGTCTTCGTAATCTACGCCAGTAACTCCATAATTCAAATCGATACTGCATACACCCAAAAAGCAAATATCAGCTCTGATGCTTCTCAAAGTTTGAATGGTTTCATATCCTGTTGTAGAGAAGCTGGTCTTATTTAACCTTCCTCCAATAAACAACACTTCAATTTTTGGATGATCCTCCAGAACAGAGGCTACAGGAAAACTATTGGTGACTACAGTGAGTCTGTCTCTTATACACATCTCCGAGCCCACGAGACAGGCAGCTCTATCGCGTCTGACGTCTTCTGCTTGAAAAAGGG
>NZ_JAELTV010001252.1 GCF_016429005.1 Pedobacter sp. ASV19
GAATGATGGCTATAGCAGCAGCAATATTCCTCCACATTTTTAGGGTTTTGGGACGGCTGGCCTCTATTTCCTTTCTAATTCTTTTGAGAATGGCCTCCCTATGGGCATCTTCATGTTGTGCATTTGAAGGTGATACTTCTATGGATTCAACAGTCATTTGATTAAACCAACGGTCAAATTCAATTTTTTCTTCCTTGCTCAATTTGCCTTGAAGGTATTTATGGGCAATCTCCTGAAGTCTTACTCTATCTGTTGTTTTTATCATTTTTATATGACCATTTATTAACAAGTATCATAACTCACCCAAATGACACAGAAAAAAATAAAAAAATAAATTAACCGGAATTTACAGTAGAAAACCAGAAAGGAAAATATGAAGTTTTGAGCGAAATATCCTTTTTGTCCTTACCAAACTCGCATTTACGGCCTTC
>NZ_JAELTV010001253.1 GCF_016429005.1 Pedobacter sp. ASV19
GGCTCGGAGATGTGTATAAGAGACAGCTACAAAGGATCGATGGGCTTTGCAGAGGCAACAAAGAAGAACAGGCTAACAGATCAGTACAAATTTCTCCTTGGTTCTATCGTTAAGGAATTCAGCGCAGTTGGTATAATGATGTTGAGTGAGCGCGGAAAATTAGGTGTTGAAGATAAATTATCTAAATATCTTTCAGAATTACCTGAATGGGCCGAGAAAATGAGTGTTAAAGACCTGCTGCAGCATACAAATGGTAATGCCAGTATTATTTTGCAGCAAAAGCTGGTCGAAAAACTTGCAGGGGTTCCATTTAACCGGTTTACTGCAGATGAATTATTCAAACCAAGTGGAATTCATATTCTGCCCGCACAGTCAAAGGATCAGGAGTCTTTTGTGGCTAAGTCTTTTGATAATGATCATCATCAAAAGAC
>NZ_JAELTV010001254.1 GCF_016429005.1 Pedobacter sp. ASV19
CTGTATTATTGTCTACAGTAACAGCAATACGCTTCAGTTCATTTGTCATTCTCAGATTGCTGGCAATTTTTCTAAGATAATTCAGTGCATAATTTCGGGAGATGGTATAAAGATAAGCATCGAGGTTTTTTATATCCTTCAAACGCTCCTGATTTTCCCAAAGTTTAATAAAAATCTCCTGGGTAATTTCTTCTGCTGCATATTCAGATTTAACAACTGCATAAACCTGGGTATAAACCTGTCGCTTATAAGTGTTAAAGATCCTTTCGAATTGAAGTTCTGAATAGCTTTTGAAGTTTAAAAATTTCATTTAATAATCCAGGCTTTGAGAGTTGGTTTATACACATATTCAAGAAATTTAAATATAAGTAACAAAACCTGTCTCTTATACACATCTGACGCTGCCGACGAACGTTAGCCGGTGTAGGGAG
>NZ_JAELTV010001255.1 GCF_016429005.1 Pedobacter sp. ASV19
GGATTGTCCATCAGTTCTATCTTATCTAAAAGAGAGCCGGGAAGTGATTTTAAATAGAGGGAAAGATCCTGTCCCGACATGTAAGTGGGACGTCCATCAATCAGTACCATTACTCCGGACCTGCCATTTAATGTGATGTCGCCACCAGAGTTTATGACAATACCAGGAGTTTTTTCGAATATCTCTAAGGTATTGCTGCTTGCACTGCTAATCATGGCATCAACATTCACTACTGTCTTATCTATTTCCATTTGAATTAACGGTCGCTTTGCTTTTATAACTACTTCGTTAAGCTCGGTACTTTTAGCCGGAAACAGGATGATTATGGGAAGGTTAATACCTTTACTGTCCATAACATGCAAGGGTGCTGAATTGAACTCCTTCTTACCTACGGCTGTTATTTTTAATATGTAAACGCCTACATCAACAT
>NZ_JAELTV010000130.1 GCF_016429005.1 Pedobacter sp. ASV19
TCTAAAAAGACATAAATCAAAAATATATACATCTATTTATTTATTGGTAAAAGATCAATATCTGGCAGAGGATATATTTCAGGATGCTTTTATAAAAGTGATCAACACCTTAAGATCAGGAAGATACAATGAAGAAGGCAAGTTTCTGCCTTGGGTGATGCGTATTGCGCACAACCTGGTTATAGATTATTTCAGACGGGAAAAACGTGCGCCAGCAATTACAAGTTCTGATGGAACTGATATTCTGAATATGCTGCAGATTTATGAAGAAAGTGCAGAAGACAGAATGCTCAGAGATCAGACACATACAGATCTTAGGGCTATGATCCATTTACTACCCGATGAGCAGAAAGAAGTTTTAATTATGCGGCACTATGCCGACCTCAGCTTTAAAGAAATTGCTGATCTGACCGATGTAAGTATCAATACTGCTTTAGGAAGAATGAGATACGCGCTGAGCAATTTAAGGAAGATGATGAAAGTGAAAGAAGTGGGATAAACCCCTGCTGAAATTTGTTTTCAAAATTATTATTACAGGTTAAAATAAACAGTAGATTGTTGCGTTTAATAATAAACAAAAAAACAGTTTATTGCTTATGATAACAACCTCTACTTCAATTAACAACCTGTCTCATTTTCATCAGAAATCAGAAAAATCAAACACTGAATTTTTTGAAGAAATTGACTCCTTCCCTTATGACGATCTAAAGGCGGGCCTGGATGGTCTGATGAAAGATCCCAGTGATGAGGTGATTCAAAAAATTCTGGCTTACAACATGGCCAAGTAATTTTAAAGCTGCCTCTTTCGAGGCAGCTTTTTTATGTCCCTGCGGATAGTATATTTGCACATGCTTAAGAAAGAACGATACCAGTTGTTTGTGGAACATTTCTCGGCTAAACAGCCAAATGCAGAAACAGAACTCCATTACAACAACCCATTCCAGCTGCTTATCGCCGTAATTTTGTCTGCACAATGTACAGATAAGAGGATAAACATGATTACTCCGGCACTTTTTCAACGGTTTCCTACACCAAAATCTTTAGCAGAAGTCACCTCAGATATTGTATTTGATTACATTAAAACTGTAAGTTACCCAAACAATAAAGCAAAACATCTGGTGGGCATGGCCAATATGCTGGTCAATGATTTTGGAAGCCTTGTTCCTTCAGATATTAATGACCTTCAAAAGCTCCCTGGTGTGGGCAGGAAGACCGCAAATGTAATTGCTTCTGTAATTTACAATGCGCCTGCTATGGCTGTAGATACACACGTATTTCGAGTAGCAAACCGTATTGGACTTACCAATGGAAAAACACCACTTGCTGTTGAAAAAGATCTTGTGAAACACCTTCCCGAACACACCATTCATATCGCTCATCATTGGCTGATACTCCATGGCCGTTATGTCTGTGTAGCCAGATCGCCCAAATGCAGTATCTGTGAAATCACACATCTGTGCCGCTATTATGAGCGAAACCAGAAAACTAAAATAGTTAGTTAAAAAATAGAAATAAAATTATATTTATCAGATTAATTTTTTTATCAATAAACAAATACTTACTTTTGCTAACATAATTAGCACTTTTACTTTCAAAGACAATATTCCTAAAGAATAGATATTTATCCTAAGAACAGAATTTTAAAGAAATGAATCCAAACGCAGACAAATTAAAAGCACTACAACTTACACTTGATAAGTTAGAAAAATCTTATGGTAAAGGCGCCGTGATGAAGTTAGGTGACCAGGCTATAGAGTCAATGGAATCCATTTCTACCGGGTCTATTGGTTTGGATATCGCATTGGGCATAGGTGGTGTTCCAAAAGGCCGTATCATCGAGATCTACGGCCCTGAATCCTCTGGTAAAACAACTCTGGCAACACATATTATTGCTGAAGCTCAAAAATCAGGTGGTGTAGCTGCATTCATTGATGCAGAACATGCTTTTGATAAGTTTTATGCAAAAAAATTGGGTGTTGATGTTGAAAATCTGTTGATTGCACAACCGGACAATGGTGAACAAGCGCTGGAAATTGCAGATAATCTGATCCGCTCCGGAGCCATCGATGTGATCGTTATTGACTCCGTTGCTGCCCTTGTACCAAAAGCAGAGATAGAAGGCGAAATGGGAGACTCCAAAATGGGTTTACAAGCCCGTTTAATGTCTCAGGCACTACGTAAACTGACAGGTACCATCTCTAAAACCGGATGCTGCTGTATCTTTATCAACCAGTTGCGTGAAAAAATTGGTGTTATGTTTGGTAACCCTGAAACGACCACAGGTGGTAATGCCTTAAAGTTTTATGCTTCTGTACGTTTAGACATTCGCAGAACCTCACAGATCAAAGATTCAGAAGAAGTTTCAGGAAACAGGATCAAAGTTAAAATTGTTAAGAATAAGGTTGCTCCACCTTTCCGGATTGCAGAATTCGATATTATGTTTAACCAGGGCATCTCTAAAGTTGGTGAGATCATCGATCTTGGAGTTGATTTTAACATTATTAAAAAAGCCGGCTCATGGTTCTCCTACGGGGATACTAAACTTGGACAGGGAAGAGACGCTGTTAAACAATTACTGTTAGATAATCCTGAATTATCTGATGAGATCGAAGCAAAAATCAGACAGGAAGTGACAGGCGATAAGCTGGAAGAATTAGAATAGTAATTCATTAAATAAAAAAAGGCCCGTTTAAAAATTAAAGGGGCCTTTTTTATGTTCTTTATTATGGTATAACTCCATTACGCTGCCTTCATATATTTTGCATCCACATAGATGGCCACAATCACAACCAGAACAATAGCCACCAACAGAACCACCAATCCCAGATAGTTTTTCGTTTTATCCTGTTTAAAAAGCCAAATGATAAATAGTACGAAAGGAACTAACATTAATCCCAGAAAAAGAAAGCTCATCGAATTCATAACCGTTATTTTAATTTAAAAAATCATTCTTGCAGCAGGAGCGATATCCTGACCAACAAAATCATTAGCCAAATATTTATGATAACCTGCAATCGCAATCATACCTGCATTATCTGTACAATACTGAAAAGCGGGAATAAATACATTCCAGCCCTGCTCCTTCGCCAGCATTTGCAAAGCTTCCCGTAATCCGGAATTAGCAGATACCCCGCCAGCAATCGCAATATCTTTGATTCCATGGGCCTTAGCGGCCTTTTTTAACTTATTGAGCAAAATCTGTACAATGCTGTATTGAACAGATGCACAAATATCATTCAAGTGCTCATTGATAAAATCAGGGTTTTCTTTTTCCTTATCTCTGATAAAATATAAAATAGCCGTCTTAAAGCCGCTAAAACTATAATCCAGCCCTTTAATCTGAGGTTCAGGAAATTTAAAAGCATGCGGATTTCCAAGTTTTGCATGTTTATCAATCAGAGGGCCTCCAGGATAGGGAAGTTTCAGCAATTTAGCCGTCTTATCAAAAGCCTCACCCGCCGCATCATCAAGTGTTTCCCCAATAATTTCCATATCGGCATAGTCTTTCACCAGCACAATTTGAGTATGTCCACCCGAAACCGTCAAACAAAGAAAAGGAAAATTCGGTTTTGGATCATCAATAAAATGCGCCAGAATATGGGCATGCATATGGTTTACGGCAATCAAGGGAAGATCCAATGCCAAAGCGAAGGATTTTGCAAAAGAAACACCCACCAATAAAGAGCCTAATAATCCAGGACCACGGGTAAAAGCAACAGCATTAATTTCCTTTTTACTAACTTTAGCATCAATTAGCGCTTGTTGAACAACCGGAACAATATTTTGCTGGTGTACCCTGGAAGCCAACTCCGGAATTACCCCACCATAATTTTCATGAATTGTTTGGTTTGCAATAACATTGGCTGTAATTTTGCCGTTGTTACAGATAGCAACTGAAGTTTCATCACAGGAAGATTCGATAGCAAGTATTACAGACACGTTTATATTATTTAAGCTACAAAAATATCAAAAAACTATTACAAATACTCCTATGGTTTATAGCATCAATTCTATTGTTGCTTTGTATTGTACTATTTGCGCTTCAGTTTAAACCTGTCCAAACCTTCATTGCAAAAAAAGCCGCAGACTATTTATCTGCCGAATTAAAAACAACCATCTCGCTAAGTGGCATTTACATCAAACCATTCAAGTCTGTAGTTATAGAAGACCTGGTTGTTCTCGACCTGCAGAAAGATACCATCTTAAATACACCAAAGTTCCTGGTCGACCTCAACAAACTATCCATAAAGCAAAGGATAATTGATGTGAATACAGTTCAAATCAACAACGGATCCTTTTTTCTAAAGTCTTATAAAGATGGCTCCACGAATATTGATTTCATTATCGATTATTTTGATTCAGGCCCGCCAACGGTTAAGAAAAAGAAAAAACCTTATGTCATTTCCTTTAACCGGGTAATTTTGAATAACCTAAATTTCAAATATAAAAACTTAAAATACAACGATAAGATAAAGGGTGTAAATTTCGACGACGTCAGCTTAAGAAACCTCAATGGTATTTTAGAAGACCTGAATACAACAGACCATCTCCTTCAGGCCAACATTAAAAACCTCACATTCAGAGAAAAAAGCGGCTTTTACCTTAAAAACCTAAGCGCATTTACAACCATAGACTCCAATCAGATAGAGCTCAAAAAATTACTACTGGTCACAAACCAAAGTCGCCTGACCGACTACTATCAAATGCGTTTCAGCAAATTTGATGATTTCAATGACTATATCAATAAAGTACGCATGAAAGCGCATTTTAAAAACAGCCACCTGGACTCTAAAGATGTAGCCTATTTCGCTCCCGAACTCGACCAGATGAACCTCAACATTGATGTAGACGGGCAGGTTACAGGTCTGGTCAACAGCCTCAAAGCAACAAAGCTGTCTGTCAAAGCCGGACAGGCAACTTATATCAAAGGAGATTTCATTCTTAAAGGTTTACCTTATCTTAAAGAGACTTTTATGGACATGAAGATTGACATGGCCGGCACCAATAAAACCGATCTAGATCAACTTCTAAGTAACACAACAGGTAAGAAAATCAAACTTATCCCCTCTATTGTATCGAAATTCGGAAATATTAATTTCAATGGAACCTTTACAGGCTTTCAGAATGATTTTATCGCTTACGGCGAATTTAAAACAAAGCTCGGCCGTGTAGTGTCTGATGTCAATATGAAAATTGATAAAGCAGGACTTCCCTCCTATTCGGGAAGTGTAAAAACCTACGATTTCAATTTAGGCGACCTGCTCGGTGAAAATTCTCTTGGAAGAGTAACTTCTGCAGTAAACATCAAGGGTTATGGTACCGAGATCAATAAATTAAAAGAAGATATCGATGGAGACATACAATACATAGACTTCAACAACTATCGTTATAGCAATGTGAAAATCAATGGTATTTTCGACAAAAAATACTTTGACGGGAGTTTAAAGATTAACGACAAGAATGTACAGCTCGTTTTTGATGGCGGAGTCAATCTGAATCCGGCATTACCCGTTTTTAACTTTAAAGCGACCATTAAAAATGCAAAGCTGAAAGCCCTCAAGTTATTCAAAGACTCCTTAAAGATCGATGCAAACTTTAGCACCAATTTCTCCGGAAATGATTTGAACAATATACAGGGTAATCTGGCCATAGATAAAATCAGACTGGACAATGTAAAAGGCATCTATACAATTGACTCTATACTATTAAAAGCCCAGGGCATTGGACTAGACCGCACTTTGACCATCAACTCAGATGTACTGGATGCAAGTATTAAGGGAGAATATGATTTAAATACCATTCCTTCTTATTATAAAGCGCTCGCTAAAACCTATATTCCATCATTAAAAGCAGATATCGTAAAATACGGGACGCAAAATTTCCAGTTTAACCTTAATATAAAGCGGTTTGAACCGATCGCACAACTGCTCGCACCCGGCCTGGAAATCGAAGACCAGGCTGTACTCATTGGAAAATTCGACTCCAGGAATAAAATTGCGACACTCAATGGTTTCATCAAGAAACTAAAATTTAAAGGCGTTACTGTAAACAACATCATTATTGACGAAAACACAGGTAATTCACAGCTGCAGGCCATTATCACTTCCGACAGAGTAGACCTGAATGACAGTTTGTACATTAAAAATGTGAACATCTCCAATATCCTAAGAAACGACAGCCTTTCACTCAACGTAAAGCTATCTAATTCCGACGACGCCAACCAGCTGGATCTAAATGGTCTGGTCGAATTTGCTAGTGACACGACCGCCAGAATCAGCATTTTACCTTCTATCCTGACCATCAATAACGAAGACTGGAAAATCCAGGAAAAAGTAAGAATTAACTTTCACCAGGGTAAAACAGAAATTTCCAATTTTGATTTAAGTAACGGAAATCAGTCTCTCAGCATTAATGGGCTGATATCAAGTGATCCAAAAGATATTTTATTGGTCGGTTTTAAAGACTTTAATCTAAAAACCCTCAATCCGCTCACCAAAACTGTAGGGCTTAAACTATATGGGAATGTAAACGGAAAAACCCGAATAAAGAACCTGTTAAGTTCTGTCAAACTGAATAACGACATCAAAATTGATTCGCTCAGTTTGAACGACTCCTATGTCGGAACACTTACGGATACTTCATCATTTGACGGGGCCAGCAACAAGGCTAATATCTATACACGGATACTCACCAATGGAAATGAGACCTTAAAAGCAGATGGGGGTCTGGACCTGACTGAAAAGAAGATTGACCTCTCTGTGAAACTGGATGACAGTAAACTGGTTATTTTTGAGCCTTTTGTAAATAGCCTGGTATCCGACCTGAAGGGAAATGTTTCTTCTGAGCTTACTGTCAAAGGTTCCTTCGACAAGCCGGAGATTAATGGAACACTGGAATTCAACAAGGCGAAAGTTACCGTAAACTACCTTAAAACAGCCTATTCTCTGTCAGATAAAGTCAATGTAGACAACAGCATTATTAGGCTTGAAGACCTCAAAATTACCGACAATGATGGCAATACGGCAATCGCGAACGGTACTGTTGATCTAAATAACATTGAGGATCCTGGCCTGGACATCATTGTAGATGCGAAAAATTTTATGGCCCTGAATACCACCATAAAAGACAATTCTCTTTACTATGGACAGGCCTATGCTACCGGAACATTTAAATTTAAAGGGCCAACCAACAAATTATTTATTGGCATCGATGCAAAAACCGAGAAAGGCACCGTATTTAACCTGCCCCTTAATAGTTCTGAGACAGTATCCAGTAAAGATTTCATCACCTTTGTAAGTAAAGACACAACCAAAGTAGTTAAAAGCCAAACCAGTTTTGACGGCCTGACCATGAGTTTCAAACTCAGTGTTGATCCAAACAGCACCGCAAATATTTATACTACCCTTGGAAAATTAAGCGGTAAGGGCAATGCAGACCTGGACCTTGAAATCAACAGCTTAGGAGATTTTGAGATGACAGGAGACTATATTATTGAATCAGGTAATTTTGATTTTACAGCCCAGGAAGTTATCAATAAAAAATTCTCTATTAAACAAGGCGGTTCTATTCGCTGGACAGGAAACCCCTCTGCCGCTCAAATACAACTCAAAGCCATCTATTCACTTCGGGCCAATTTAAGTGACTTATACCTTGCAGCCAACAGAGAAACCAGTCCCAACTCCTCAGAAAGGGTCCCTACAGATGTTGAAATGGGCCTTTCAGGACTTCTGTTAAAGCCAGACATCAAACTGGATATTTCGTTCCCATCCAATCCAGCCATCAAAGAGGATTTGCAGGCCTATTTTAATGACCCAAACAACTTAAACCTGCAGGCCTTCAGCTTAATTATACGCCGGAGTTTTGCACCTGGAAATGGAAGACAAAATCTTGGAGAGCAACTCACTTCCGGTGTAACCAGTACCGCTACCGAATTACTCTTTAATCAATTTAATAATGTTTTATCTTCTCTTAACCTGGATTTTGTCGATATTAATATCCGGTCTTTCAGTGAAGCAAATGCCTCCTTTAAGTTCTTTAAAGACAGGATTATTTTAAATGCGGGAATTGTAGACAGAAAGAGCACCAGTGATCTATCCCCGATAGGCTTTTCAAAAAACAATGTAGGAAGCGAAGTTGAAATACTCGCCTTACTGAAAAAAGATGGTACACTGGTTGCAAAATTAGCCAATAAACCTCCAACACAACAGAGTATTTTGGTCAACACACTTGTAAACCAGCAAAATGCAAATGTAACTTCCCTCGGCCTGATGTATAATCAGCAGTTTGA
Organism: Pedobacter sp. ASV19; assembly: GCF_016429005.1. Lineage (GTDB taxonomy): Bacteria > Bacteroidota > Bacteroidia > Sphingobacteriales > Sphingobacteriaceae > Pedobacter. The sequence continues at coordinate 8,288 of NZ_JAELTV010000130.1, forward strand.
CAATTTCAGGGAGTTTCTGCAGAAAATAACCGGCAGATATAAAAAGAACCTTAAGAAAAAAGAGGCGGAAGAAAAGGCAAAAAAAGAAAAACAGCTCCTGAATAAAGAAGCTGTTTTAGAAGATAAAAAGAGTAAGAAAAAATAGTTTCTTTTAACCTTTCATTATTTGATGCCCCATCTTGTCCCTTTTGGTTTTCAGATAAGTTTCATTATGTTTATTACTTTCAATCTCAATCGGAATATTCTCCACGATCTCCAGTCCATATCCAATCAAGCCCGCTCTCTTAGTCGGATTGTTAGACATTAATTTCATTTTAGTTACCCCCTGAGATCTTAATATCTGCGCACCTACCCCATAATCTCTTTCGTCACCTTTAAAGCCAAGCTTGATATTGGCCTCCACAGTATCAAAGCCTTCATCCTGCAGGTTGTAAGAACGAAGTTTATTCACAAGGCCAATACCTCTGCCTTCCTGGTTCATATAAACCACCACACCCTTACCTTCTTTCTCGATCATCTCCAATGCTTTATGCAATTGCGGGCCACAGTCACACCTGCAGGAACCAAATATATCACCCGTTACACAAGAACTATGTACCCTGGCAAGGACGGGCTCATCTACAGCCCACTCGCCTTTACTGATGGCCAGATGAGTTGCATTGTTATCCAACTGCGTGTAGGCTGTCATTTTAAAATCACCCCATTGCGTAGGCAGATTAATCGTTACTTCTTGCTTGATCAGACTCTCATTACTTAAACGGTAAGCAATCAAATCTTTAATAGAGATGATCTTCAATTGATGCTGAGCAGCTATTTTGATCAGATCAGGCAAGCGGGCCATCTCTCCGTTTTCTTTCAATATCTCTACTAAAACACCAGCAGGTTCCAGACCGGCTAACCTGGCCAGATCAACACTAGCTTCAGTATGTCCTGAACGTCTCAACACACCACCAGCCTTAGCCCGCAAAGGAAAAATATGTCCAGGCCTGCCCAGCTCTTCCGGATCGGTTTTAGGATTGACCAATGCCTGTATAGTTTTGGATCTGTCAGAAGCAGAAATACCTGTAGTACAACCATGTCCAACCAAATCAACAGACACCGTAAAGTTCGTTTCGTAAGCCGCAGTATTCTTGCCAACCATCAGTTCAAGCCCTAAATGATCGCAGCGTTCTGCGGTTAAAGGCACACAAATCAGGCCCCTGCCGTAGGTTGCCATAAAATTAACCATCTCAGGAGTTACGTTCTCTGCAGCCGTAATGAAATCTCCTTCATTTTCTCTGTCTTCGTCGTCAACTACAATAATCAGTTTTCCGGCTTTTATATCTACAATAGCTTCTTCTATTGTGTTCAATTTAATTTCCATTTTTAAACTTTCCCGGCCTTCTATCTTTAATTCAGCCAAAGAATCCTTATACAAAGGTACAACCTTCACCGGTAAATTAAGTTCTAAAATATCATCAATTGGTAATGATATTCAAAAGGACGAATTAACTTTCAGGCCTTTTCTTTTTTAAGAACCTGTTAAAGAAATTAACGAAGGTAGTTTTATAATAGGTAGCATCAAATAAAGCAGAATCAACCGTTGCTTTATACGTTAGAAACGCCCCCAAAGGACTCAATACAATAATAGCCATCCAGATACCCAAAACAGGGCTTATATTACCCTGATTGGCTGATTTTTCAGATACTGTAGAAATAATATGATAGATCAGAAAGAAGATGATTGCCATCACCACAGGAAGCCCCAGTCCACCCTTTCTGATAATTGCACCTAATGGTGCTCCAATAAAGAAAAGGAGTAAACAAGATACCGCTAATGTAAATTTCCGCTGATATTCCACATCTACCCGGATCAGGTTTCGCATTTGTTCTTCATGCTCCGGAATTTTTGCCGATGTAGTTTGCTGAATAGTAGTCGCCTGATCGAGCGCACTTTGAAGTACCGTTGACCTCAATCCTTTGGGAATTTCATTAAGTATAGGCCCCTTTATATTCCTGGCCGGAATCTTAATTTTTGTATATCCCTTTGTATAATTGTTTTGTTTATAATAACTACCCAAAGTTAGCCTTGCATAACGATCTGTACTGTCCTGTAGCTTTGTCAAAGAGTCCTTTTTTCTGGTTAATCCCTTCAGGTTAAGCATAGCCGTATTGGAACGAAAACTATTCTCGTCCGTTCTGCTCATTTTAAAACTTGAAAAATCAAATTTCTGTTCGGTTTCTCCAAAACGCATACGGTACAATTCCTGCCTTGGATTAAAAGAGGTATTTTTACCCGCTGTCTCCTCATACCGCACACCATTATTTAGTTTCAGCATCAGATACTTATCATCACTGGTCTTGTACATCTTTCCATCTTTGGCCATGATGATTTTTGCGATCCCTCCGGTACCATTATGATCATAAATCATAATGCCCTCCAGCGAAATCCCGTCCTCCCCTTTCTTATCCACTCTAATAGAATAACCAGGAATACTGTTATTAAAAACCCCCTCCTTGATCAAAAAGGATAATTTTTTATTTCTAACATCCCATAATAAAGAACCATACTTAAGGTTGGCCTTGGGCAGCATATAATCAGAGAACAGAAAAGACCCAACGGCCAGCAATACAATCACGACCAGAAGCGGTCTCATGGCGCGTTGTAATGAAACACCAGCAGATTTGATAGCCACGAGTTCATAATTCTCTCCCAGGCTACCAAAAGTCATAATAGACGACAGCAAAATAGCCAGCGGAAGTGCCATAGACACATTTGCAGCAGATGCATAGAACATCAGCTCAAGGATAACATACCATTCAAATCCTTTTCCTATTAAATCATCTACATATTTAAATAGAAAAAGCATCAGCAAGATAAACATCACAATAAAGAATGTGACAATAAATGGCTTAATAAAGGCCTTGACTAGAAGTAAGTGAATCTTTTTCAATATACAAAGGTAGTCAATGCAGGCGAATATTTATGCCCCTATCACACTATGCAGATAGGTAATTTGGTTGTCCCAGATTAAAGTCCGTTCTGCAAGGGTTTCATCTGTCGCAAAATCTGTAATACTTAAAGCCACATCATTGGTCAGTTCATCCTGTACAATTTCCATTTCAAAATAGCAATGTGGTTCATCATCCACCCATTTAAATTTAACGAGTTTATTTTCTTTTACACTGAGCAATTTTGCTTTCTGAACTTCATCATCCCACTTAAAAGTAAAAACCTGGTCACGAAAAACCACATCGTCTGCAAACCATTGAGACAAGCCATTAGGCTCACTTATAAAACTGAACAAAATACGCGGAGATGATTTCAATTCGTATTCTAGCGTAAACTTTTTCTTTTCTGACATCTTGGAACCCTTATATTTTGAGTTTATTTAATTATTTTCATTATTTATTTCTAAAGAAAGGTAAATTATTCTATATTTGCAACTCTTAAAAATAACCACATTAATATTTGATACTCTTCTATCAATATTAAGTCCGGCGGGGTAGCTCAGATGGTTAGAGCGCAGGATTCATAACCCTGAGGTCGGCAGTTCGATCCTGCTCCCCGCTACTGATAAAAGCTCATCGAAAGATGGGCTTTTTACATTTATATACAAAAGAAAGCTTGGGATTGAAGCCGAGTTTCTTTAGCAGCCATAAGCACAGCTGAACACCTATTATAAGAAATACAACACCCCACATCAACCAAGCATACCTGCCGGAATAAGAAGTCGTCACATGAACCAGTTCAGTGCTTTTTACCTTTGCCATATGATCCGTTCGAACAAGGTTACGGATGTCTTCTGTACGGATTTCCGGGGAGAGCAGCGCATCAACCGTCGCCTGATCTGTGATACGATAAATTGTCTGGCCAATCAGCTGCGTATCGCCGAGCTGGTCAAAGTAGTAATAGTCAGCACCATTTTTCCAAACCGATCCGAAGTTGTGGTTAACCATACCAATTTTCGTCCACTTTCCTGTATTGGGCTCATCTAACCTACAGATATTCGTTGTCCTCGATTTAAGTCCTGGATTTCGTCTTCCACCCCAAACTTCTTTTGTCTGCGTATAAAGAATCTGCTGGCCATCGGAAAAAACCAGAGGTGCAATTTCCGTAAATTTCCCCCTGTTGAATGGGTTGTCATCTATACTCAGAACCTTATTTTTAACCACATCAAAATAGAAAATCCCATCCTTGCTTAGAAATAGTGCATGATAAACATGCCCACCATTTAGAGACAAGACATGATAGGGACTATGTTGCTTTTCAAAAGCAATATCATTAACATAGACCATACCTTCTTTGGGATCTATAAGATAATTTTCCTGGTTTTGAGCATCAATAACAATGGCATACAAATCAGGATGATCATTAAGTGGCAGTCTGGTATTCTTATAATAGACATGTTGGCCATCTGCCAGATAGCTTATACTTTCACGAATATCACCATCGTTGTACAATTCCCGAATCTGTCTTAGATTCTCCGAATTGGCCTGGGGAAGAATTTTACCTCTGTAGTAAGACAAGGTTCCATTGGTAACAACGTCCGTATTCAGCACGGCACGATAAGGAGTTGCACCAGCATCAAGTATAGAGAAAGGGTAAATATAGGTCTGCGGCTTCTCTCCTATCCCAAAACCATATAGCATCTGCTGGTTTAGTTCCGATATAGTCGATAACCTTTGATTCCTTACACTCATTGAAGCACAATAACACGTTTGCTGACCATCACTAAAATAATCATTACCAATTGATTTAGCCGTAGACGGATTAAAATCTGTCTCTTATACACATCT
>NZ_JAELTV010001256.1 GCF_016429005.1 Pedobacter sp. ASV19
TACCAGTAGAGTAGACAAATACAAAGCAAGCGAAACCACGTTAGATTTTAACACCCAGCAAATACAACAATTGTCTTTTTCCATTTCTCCCCAGTGGAATCAAATTTTCCAGGCAGGTAATGAGGTATATAATCGTTTAAATCAAAATCTGTTTAATCATTACAGCCAACTCAAAATAAATCATTTACGCTATTTAAAATTTAATAAGCAGCGTTTCAAATGGGAATGTTCCTATCAACTTAGCCGCGTCAAGATCAATAGTAATGCAGCATTAACAGATTCTCTAAGCACAATGAAGCCACAGGAAACATGGTTAGGTGATAATGAAGGAATATATACAAGGCACATATTAGGTACGGGCATCTCAGGACAAAATTCATCCATTAAAAACCGAATTAATTATCAGTTGAAATTGGGTGCAAGTCAAACT
>NZ_JAELTV010001257.1 GCF_016429005.1 Pedobacter sp. ASV19
GGGCACGGGTCAGTTGAGGAACAGCTTCTCGGCGATGCGGGCCAGCGGCTTTTCCACCGCGCTCTGCACGCGCGGCGGCAGATCCAGCGGCTTGAGCAGCATTTTCACCGTCATCTCGGCAGGAATGTTCCGGCGCAGCAGATTCTGGGCGCGGCCGGCGATACGGCGGAACTCCGCATCGTTGTCCTTGTACTGCGGATAGCACTGGTTGAACACGTGGCGCAATGCGATGTCGCCGTCTTCGCTCTTGATCTCGTTGACGCGACGCAGGATGGCGCGGAACACCTTGTAGCGGCCAAAACCCTCGCGTTCCCGGTATAGCCGGAAGTGCTGGTAGAAGTGCTTGTAGTGACGCACTTCATCGCTTTTGATATGGCCGGTGAGCTGCTTGAGCACCGGTTCGTCGGTGATGTCGTTAAGTGCCCGGTAG
>NZ_JAELTV010001258.1 GCF_016429005.1 Pedobacter sp. ASV19
GTTAGGATAACTTCCCCTAATGAAAATTTAAATAAAGGATTATTAGTGTCAAAATACGGCCATTCATATTCTTTATCACCTCGAAGGAACAATATGCAACGTGCAATTACTTTCAAACTTTGCTCTGGTAATTTGTCTGAACCTCTTAATCTATGATTTCTCGTATCATCGTATAATCCCCAGCAGAGTTCAAGCATAGGCTGAATTATTTTATCATCAAACTTGGCCTCTTTTGATTTATAGTATTGCTCCGGTAGGCAGCCATTGGTAACGTCATCCATAAGATTATCTTCAAAATCATCATTGGAAATAAGCCCAACGGAGAGGTGTCGTAAATGAAGAGCGAGCTTTCTTCTTCTTTCTATGTCAACCATAATAGATTAGCAATATCGAGCGTTAATTTAAATTAAGCGGGAATGATTTCCGACC
>NZ_JAELTV010001259.1 GCF_016429005.1 Pedobacter sp. ASV19
TGGTGATACTGGTTTATCTGGAACTTCACCCTCCGAAATAACGCGATGGAAAGATATTGTAGCCGCCTTTGCAATTTCAGCCTCTGTCCTCTTCCCCTGCAAAAACCTATAAACCTGGTCATTGAGCCCAAAATTTCGATCAAGTATGGTCATTTGTTTTTCACGTCCGGGCAGCCCGTTAAATACACTCTCTGACGCTTTTATACTTCGGTCCAGATCATTGTATTTAATGCGAAGGTTATTTTTTGTGTTTTTAACACTTTCCTGCATATAGTCACTGATATCTTTTAATTTTTCGTCTATTACTTTTACTTTTTCGTGTTCCGGTGTATATTTCAAAAGGAGATCACTTTTTTCCTGCTGAAGGTCTTTGGCTTTTTTGATCAGTTCAGTACTCAACAAATCTGTAAATGCCTCAAAATTTGGGG
>NZ_JAELTV010001260.1 GCF_016429005.1 Pedobacter sp. ASV19
CCACAATTGGTGATCATGGACGAGCCGACTAATGGTTTAGATCCCAATCAATTGATAGAAGTGCGAAAACTCATTCAGGAAATTGGTAAAGAGAGAACCGTATTGCTTTCTTCTCATGTTATGAGTGAAATTCACCTGCTGTGCCGGGAGATTATTATGATAGAAGCAGGTCGCGTAGTCTTTTCTGATACGATTGATGCCTTTAACAACTATCTACGGCCCAATAGTTTGCTGGTCTATCTTGAAAATCCACCTGCAGAGGCAGAGCTTCGCCAGATTAATGGCATAACCGGAGTGGAATATATGAATGAACGAAAGCTCAGGATCTTTTTTGATAACGGACAGAATGTTGAGGAACGTATCGTGGAAAGTAGTGTACACAATGGATGGAGATTAAAAGCTGTCTCTTATACACATCTGACGCTGCC
>NZ_JAELTV010001261.1 GCF_016429005.1 Pedobacter sp. ASV19
CGGCTGGCTCGAGGGCACCCTCGGCAAGGTCCTCGCAATGGGCGCATTCGGTATCGGCATGGCCGTCGGCATCGTGAAGCAGTCCCTGATGGCTCTCGCCATCGGCATTGGCTTCGCCGTCGTTCTCGCCTACGCGCCGTCCATCATCGACGCGATCTTCACCTTCTCGCTGTAACGGGCAATAGCAACTAGCCCGCGCTGCCCTGGGGCCGGCAATCACGTCGGCCCCCTTTTCTCTACCGCCAAACGATTCAATCAAATAGGAGACGGCTTGTGCCAACCGCTGCCGAACGCCAGGAGGCGCTGATTCGTAACTTCGGTGTTGTTCACGCGTATGACCCCGATGACGGGATCTTCGTTGTGTCACCCGATCGACTCGGCTTCGGCGCGATCATGCCGCCGCTGAACGGCATCGACACGGCGACGCT
>NZ_JAELTV010000131.1 GCF_016429005.1 Pedobacter sp. ASV19
CCCCCCCCCCCCCCCCCCCCCCCCCCCCCCCCCCCCCCCCCCCCCCCCCCCCCCCCCCCCCCCCCCCCCCTCCACCCCCCCCCCCCCCCCCAACTACCCCGGCTAACGTTCGTCGGCAGCGTCAGATGTGTATAAGAGACAGTCAGCTTTGTTGGGCTTTGGAAAAAAAGCCGGATACATGCCAGTAATCTTATGTTTACAACTGGCGAAGAAAACATAGATCCCGTGCAGCTGGGCTGTTGTAAGCTTTGCCATAATCTGTTTACGATAAGGCAGTAACTGATCATTAAACTTCTCACGAATATCTCCCCGATATAATGAACTTGCCGTAGAATATTCTACCCCTTCACCTGCAGGACGGTAGATACAAGCTGCCAGCATATGCAAATTATTAATATCACCAGTGCGGGCGTAGTTCACGAAATAAGTGTCGGCCACACACCATTCAGCAAACCTTAAATTTTCCATCTCATCACTTGGACCATGAAAAGTGAGGTTATCTATTGTAATTGAGGCCTGAATATTTTTCACTAGATCCAGTCGGTTAAAAACCCAATCGATAAGCTTTAAAAGTTCATATAGTTCCTCGTCCTGAAGACGTTTAACCACATCGAAATGTGGGAGCGTAAGAAGAACAAATGCCCTGACAGTCTTGTCATACACATCCATTTCCTCTGGCTTTTTTAGGTAAACACTACACAATTCCGGATAAACTGCTGCCGGTACATCGTCCCATTTTTCAACCAAAGATATTTGTGCAGTATATTTCTTTTTCCCCTCTACAAGGTCGATCTGTATTTCGCTCATCGTTTCTATGATTTGTTTTTAAGCAACTGTATGTCCTTTTTCATTGGGGAGAGCATGCTCCGTAGAAGTAAATAGATGGTTAAAAAGAAAACCACAATACCGGCAATCAGTACCAGGGTGAGGTTTGCACCTGGTTCGCTTTTCTGCTGGCTCAACTCTTCAGCCTTATTTTCTTTTGCCTCTGATTTTTCCTTAGTTTGTTTGTTCAGATCCTTTTTCTCAGAGGTTTCTCTTTCGTACATAAGTCCTCCGTTCAACATGAAATCCCGGAGACTCCCGAATTCTGAAGACAAGTTTTGAAATGAGGTTTTCAGATCTGTTGTTGAACCTGGAAGATCGCTCGCAACAGGTACTGGAAGCTTTTTTAAATTTTCACCACCGGTGATCGGCGGGGCTTTCAAAAACCAGCGTTCTTTGGTCTTAATTGTCCCTTGATCGGATTCATTGGTTTCCTTTTCAGCCGATTGAGCAGCATTGTTTTCTTTAGTGTATTTTTCTTTCTCACTCTTTTTGAAAACTCCGCAACTGTTCAGCGTAAGGACGAATAATAGAATTAAGATTTTATTTTTCATGGCTCTTGTGTATTTGAGGATTAATAGGCACCAGGTGATCTGTTTTGGCGCGTAAACTATCCAGGCTATTTATGATCTGATCAGCTACCCTGGGTTTTGTCCTGGAAACCTTTATTGCAGCTTTCTGTTCAAATGCTCCGGTGAAAAGGACCACCGAAACGGCAAAAATTAATTTTCTCATTTTATTTTCTGTTTTTGCAATATGTGTCTGCTCGCGCTGTCTGCCACTTTCGCGGCTGTATCCACCCGGTCAATAGCAGCATTGATCTTGTTTACCGGGTCCTGAAGTTTTTTATCGACCTGAGAGTCCACCCTCTGAAGCATTTTCTCATACAGATCTCCCTGCACACTGATCAGCTTAAAGGTGAGGTAGATATTAAAAGTCAGAGAAAGAGAAAGCAGGCCGATGATAAGGCCAGCTTTCAATTTATTATTGATGATGCCAAAGGCAGCAAATTCTTTGTCCTGGATAGAGCTCATTTTTTTCTCCTTGGATAGATATAACCTAAAACATTTAGTCCGGCAGGGTTGAAGTCCCGCTTGATCGTCCGGAGTTTCCTTGCAACACGGTCACCTTCCCGGCTTCCGGAAGCATTGGTATTTCCTTCAATATTGGTCTGTGTATTGATTTTAAAATCTACAGATTCTACAATACCCTCGTGACCAGAAGGCCCCTTGCCATGCAGGTAGACAACAATTGCCCCAGGCTCCGGAGTATCTCCGGTTTCAAATATTCCGGCTCGCTTAACATTATTGAATGTTTCCCTGGCACTTGCATTAAACTGCGTTTTAACTGCTGCCAGTAACACCGGATCATTAATAAATACCTTCAGGTAGATCAACTTTCCAAAGCTTGCACACCACGGATCACCTAATCGCCATCCTGCTTTCTCCATTTCTCTCTGAAACGAAGCATCTTTAAACCCAGAGTTACCAGGTTTTTCTAACTGACCTATATACCAGGCCGAATATTCTATTACATTTTTAACGATTTGATCCATAATAATTGAGGTTAAGCGCCATAGATTCCGTTGTCTTTTTTATTGATTATTGTGAATAGCTGGTTTTCAGCTACTGGCTGTTCGAAATCCGGATAGTCGTCAATATTTTTATCCAGGAATACGCCCAGACGACTCAGATAATCGTTACCATCGGCCAGTAGCTGATCAGCCATTTTTTGTTGCTTGCTTAAAGACGCAGTTTCCCTCAGGTCATTATTGTTGGTATTGCCTCTTACAGAAACCGTCACTCCATATTCAGAGATATCCAATGCTCTTTCCCATACGCCTTTTGCTACAGTGATCAGCGCGATGGCAGGGCAGATATAGTCATCAAGCAGTTTTTGGTTTTGAGGGGTTACTGCACCTGACTTAATCTGTGATTTAACGACATCAAATAATTTCGATCCGATAACATCTTTCACCGCAAAATCTTCGATCCGTTTCATGATATACCGGACGGCAAGGAATGCTAAGCGGGATTGCTGGATATTGTAGTAAGAAGAGAACTCCTCCGAAGAACGGATAAAGTACTTTGTATAATCTAGGTAAGCTGTACTTGCTACCCATTCCGGGAAATCGCTCTTATGACTTTCCAGGTATCCTAAAATATCATCCAAAGTGTCAAATCCTTCCCGCAGGTAGGATTCTCTTAAATTGGTTTCCTGGTATTGGTAGGCCGATTTTTGCGCAGGGTTTTCAAATCTGGTAATTCCACTTTCAGATACATTGGCGCTTATTCTGGAAATCAAAAGGCTCAATCCAATGTTGGCACATGCCTTTTGACTTAATACAGCAAGTTCTTTAAGTTCCTCCGGCATATCATCTACCTTATTGGATGCATTTTTGTAGGCAGCAGATAAGCGCAGAAATAGATCCTCACCAAGGATTTTCTTTAAATGCCTGGTTTCAGCAGTGTTTAAAGACGGCTTAACAGTATCAAAACGCAGTGATTTTGCGACTTCGACATAGTTTTTTAATTCTTCTATGGTAGTTAATATGGCCATTAGCTTAACGTTTTAGAGGTTCCTTTACCCTGATCAAGGGTTGTTAATACCTGGTCTATTGTCCTGAGTTCCACATCTGAGGGATAACCGTTGTATTCGCGGACAAATGGCCACCAGCTGTAAATCGTATCTCTTTCTCCCTGAGCGCTGGCAATCATCGTAAGCCAGGACTCTCTGATATCAGAGCCACCGCTCTTCAATTCACCGCCTGGTGTACCCAAGCCGAAAATTGCCGGGTTGATACCGATGGCAAAAAGGATCTCCGCACTGGCAGCAGTTGAAACTTTATTCCAGGCATCATATTTCATTTTATCTTCCAGAGCTTCGATCTGCCACCCCGCAACTTCTTTTCCTGTCATAGGATCTGTCGCGTAGTGACTGATAAATGACTTCATTGGATTATCTACACCTGTTAAAAAATCATTGATCTCCTGCAGCTTATCATTTACAACTTTTGTTCTTGCCTCAGGCTTCATTCTATCCCAATCCGGATACAGACCTTTCCAGTAAGAAAGCGGTATTCGTATATGGTATTTTATCGTCATTGAGTTTTTAATGATCGATTTTATGATCTTAGGGATACTGTTGGAATTTGCAAGCCATTCGCTTTCCCTAACTGAATTCCAAACCGCTAGGGAATAGTAATCGTTGACAATATCGTAGCAGCGGATTGGGAAAACATATCTGTACTCTTTTTCAAGTCGAACCCTGTCTACTTCCAGGTAATAATGGAAACTGTCTATACACTTGAATTTGTCAAGCTGCTCATCGGTCGGGCTTGGCCAGTTTGCGGATCTGAATATTTCGTCAATTCTTTTTTTGCCCTTATCAAAAGGAGCATAGCGAAACTTCATAGCCTTGTCATGATCAACCATTGCGATCTTACTTCTGTCCTGGTTTAAATGAAGTATAGGAAAAGCCTGGCCGAGGTAAGCAAAGTCATGTATAGTTCTGTTACGGAACTCATTAATATTACTCCTGTTCAGAAAATCAAGTATATCCGGATCATTGACCAGTTCTACAACTTCTTTACCTGCATTGGGATCAAAATCAACCACCCGGCAAGGAACCAGCCGTCTGCCATAAAGCATATCTACTTTGAGTTTCAGCGCTCTGGATGCAATTCCATTTTGCTTAATGTCTTTGTAGACCTGGATAGGGAAATCATTCCCTGGTCCCCAGGGCACCCACCTTGTGGCTCCTTGTTCTTCCTCCCGGTTTGGAACAACAGCATCTGCTTTTACACTGTTTTCTTTTGAACCGGTCGGTATAGCTGCAGAAAAGACTGCAACACCACCTTCGATATAACCTACCGCCGGATATCCATTTCCATCAAACTGTACTTGTAGAGACATATGCTGTTACCAATAAACTGTCATTTTGTTAAATTCAAAGACGAGTCGCAGGTGAAAGGCGGTTTTTAAACCGGATTCCAGGTTCACCACACCACGCATTTCATTATCTGAACAGTGATATGGAAGCCCGCATTTTTGTGCTTTCTCCACGTGTACAATCTGGCCGCCGGTTCTTCTTTTTTCGTCGGCTTTCATATACTTCATTTCAAATGTTTGTGTGGATTCCAGATACTTACAGGAATCCATCACTTTGATCATGTCTGAATAGTGAATTGCGCTCATCGTTGTACGAAGATGCGCCCTGAAAAGGAGGTAAAAAACGACAATTAATGCACGGTCTAAAGCGCTGATTTTCGTATATTTAATGCTTCAAACACAAAGAAATGAGTATACTTAAAAACCTTAAAAAGAAGCAGAAGACAATGGATCTTCGTAAGATGAACCAGGTTATTTCCGGAATCAACAAAATGATAGAAATGAAACTGCTGAAAGTGGATTTTTCAACCCGCAAATTCTCCTTACATAAAGCCCTATGGGATGGAAAGGATTATACATTTAAAAGCAACTGGTGCAGAAATGTGGCCCTTTATTGGAATGAATCGACCAGCATCAAAGACAACGATGGTGTTTTTATAATACATGATATTGAAACAGATCAGCAGATTGCTGAATACAACTTTGGATTGAAGGTTCTTATTGCTTAAAACTTGACTGATAAGTTAATTGAATAGTTTTCAGTCTTTTAGTTCAAAAGTTTCAAAAAATCACAACAATTAACGCGTAATTATCTTTCTTTCAGTTAATTGGTCGATTTCATTTTTGAAATTTGTTTCATTTTGTCTTTGCACAGCCAGCCGTGCCCTGTCCGAAAACGGCAATTGCCTTGATTTCAAAAACCGAAATATGAATGGCACATAAAAAATGTACAATTAAAAGATTGAAAATAAAATCGGATGTGGTAAGGGCTGACCGGCTAAACCATCATAGTAGGCAGCCATATGCCTGACTCCTTGATCAGATGGGCGTACTTAAAGTAAGCAAGCATATCACATGCATCAGAGAAGTGGGTCGTGTAACGCTGATCAAGTGCATCGTTACGCTCATCGGTCTTGATCTTCTCAATTCCATTGGCCCCTTCCTTCGCACCAGCGCCATTGATGGATTCAATTACGTACTTACAGTTGTGCCTGTTCCAGGAGAAGTGAGGCAACACCGGATGATCATTGCGCATGGCAATTGCCCAGAAGTTATACTTATCTACATGGTCAGGGGCTTTGCCGTAGTAACGTGGGATTACCTCCCAACCGTTTGCAATCAGCATGTCGATAACGATCTCTGAATAGCATTTAGGCGAGCGTCCGTCCTTGCCTTGCGCAGTCTGGTCATACCAGTAGTATACCACCTTATCCTGGTGGAACCGGTAGTACTTGCACCACATCTCCACCAGGTCTTGCGTAAGCATCGGAGATTGAACGGACATACCAGACAAGAATCTGCACATGTTCATAGTCTCCTGACCTGTTACAATACAATTAAACTTACCATAATCCAATGAGATATCAAGCGGTGCGCTTGGATACCAGTCGGCATCCTGCCTGCAGTCCATGTCAGTAAACTTCTCCTTATCATACCCCTCGCCATTATCCAGTAGCCCGGATAGATAGTCATTGTTAAATGCTGTGTAGGTATGCTTGCCCTCAGAGAACAGCGGATAGAACCCACCCTTTAACGCTTTTGGCCTTTTGTTCTCTATCTCGATAGCATAATCATATGGAGATAAGATCCGCTTTTGATTGGCAAACCAGTCCTCTGGTAGGTTGGCTTTGTTGATGTGTGAGCTTGCCCGCAAGAACATTACCTTATCCGGATCCTTTCTTGCAGACTCTTCATAGGTGTAGATAAACTTACCCATTGGGGTACGGGGAATAGAGGTGCAGTAGGTCTGGCTTAAGTATCTCCTGCATTTACCAAATACACCTGGCTTTAACCTTAGCGTTGCTACCGCTTCAGATTGGAACTTAACCGGATCCAGCAATGCAAACTCATCAGCAACGCCTGAAGCCGTATTAGGTCCACGACTGGCCACGTCCTGGCTGAATAGTAAATAAACCGTCCCGTTATAGAAGTAAATGGCCTGGTCATACTTTAATGGTGGTTGATAGGCTTCTGGCCAGTTCCATTTTGCAGGTGGCTTTCTGCCGATAAAGTAATGCAGTCCGTGGATATAACCAAGGGTTGCCATGGAATCTACAAAGGATCCAAGGGTAAGGGTTAACATCTGCTGAAAGGTTACCCCTTGCATGAAGTTAGTCGATCTTGGCATATCATGAACCACATCCTCAACCTCATCAGCCAGGACCGTTGTTTTACCAACACCACGGCCACCTTCAATTACTTTAATTTTCTGTGGTGCGGCTCTGACCAGAAACTGCATAAGGTTCCTGGTAATCTGTTTTACCGGGCGCTCAACCTTTGGAATCATCATATTCTGCATCTTCAGCTAAAGAGTTCATCGCATTACCCATTAATGTATCCAGATCTAAAGAGCCTTTACCAGTGAGCATTTTAATTATTTTCATGGCTTCAGGATCCAGTAATATTTGGATGATGTGTGGTTCTAGCATATCAAAGTTTGGCCCTTCGATTTCATTGCTTCCATTTAGCGAGGCAACTTCTTTTGCCCCCAGGATCATTGTCTTTGGATCCTGCTGCTCTTTGGCCATAGCAATTGCATCCATCATGACCTCAGTGGAGTAATGCAGAATACCTTCCCGTTTTACCTTTGATGAGTAGCCAAATACATCCTGGGCATCATATACGTACCTGCGGGCTGTTGATCGGCTGATCTTTTCCCCGCGTTTTTCAGACAGTTTAATGAGTACATTGATGGCATCTGGAACAGAATTATAGTTCCGCATGAGCGTATAAGCATCGGTATAATAATCCAGTAGCTGCTTTTGTTTATAAGTCAGATTATCAATATCCGAATCCGGATTAGTGAGGTAAGCAATAATTGCTTCATTATTATTATCCTTTTGTAACAGCTTGCTCATGACAGACCCTCCACCCGTTTTTTGACTGTTTCCATTCGGATTTCAAGTTCCTGAAGACGAAGTTTGGCTTTATCCATCTTCTGCCCTGGGGTCATATTTTTTAATGCCTTTTTTGCTTTTGAAATATAGGTTGGCAGGTTGCTCCACTCTTTAATCAAATCCAGAACACTCAGATCCTGAACATTTAATTCCTGTTCCTTTTGAACAGTTTCTTTTAGCTGTCCATTCTCATGATAATCCTTGATTGCTTTCCAGTTATTATTTAAAGATTTGCGTTCTGATAATATCTGAAGACCATAGGAAAGTCTTTCTGCATCAGTTGGAGCAATTCGCGCTTGGTCAAAAAGCATCCTGGAATGGCTATGTAGTTTTGAATTCTGAACATACAGATCCTTTATCTGATCAGGCAGGTTGTCCCACTGATCATCATTTATCCCGTATCGTTTTACAGGTACGGTGATTTCATCCAAAGAAGGAAACTTGAATGCCGGCTTATTGGTCAGTTCTTCCAATGTTGGATTGAGTTCTTCCAACGCAGTATATAGCCTGTCCTGGTGATAGGCTGAATCTCCGTTTTGTAAGATCACCTTCAATAGATCATTCTTGCCGTACTCATTGTATAGCAGTACCCCATACTGATAATCCCGGAAGGAGTCTTTTAGCCAAATTGTAATTTTTGCAATTGCCATAAAACGAAAATGGCGTTTTGCAATTGCCATAAAAACGACAACTAGCGCTCCTGCAGATACCAGAATATTTTATCTCCTGCACCGTTTATAGTCTCTATTTTTAGGTATATAAGTACTTCGGTTACATCAGCAGGGCAATAATTTTCAGACGGGTAAATACTTTGAATTTTGCGGTACAGATCCATCGTAGTATAAAATAAATTACCAGCATCTGTGCTGGTGGGTGAGGTGAAATAATGATTAATAATGTTAATCAGTTTAATACGCTCCTGGTTGACTTCAACTTCCATAACTTAAATTGTAAAAAAGCCACCCACCGGAAGGCAGATGGCTTTTGAATTAAAACTAAACTAAAAGTAACTATTCAGGATCTGCGGCCTGTACCTTTTTCTTTTTTGCAACCAGGTAAGGAAATCCAGATGATACCAGGGCGTCTGCCTTTTCCAGGGAAATGGTTTGCAGATCTATTTGCCCGAAACCCGGAAAATCATACAAACCGGCAACGATATCCTTCAGGTTGTATTTTTCGCTAACCTCTGCAGGTAATTTTGATTCTTTTCCCATGATGGCCTCCTATGCTGCAGGTGTCAAAGGAACCGGAGCCAAATAAATCGGCGCTGGTGTTCCTGCGGCTGCCTTAATGGTGATCACTGTTGCTCTTCCGTCTGCTACTGCTTTTCCAGAAGTTCCTTCTGCAGTTGCAATTTGAGCAGGGAACTTAGGATGGCCGATCACACGAAGCTTGCCGTTTTGCTCAGGTACTACTACCGCAATCCTTCTGTTTGCAGCAAGCGCAAGAAAACCAATCATTTCGGCTTCATTACCAGGGAACGAAATTTCCACAGTATTTTCGAAACTCATAGAGTCACGGACACCTACCATACTGAACTTTACCTCACCTGTTTCCAGTGTACAATATAACTGGTAGAAGCATTTTCCAGTTTTCATAACAAATGGATCCGCAATAGGTACAGATCCTACAGCATCAAAAGAAACCGCCGTTTCTGTATCTGGTGTTAAGGCCGCAGGATAAGACAAGATATCCTCTTCAAATGCGTAATATATATATCCTGCGATACCACCAGGGTTTAACCGACCCTGTGGATACAAGATATTTTTGGCGTTTAAACCAACATAAGAATATCCAGCCTTTGCCGGTACTAAGCTGGCTAAAAACAAAGTAGCTGCTGCAGGAACAAAAAGTCCGGACATTTGTGCAGCCTGTGCAATTGCACCGCCCATGTACAGACTGAGCAGCAAGGAGATCATTAAGAATGAAGCTAATTTTATATTTTTCATTTTTTTGATTTTAAAAATTTTAACAATAAACGATTAAACAGGAATTAGAAATCCAACACCCAAATTCACAAGTTCTTTTTGGAGAGCCTTGTCATTTCTCAGATTTGCAAGATCAATGACTCCTCTATCCTGAATGTTAAACGACTTACCAATTACCTGGTATTTCTTACCATCAACAGTAATCGTCACAATAGAGCTTTCTGCATCTAATTTTGCGGAATTTAATTCTTGGCTTAGCCGCTCAACCTCTTGTGTTGATTGCTGAACAAACTCATTATGTTTGGTTTCCAACTCCAGGTGTTTGGTATTCAGAGTTTCATGCTCCGATTTTAACGCGTCCATTTTACTCGTTAGTTCTGTTTTATCACTATTGAGTTTCTCATTAGATTTAGTTAAAGTCTCTGCTTTTTTCTCGACCGTATTTTTTTCCTCTTTTAATGCCTTATTCTCGGCCTTTAATTGGGAAACTGTTTCTTTTAATGTTTCTAAAGTATCCATATAGGTTTTTTAAAGGTCCCGGTTTAAGCCGGGACATAAACAATTATGTGAATTAAACCAGATCCTGATCGTTTGTGAATACGATTTGAGGAATATTAAATCCAATTCCAATCCACCAGTCTGTATAAAGGCTGAGAATTCTTTTGATAGACTCAATTTTGAACTGTTTCTGGTTTTGGGTCTTTTTACGCAGATAGATGCTATTCCAAGCCGGTGTACAGAATATTTTATTTGATCCGTTCATTGACGGAAGGCCAACAATAGAAATATTGGTTTCCTCAATTAGATTTGTTGCACCTTTGAAATCGTTATCCTGACCATATCTGTCGCGTTTTCCTCTAAGTGCTTTTCTGGCAACAGATTCTGATACTCCAAGTTGCATTGGAATACCCCAATATTTGGTCCCTATTCGATCAGCAAAAAGTTCCATATAATCATATGTATCTTTATTTGATGATGTTGGTATTGGCCCCATTACAATCGGAGAAGTCTTTCCAGTGGTAACAAAACCATTAATCAATGTTTTGATACCATCCATTCCAGATCCTATGGCCCCTGCAATCCCTGGTGTCGGAGCAACATATTTACCGTTAAAAATTTCATTCATCTCAATATCTTCCTGAATTTGAGGAATAAGATTAACTTCAATATACCAACGGATAAAAGGCCACTCTGCAGGATCTACTTCAGGACCAGTTAAGAAACCTAACCATGAGGCTTCCAGTTTTGATGGATCTTCATCTAAATCCACTTTTTGCTGGAACATTCTGATTTCAATCGGCTTCATGTCAAGCGGATTAGTTGGTGTCCAGCCAATTTGAAAAGGCTGAACAACTCTAGAAAACTGACTTTCAGCACCTCTATAAATTGTGTCATCCGTTACAATTGGGGTAAACAGCGTTTCTGTTTTTGCTGCTACATTTAGCTGTTTTACCAGCCTTGCTTTGTTTTCAGGTCGTTTTTCGTAATACTCCCCAAACTCGGCTAATACTTCTGAGATATCCATAATATAAAAAGTTAATTATTTGATGAAAAGTGGATTATTTGCAATTCCTCTATTATGGGAGAAAGATGCTATAGTTTCATTTGATTGCTCTAAGGCAGATTTTTCAACTACTGGATCTTTACTCTCTACAACAGGAGCAACTGCAGCAGGACCTTTAGCAATCTTCTCCTTTAAAGAGATATTTTCTGCCTGAACGTTGGTCAATGAAGTATTGGCAGTTGCCAAACTATTGCTCAATTCCAGGTTAGTAGCCTTTAATGCATCACGCTCCTTGGTGACGCTTTCAGCTTCAGTGATCAGTGAATCGGCAACAAGCGTAGCACCTGTCACACCAGCTGCAGTAAGTTCTGCATTAGCCAGATCAAGCGCTTCCTGGCTTGGTTCTGTGTTTCCGGCCAGAGCCGTCAATTTTTCAAATTTCATATTGATTGTATTTGTGATTGGTGAGTTTGAAGTGTTGGAGTGCTGGATAACTTCCTGAATGGCATCACTAAAATTTCCAATAGCGCTGATTAGCCCGAGTTTTACAGCTTCAGTACCCAGGTAAGTTTCACCGGCCCAGATACCAGGAGTTTTAGAATCAATAAGGTGTCCCATTAGGGACTTCATTTCGGCAATGAAGTCTTCATTCATAGGATCTAGCATGCGCTCTTTTAAAAGCTCATACTTGCCTTTTAACACCTCGGTAAAGGTTTTATTCTTTAGAGTGGAAAGCGTTGCGTAGACCTCATGGAACTCCATACCCCATTTTTCAAGCATAGGCTGAAGGTTGGAGTTGGAATACATTGTACCGATGCTTCCGACAATTCCCTGTGGATGATACATGATCCTGGAATCACCATGAGCAGCAATACGCATTGCTGCAGAACATAAATATTCCTGGGATAATATGACCAAAGGCTTAGTTCTTTGGCTCAATACATCTGTTAAAGGCTTAATTGCGTATACCGCACCACCTCCTGAATTCAAAGCCAGAATAATACCTATGATATTTGGATTTGCATCAAAAGCCTGGAATTCTGCAGCAGCATCGAGCGTACCTTTTATTCCGTACCAGTAATCGGAGTTTTTTACAATCGGACCATCAATTGTGATAACACCTATTGATCCCGGCTGAATATCTTTTTCCTGTCTGGATCCATCTGACTGCAATACCGCGTATGGCGATGCCATCTTAACAGCAGATTCCGGTCTGTTACCGGATTTAAAAGCAGTATAATAAGACAATACCAAAGCTTGAACATAGCTGCTTTCTATGCTCCATGGCTGGTTAAATATCTCTGATAGTAGTGCCTGATTGATCATAAGCACGAATATGCAGCTACCTCAGCAGGCAAAAAACGACACTTAACCCAACTGGTAAACTGGGGCTCTTAACGGACTCGTTCCTGTAAATGCATATTTGTATCCCCTGGCTTCTCCTGGCTTACCACCCGACTGGAAATTCGCAGAAAATGTCATCGGTGCATTATATCCAACCAGGCGTTGCTTGCCTAAGTTATCTGTAATCACCAAAAGATGCCTTACAAGTGCCATATCTTCCATTAAAGCAGTCAATACTGCGGAATCACCCGGCATAAATCCGTTTATTTCCCATTGAAAGAAAGGACCATTCTCATCATCCTTCTGAGATTCTTTGAATTCCATTTCTTCAAGTGTTGAATATCCATTCAAAAGCGTAGAACCTGGAATAAGTTCAACAGGTAGGGAACTGTCTCTTATACACATCTGACGCTGCCGACGAACGTTTAGCCGGTGTAGTTGTCGGGGGTGGCCGTGTCGGTGAGGAGGGGGGGGGGGGGGGGGGGGGGGGGGGGGGGGGGG
>NZ_JAELTV010001262.1 GCF_016429005.1 Pedobacter sp. ASV19
GGCGCAGCCGGAAGCGGCTGACGCGAAGAAGCGAGGGTGACTTTCGCTTTTGATCTGGTGTTATCGCGACCTGGCGCGCTGCGACCGAAGGGAGTCCCGGTGGGAGGGCGGGCTTCCGTCCCCCTGCCGGCGGCCAGGTCGCTTTCTCTTGCGTGCCCCACAGAGAAGTAACCAAAGCGAAGGGCACCCCAGCGTGGCGCTTGCCGAGCTATTCGCTCGGCTAGTCCGTGAGGGGTGGCGACACTGGGGGCCACCATCCGACAGGCGCGTGCCGCCAAGGCGGCACATCGCGATGGGCGGAACCCACAAGCAAAGCATTCGCGATGTCGCATGGCAGGTCGAAAACCAAGTTTGACTTGTACAAGTTGAACCTGGATTTCCGCATAACGCGCACGGACTGCCGTGGATGGGGCGCCGCTGGCCTGCTG
>NZ_JAELTV010001263.1 GCF_016429005.1 Pedobacter sp. ASV19
CCATTGTAACGTCCAATCTGATCGAGGAAATCGCTAAATCTAAAAAAGTAACTTATTATAATACCTTAACAGGATTTAAATGGATCGGCCAGCTCATTACCAGTTTACAAGGTAAAAAGACCTTCATCGTAGGAGGTGAAGAAAGCTACGGCTACTCGGTTGGCGAACTGGTAAGAGATAAAGATGCAGTCATTTCCTGTGCTTTTATTGCAGAAATGACCGCATATTATAAAGATAAAGGCAGCAGTTTGTATAATGCCTTAATAGATATGTATGCACAACATGGTTTATACCGTGAAGAATTGGTTTCGCTAACTAAAAAAGGTAAAACCGGCGCAGAGGAGATCAAGGCGATGATGGAGAAATTCAGAAATAACCCACCTGCAGAATTAGGGGGGTCGAAAGTAACCACATTAAAAGACTATGA
>NZ_JAELTV010001264.1 GCF_016429005.1 Pedobacter sp. ASV19
CCCCTCTCTAATCATCCCCCCCCCCCCGAGCCCGTCTCCGGCTAACGTTCGTCGGCAGCGTCAGATGTGTATAAGAGACAGGTGTAGGCCAATTGATGGCTATTTGCGGGCAAATTTAAATTACCTTTATCATAAGGAAGCAACAGAGCGTTTTGTAAATGAACAATTTGTATCTCAGTCAGGTGTACCTGAGTTGTATAGGCTTCATCCGCTATAAGTAATTTTACTGCGGAATTTGAAATGATATATTGTTGTCTTTCTGCTGGATATTCAGGGTCTATAGGCACATAGGATCCTCCTGCTTTCAGTATGGCATACATAGCAATAATCATCTTAAACCCGCGGGCAACTAAAATTCCTGCACTTTCGCCCTGTTTTAACCCAAGTTCGATTAAGTGTCTGGCCAGCTGGTTGGCACTTTCATTAA
>NZ_JAELTV010001265.1 GCF_016429005.1 Pedobacter sp. ASV19
GTACTGGACGCGGGAGTTGCGAAGGAGCGATACGGCAGTGAAGCAACCCATCGTGGCCAATTGCTTGGCCAGGTGGAGCCGGGAGAACGAAGCGGTGGTGAAGCTGAGGCGGAACGGCGAACGCGACGGATCGACGGTCAGGCTGTCGAGATGAATACCAAAGGCATCAAACAGCCGCAGTAGTGCGTCAGTCAGGGACTGATGGGACATGGGGAACTCCTAGGAGGAGCGGACCAATGCCCGGACGGGCGATATGGCCCGCAGAGGGTGAGCGCCGGTGGGCGCGAGTTGGGAATGGATCCGGCGTCGCCAGATCGGATGTTGCGATTCGGACTGTGAGGTTCCGACTACCTTCTCGTGGCATGCCACGTAAAGAACATGAGGAAGGGGCTGCCCTTCCCGATGCGCTCTAGGCCCATCATAAGAG
>NZ_JAELTV010001266.1 GCF_016429005.1 Pedobacter sp. ASV19
GTCCAAATGATTATAATAAATGTCTGCACCTGCAGATAGAAGTAAATAACCGGGAGCATGTAGTGTTTTGTGCATCGAAAGTCCTGGTGAATCTGATTGAGCAGGTTAAAGAGAAGTACTCCTTCCCATTTGCCACAACAATAGTTCAGGACGGAGAGGCATATGTATTTACCTAATTAAAGCAAAAGCCCCGGTTAGTGGCCAGGGCAATTGCAATCGATTAATAATTAAATCAAAAGTAAAAATGAAAAAAAATTCTCATATAACCGTTACAGATCAGTTCTGTGGTGCCGGAGGCAGTAGTCAGGGGGTTAGGAACCTTTCAAATAAGATGGGTGGAGGTATTGAAGTTAAATTGGCGTTGAACCACTGGAAGCTTGCCATCGAAACACATAGTACCAATTTTCAAAATACCCTACATGACTG
>NZ_JAELTV010001267.1 GCF_016429005.1 Pedobacter sp. ASV19
TCGGCAGCGTCAGATGTGTATAAGAGACATGCTTCTAGAAAGAACTGAGCAATCAATGAGCTTCTGCCAGCTCCAATTGTTTTTTTAATTCCCACTTCTTTTGCTCTTTTTTCTGATTTGGCAGTAGCCATATTCATAAAATTGACACAAGCGATCAATAAAATACCCAATGCTAATCCTGCAAAGAGATAAATACGTTCTACCTCACCTCCCACTCCTTTTCCATTTTCAAATTTTCCGTACAGATGCTTTTCTGACAGCGGATATAAGAAAGATTCTGCACGGGTATCTTTTTGATGCAATTCCATCATCCCTTTCATCTTTAAATTGACGAGATTCAGATCTACATTCTTATCTAATTTAACCAATGTCTGCCAATTAAAATTTGTCCAGCTCGGATCTTTTACCCAATCAAACAATGTTTCA
>NZ_JAELTV010001268.1 GCF_016429005.1 Pedobacter sp. ASV19
CATACGAGATAGAGCTGACTGTCTCGTGGGCTCGGAGATGTGTATAAGAGACAGCCACCAACGTTTATGGTTTCGGTACAAATCAAAAATCAGACAGGAGATCCCAAGGCCACAAAGCATTCCCAATTCATTTGGGTTCATGATATAACCACCCAATCTTTGGTCCTCTCCACCTTCAACCAAACGCATAAAATCATTAGGGTTTAACCACATACCAGCCACAAAAATCAACATGAGAAAAAATGCGGTATTACCCATCATATTGTAAAACCGAATTTGATGTCCGGGGAAATAAGTATCAAGCAACAAGAGCGATTTTAAAAAGTAAAAAGCAAAGACCAGACTTTCCAGATCCATAAACCATTGCAGTGCACTATAGCCTACATCTGTACTCCATAAAAAAGAAACAAAACCCAGGCCCAGGT
>NZ_JAELTV010001269.1 GCF_016429005.1 Pedobacter sp. ASV19
CCTTTTTAAATGCGGCAAAGAAAGTACTCTTGGATGAAAAGCCTGCCAAATCACCAAGGGCCTCTATCGTCAGGTATTCAAAATTATTTTTATCCATCAGCTGTTTTTTCACATAATCTATCCGGAAAAAATTAATAAAGTCAGAAAAGCTTTTCTCGTAATGGTCATTCAGCAGATAAGACAAGTTGTGGGCAGACATATCCAGATGTAAAGCCAGTGCTTTCAATGTAATTCTCTTTTCCTGATATAAACGATCTACAGTCATGGCTTTCTCCAGTTTATAAACATCGTTAACAAGCCAGGATTTTTTGTCTGACTGAGCACTGTCCTTTTTTATCTTTTCCAGTGTAGATATATTCAGATCCAATAAAGTAGCAACAAGGTCGGCGGGGACGTTGTCGGAGGGATCCGGAAGAGTCTGTAAT
>NZ_JAELTV010000132.1 GCF_016429005.1 Pedobacter sp. ASV19
CCCCCCCCCCCCCCCCCCCCCCCCCCCCCCCCCCCCCCCCCCCCCCCCCCTCTTTTAGATGTGTATAAGAGACAGAAGATCCGGTGTTTATTTTTTGTAATCATCAATAGGAATAGGTTGTGCAAAGGTAATTTTTAATTTTCTTAAAACACTATCAGTCTTAGTGTGTTTTATACAAAAACAATGAACTATGAAATTCAATAAACTATTATCAGACTGCGCCTCACGTAAAACAGATTCATCAATGCCTCTTGTGGCTCTACTTGCCGGGCTTGCTGTTGGAGCAGTGGTAGGAATATTATTTGCCCCTGAAAGCGGCGAAAATACCAGGGGAAAGATTTCTGATAAAGCTGGTGATTTAGCCGAAACCGTAAAAGACAAGTTCCATAATATAAAAGGAAGGTTTAGCCATGAGCTCGATGAAGCTGAAGATGTAAAAGATGAAATTGTTAGTAAAGTAAAGAAGAAAACAGAAGATGTAGCAAATCAAGCTAAATCGGATGTTAAAAAGGCATCAGATGATCTGAATGATGCCGTGCAGCATAGCTAGCCAACCATAGCGGAAAAATTTCCAATAAAACCGGAAATTTTTCCGTATCTTTATTCCAGTTAAAGGAAATGGAGTAGTCATGGCAAAAAAAACAGTTAAATCTTATAAAAACGACCCTGAAAATGCTATAAATAGTGTTCACGAGGTTATGGGAACTTATCAGCCCTATTATTTGAATCAAATCAGCCTGCTCACCAATTCAAAAAAAGGTTTGTCGGCAAAAGCAGCACTGGATTTTATTTCTATATCTGGCTTTTCAAAAGAAGAATTCCAGGAAACTTTTAAAACCACAGTTAAAACCATTCAGAATTACGCTACCAATGATTTAAAACTGGATGCAGCCTTAAGTGAAAAGTTATTAAAGTCTTTTGCTCTGTTTGATAAGGGCATGGAGGTTTTTGGTTCTGGCCAGGCTTTTCATCAATGGCTCAATATGCCCTCTTACGGACTCGGCAACCAGATTCCTTTTGACCTGATGGATACCATTACCGGGATAAGCCTTATTGAAGAAGAACTGATCAGAATTGAGTTTGGTGATTTAGCGTAATATTAATATGCTTGTTTACCGGATAACGCTGGCAAAATATGCCACTGCCCTTGTGGCTTCAGGACGAGCTGCAAGATGGAATCCCAATGAAATAGACGTGATTTATACATCCGGCTCCATCTCCCTTGCCTGCTTAGAAAATGTTGTACACAGAAACCAACTTGGATTAAATTCAAATTTCAGGGTGATGACCATTGAAATTCCTGATGATCTTCTTATTCTGGACATTAAAAATGATGGTTTGCCGCCTAACTGGACCGATTTTGAACATATGCCTTTAACTCAGGCTATGGGTGAAGACTGGATCAAAAAGGGTCGTTCTCCCGTCCTAAAGGTTTGTTCATCTATAATTGATGGAGAATACAATTATCTTCTAAACCCTCTGCACATTGATTTTAAACTCATCAAACTACTCGATTCCAAATCTTTTGTTTTTGATAAACGCATAAAGGGCCTTTAGTTTATTACCTTTGCGCTATTATATTATACCCAGCCATTGAAGAAGATGGCTTAACAACAAACAAAATGATATCAATTGGACAATACAACGATTTAAGGATCATCAATAAAACTGAAAACGGATTAATTTTAACCGACGGAGATAAAGAGGTTTTACTGCCTTATAATCAGGTTCCCCCAAATACTGAAACCGGCGAGAATATTTCTGTTTTTGTTTATGTACACAAGGACGGCCGTTTACTGGCCACCACAAAAAGACCTCTGGCTTGTGTTGGAGATTTTGCTTATTTGACTGTTGTAGATGAAGGAGAAGACGGTGTTTTCATGGACCTTGGCATTGACAAAGATGTGTATGTACCTCAAAAGGAACAAAAAAGACCTATGTTTAAGGGCGACAAACATGTAGTGTATGTATTTCTTGATGACAATAATGACCGTATGGTTGCCTCCTCCCGCCTCACCAATTTTGTAGAGGAAGAAGACATTGATCTGGAAGAAGGTGATGAAGTGAGCTTATTGATTGTAGACCGTTCTGATCTTGGCTTCAATGCGATTATAGACAATAAATACATTGGTTTATTATACACCAATGAGTTGTTTGATGAACTTAATTCAGGAGAAGTCAGAAAAGGCTGGGTTAAAAAGATCAGAGTTGATGGCAAAATAGACCTTAGTTTGCAACCTATGGGATATGGACATATCCTGGACAACAAAGACATCATATTAGAAGAGTTAAAGGCCTGTGGAGGTATTATACATCTGGGCGACAAGAGTTCACCTGACGACATCTACGACCGCTTTAAACTGAGCAAAAACGCATTTAAAAAAGTGATAGGTGGTCTTTACAAAGACCGGTTGATTACCGTTTCAGACCATGAAATCAAAATTGTAGTAGACGAAGAAGCAGAATAAAGCAGGGTTTCCCCTGCTTTATTTTTTTTATTTACTGAGCTGTTATACTGATAGCTGCACCACCACCAGGTGCTAATTTTAACCGAAGAACAGTTTTTGCATCTGCATGAACATGTTCAATTGTATAAGCTTCAGGATTGGATTTCCAGTCTGCATCATCTGCATCGCGGTAAATACTCATTTTGTACTTTTTACCTTTCTGAAGAAAGTCCAATGGAATAACAGCTGTTCTGGAGTTCTCATTCGTAATTGCGCCAATAAACCAGTTTTCTGTTCCCTTTGCTTTGCGGGCTAAGGTGACATAAGCTCCAGGTTCTGCCTCCAGCACTTTGGTGTCATCCCAATCAACAGCTACCTCTTTAATAAACTGGAAAGCATCGGGGTGTGCCTCATAATTTTCCGGTAAATCTGCTACCATCTGTAACGGACTGTAAATGGTCACGTACAAAGCCAGCTGTTTGGCCAGCGTCGTATGAACCTGCCTTGCTGGCGCATAACTTGCATAACCACGAAGTTTAAAAATACCAGGTGTATAATCCATCGGCCCCCCCATCAATCTGGTAAAAGGTAAAATGGTTTCATGATCCGGATGGTTACCATCACTAAAGGCATTGTATTCATTTCCCCTTCCAGACTCATAAGCC
Organism: Pedobacter sp. ASV19; assembly: GCF_016429005.1. Lineage (GTDB taxonomy): Bacteria > Bacteroidota > Bacteroidia > Sphingobacteriales > Sphingobacteriaceae > Pedobacter. The sequence continues at coordinate 3,113 of NZ_JAELTV010000132.1, forward strand.
ATCCAGTTCGGATAAGTCCGGTGCAGACCAGTAGGGCGATTAGGTTCATGAGAATCCAGCATAATTTTGTAATCTGCTGCCTTTTGAGCAATTCGTTCATAATGATTAATCATCCACTGCCCATCATGGTGTTCCCCTCTGGGAATGATCTTTCCAACATAGCCTGTTTTTACAGCCGGATAACCGTACTTGTTCATAAAGCGAAAAGCAGTATCCGCATAACGCTCATAGGTCGTTGCAGAACCAGAGGTCTCATTATGCATAATCATTTTCACTCCTTTAGACTTTGCATAATCAGAAATCCCTTGTACATCAAAATCCGGATATGGGGTCACAAAATCAAACACATTTTCCTTCCAATTGCCAAACCAGTCCTCCCATCCCGTATTCCAGCCTTCTACCAATACCCCACCTAATCCGTTCTTTGCTGCAAAATCTATATAACGTTTAACATTGGCCGTATTAGCACCATGTTTCCCGCTCGGAATAAGTTGACCTTTAGGATCCAGTCTATCCAGATCGTCTGCATAACTCCAGGTACTTTTTCCAGTTTGCATTTCCCACCAAACACCAACAAACTTCATCGGCTTGATCCAACCTGTTTCTTTGACCTTTGAAGGCTCATTCAGGTTCAGAATCAATTTAGAAGCCAGTATATCCTCCGCCCGGCTGCTCACAATAATGGTTCTCCAGGGGGTGTGAAAAGGCGCATGTAAATAGGCTTTATTTCCCAGGGCATCAGGAACCAGATTGGCCGATAGTTTAAAACTATCCCTGTCTATATGTAACTGCATGGCCGGATAATTGATCAGCGCTGCTTCATGGATATTGATGTACATTCCTTCAGCTGTTTTCAGCATAAGTGGCGTTTGAACAGCATACTGATCAGGAACCACCCTAACAGCGATATCTGTAGCTTTTTTCTCTACTTCCCAGGCATCTACCTTGCTTAAAGGAGAAGTTGTATAGGAGTATTCATTGGTATCATAATCTCCCGGGATCCAGAAAGCTTTGTGATCACCTGTTAAATTAAACGCCGTGAGTTCCTTTGATACCACAAAATATTTTAGACTGGGTTGCTGAGGAAATATATACCTAAAGCCAAGTCCATCATTGAATACCCTGAACTCAATATCCAATAACCTGAAAGGTTCGGCAGTTTCCTTCAGATGGACAACCAGCTGTTCATATTGATTTCTGATTTGACTTACTTCTCCCCAAACTGGCTTCCAGCGTTCATCAACACTCTTTTTCTCAATCCCGGCAATTTCAAAATGCTTATCCAAAGCACTGCTCCCAACCAGTGCAAATCCAAGTTCTGATCGCCTGATCACTGCCTGACCATCAAAATACAAGGCATAACCCGGGTGCCCGGTTTCATCCAGTGTAAATTGGAGCCTGACCTTGTTCATGCTTGCTTCAGCACTTTTTTCCTGAGCCATCACATTACATGCAACCACAATCCATAATACACAAGCAAATAGTTTATTCATCTTCATTCTTTTATCGTTAATACCCTGGATTTTGCTGACCTTTAATTTGGGAGTTGGAATTAAACTCATCCAGTGGTATTGGCCAGGAATAAGATTTTGCCTCATTAAACTGCAAACTCGGAGCGCTTATCGTGGATCCAAAATAAGCTGCCTCCGAAGGTCCTATACGCCACCGGCACACGTCAAACCACCATTGCCCTTCATTAAACAGTTCTGCCCAGCGCTCATAATACAATGGATTCTTTCCCAAAACAGGATCATTAATGGCCTTGGTATTTGCCGTCAGGCTCTGGTAATCTACCGGAGAGGCGCCGTTTACAGGGTAATCATAAGCCCTACGGTGCACTTTATTAATATATTCCAATGCAGTAGCCGCATCTCCCCCTCCTTTTGCTGCCTCCGCATACAATAAATAGACATCAGCCAGGCGAAGGAAATACCAGTTCCAGGCGTCCGCCTGTACGGTTTCTATTTTATAGAAAAGAGCAGCATATTTACGATAACCCCAACCATAGGTATTTACCTGTCCGGCCAGATATGGTGGTTTAGATACAGGTGCCCAATTGGTCCCGTCAAATTTCAGGGAATCCAGCCAGGGCTGTACGGTATTTACATACAACCGTGGGTCTGCAAGCTTTTGGTCTCTAACATTCTGGGCATGAAGTTTATAATCCGGATCCATCACTTTGGCCGGATTCGTATAACTTACGGGTTTTGAGCTGTTGTATTTTGGATTGTTCACTAAGGTATAATAGCCAAGAGGGTAACCAAAACGCTTAATGTTCATATCGTGAATATCGCCGTTCCCGGTATAGCCCAATCCATGTGCGGCCGTTTCTGTACCATCAGCACCCAGTACATTTGGAGACCAGATCATCCCGTTCAGCGTCGTGGCATTGGGATTAGGGCCATAGGGTCCATAATTATTCTTGCTGTCCTGATCTACATTCAGTTCAAACAGTGATTCCTCATTAAATTCATTGGCTGTTATCCCAATAAAGGCATCCTTGTATTTTTCATAGGGCATTAAGGATTTACCGCTATTCTGGATGACGTCAAGCAATACTGTTTTGGCATTGTTCCAATCTTCGGTAAAAACATAAGCCTTACCCAATAAGCCTTTTGCTGCCCATTCCGAAATCCGCCCGGTGTCTACACCCGTCCAGACTTTACCTTTAAGCAGTTCAGCAGATTTTTTGAGATCGCTCTCAATAAAATCCCATACTGCCCGTGTAGTTGCCCTTGGTTGCTGTGTACTTTCTACAGTCTTAGGAAAGGTCTCGTACAATGGAATACCCATTTTGGCGGCATTTACACCACCCTGCTTAATATAACTTTCCCCATAAAAACATTCCAGCTGGAAATAATAGAAAGCCCGGAGAAACAATGCCTGACCACGTACATAGTCGATAGCTTGCTTCTCCGAAGCAGAAGCATAATTCTTTTCATAAAAATCAGCAGCCTCCAGTGTTACATTACAATTCTTAACTCCAGTATATAAGGCACTCCAGGCCTGGGAAGAGAACTGATTAGTTACGCTGAGGTTGTTGTTCATCCACTCTACCCAGGTTGCATCTCCATAGTTTCCGTTAGAAGTATGAACAGCGTTGGCCATAGCCTTCGGCATTAAGTTAAAGCCATATAATGCCAGGCTTCTTAGATTAGAATAAGAGGGAGACAGGATACTTTGCAGATCACTGAAGGTCTTCGGATAGGTACTGGTCGAATAAAGATCAGTTGGCCCTACCAATGAAGGCGCTTTTTTACATCCGGTTGCAAAAAGCAACAGCAAAATGTATATATATAAGTTCTTAAACATGTGCATGAAATTTAAATAGAACATTAAAAAGTGATGTCCAGACCTGCAGAATAAATCCGGGTCTGCGGATACTGGGAAACAGCATCTATGCCACGGGTGGTAGGTCCAGGAAATCCCGCTGCAGAAAATGCTGCCCCAAGTTCAGGGTCAAGCCCGGAGTATTTTGTAATGGTGAATAAATTGTTTCCCATTACGAAGACCCTTGCTTTTTTAATCCGCAATTTCTGAAGCACAGCATTGGAAAATGTATAGCCGATCTGTAAATTTTTCAATTTCAGATAATCTCCTTTCTCCACAAAGTAACTGTTTACTGAACTGTAGTTTTTATTGGGATCCAAAACAAAGGTTCCATTACTTACTACACCTAACCGTGGCTGATCGGTAAGTTGGTTATCTCCAAGAAAGGAAGCATTAAACACCTTGGATGTGGTGTTACCATCAGAAAACGGAGACATTTCATACGCTTTTACACCGTTGAACAGATCAACACCTGCCACCCCATTAAACAACATGGCTACATCGAAACCTTTATAATTTAAACGCAGATTGATCCCATAGACCAGTTTTGGATTGGGATTGCCAATAACCTGACGATCTGCATCGGTAATATTATGGTTTCCATCCAGATCCTCAAACTGCAAGTCGCCCGCACGGGAAGTTACTCCTCCTACTTTTTGAACGGCAGCATCTGCGTCCGTTTTAAATATGCCCAATGATTTGTAACCATAGAATGAACCAAATGGCAATCCGGCTCTACTGATCGTAATGGTTTGATTTGGCATCATATTATAGCCGGCATCACCAGTACTATAATAGTTATAACCGTCATAAAGTGTACCTGTAGAAGTTCCGTCCAGTCGGGTTACTTTGTTCTTATTGAACCCGGCAGTTACACTTACGTCATATTCTAATTCTCCTGATTTGTTTCGGTAACCCAACATCAAATCTACTCCTTTGTTATTTACCGCACCTATATTGGCAATATAAGGGCTCGTAATTCCTGAACTCAGAGAAACAGGAAGGGCATACAACATATCCACAGTGTTCTTATTGTACCATTCGGCGGTGAAGTAGAGTTTATTGTCAAAAAATGAAGCATCTAAACCGATATTGGTTTCTTTTACCGTTTCCCAATGCAAGTCTGGATTGGGTATGGCGCCATAACTGTTACCCAGGATTAATGGAGCATTGGGAGCAAAATTCTGTCCGCCGACACCACTTTCTCCAAAACTTTTAAAAGGTCCGTATACCGCCAGATAAGAATATGGTTTGATATTACTGTTCCCTAACTCCCCATAACTTCCACGGATCTTCAGTAAACTGACTATCGGCAGTAGAGATTGGAAAAAAGGCTCTTCAGAAATATTCCAGCCGGCAGATGCAGCAGGGAACACACCTTTTTGTCTATTTGGGCCAAATACGGTATAGTTAGCGTCCTGTCTTAAAGAACCCGATAAATAATACCTGTTTCTGTAATTATAATTTAATCTTCCAAAATACGATTGGATTAAACCGTTAATATCATACTTACCATTGACAACATATTGGCTGGCTGATGTCGGAATTACTGAAAATCCAGGCTGTCCAATGCTACCTACTGTGGTATTGATATTGTCAAATTTACTGGTGATCTGTTCAAAACCTGCTATTGCATTCAGATGGTGTTCTCCAAACGACTGATCATAGGTCAAAACATAATTGCTTAACAGTTGTCTGCTGTCTACACTGAGTTTATTAAGGGAATTATTGGCATTAGAAACAGAACCAATGGAAAATGCATCCTGAAAATAATTCTGAGCTTCATGATAGTAAGAATAACCAAATGTGGTCCGGAAACTCAGGTGGAAAGGAAGCAAAATATTTGCATAAACATTTCCCTGAAGGTTATTCTTGAAGTCCTCGACATCTGCAGCATTAGCCGTACCCAAAGGATTAGGCCCCCCAAACAACAATCCGTTATAACCGCCAGGTGCAGTTCCATAAGAACCGTCTTTGTTATAGAGGGGAACAATTGGTAAAGTACGGAAGGGTGCATTGTGCAACTGCGCTTCTATCCCGATAGGTGGCGCAGTTTGCCGTTGAGAGACCGACAGTTGTTCACCAATTTTTATGTATTTACCTAAACTGTATTCTGTATTGACACGGGCACCGGCAATGTTGGAATAATTCCGGATATAGACTCCCTCCTGCTTATTGTAAAACCCAGAAACCAGGTAATTGACATCGGAAGAGGAACCAGCTACAGAAAGGTTATAATTTTGCTCCTTCGCATTTCTATACAGCACATCTACCCAATTGGTATTCGCCAGTGTATCCAGGTGCTGGGCGCCAGCAAAAAATTGCGGATGAACGATATTTTGCAATCTGATAAATCCATCCTTATCCAGCAATTGTATGGTTTTAGGTTTAGTAACTCCATACCTGGCATTGAAATTAATGACTGGTGCCCCCGAACCTCTCTTTGTTGTAATGACAATTACACCCCCTGCTGCTGCAGAACCATAAATAGCTGCAGCGCTCGCATCCTTCAATACGTCAATGGAAGCAATATCCTGTACGTTCAGATTATTGCCGTCGGGCATTCTTACCCCGTCAACAATGTACAATGGAACAGGTTGGTTTAAGGAAGAAAGACCTCGAATGATAATGCTCGGAGTAGCATCCGGAGCACCTGAATTCTTTACAATATCTACTCCTGCAATTCTGCCCTGCAAAGCTTCTGTAGGGTTAGTAATAGGCTGGTCCTTAAAAACATCTCCTTTTACAGAGGCAATAGAACCAGTCAGGTCTTTTCTCTTCTGGGTACCATACCCCACAACAACCACTTCATTTAACTGTTTATTGTCTTCCTCCAGTACAACAACACTATTATGATCTGAAACCTTGATTTCCCTGGAAAGAAAACCCAGCATAGAAAAGACTAGAACATCCGTTGAAGGGTTATTAACTTCTATACTATAATTACCTCTTTTATCTGTAAGCTGGCCAATACCAGTTCTTTTAACAAGAATACTTACGCCAGGCAGCGGCATTCCATTAGCGTCGGTGACCTTTCCATTTACCGCAGTTTTCTGGGCCAAGGCCCCAAAAGCAATAAACAGGAACAGCCAGCAAAAACCTAATGATTTTTGTAATTTTTTGTTCATGATGTTTAATTTGGTTAGTGGTTCTTTAAAAGTAGTTGGGTATAAACAAAGACCTTAGCTGAAGCTTGGGTTTAAAAAGGCGGCCGTACAGAAGATACATCAGCCGGTGAAGTTCAAGATGAGTTTTCATATTTGGTTTGATTTACAAACTCAAAGAGACTCTATAAATAAATAAGTAGCAATTTTCAAAAACAAAATATAAACCAAATACATTGTTTTTAAAACCAAAACACTTATTTACAGGTTATTACAAAATAAATTCCACAAGAAAATATAAACGAAATATAAACCATACATGGCATTACAATGTCTTGATGGCCAAGATCGCGTCTTCAAAATCATCGTTGGGGAGCAATGATCTACTCTTGACCCTAGCCTTGTAATTATAAATAGTATTCATAGAGTATTCCAGGATACAGGCAATTTTTTCGGTATCATTAATCCCCAGCCGGATCAAGGCAAAAATCCGAAGATCTGTATTTAAGAACTGACCAGCATTCAGTTTAACCTGATGTTCCGGTGCAAAAAGTGCATTAAAATCCTGAACAAAATTTGGGAATAAGGTTAAAAAAGCCTTATCAAAATTCACAAATAATTCTTCCCTCTCTTTTTTTAAATTGATATTGTTTACCAAAAGCTGTATATCTTCAAATTTTCTGGTCACCAATTTATTATTGACCGATCTTTTAAACCTGTCCAGCTTAGCAATATACTCTGAGATGAGATTAAAATAGTAACCAATATATTCTTCCTTAATCTTATCTGCTTCATTCAGCTTACGAATGGTCTCTTCTAAAGAATGATTGGTCTCAACAATTACTTTATCAGCCTTCTTCAATTTTTTAAGCTGTCTTGAAATAATAAAGGCAAATAAGATCACCAATGCAGCCAGCAATGTAAGCAAAGAGGCATAGATAAACAGTACCCGGCGCTGCTCCTCAACAGAATTTACCTTTTCTGCTGCAATAACCATTAAAATAGCACTTACCTGAACCTTTCTTTGTCTGGCACCATAATAGCTGGCATCATTCATGGCTTCATTAATAAACATATAGGCATTCTTGATATCACCTTTACGATGCAACAGCTGGGCCAGGTTCAACATAGCCGCTGCCTCCTTGGTACTACTTTTAATATCTGCTATCGCCGCCATGATGAGCAAATCTATCGCCTCTTCATTGTCACCGTTTTGAATATAGATATCACTTAATGTAGAAGCGGTAACAGCCAGTTCATGATTGCTAAGCGGGTAAGCATTCATAAGTTTTTTGAGCAAAACGGCTGCCTTTTCACGATCACCAAGCTTCAGGTATTTTAATCCCTGATCGTAGGTTTGTTCATAAGAACCTGGGGCAGCCAGAGCAATAGCCGAATCAATGTAAATACTTGCCCGCTTATTATAAACAGGCGCATAATAGCGGTCCTTGTCAAAGTCTGCAAGGTCGTAATACGTTCTGGCGGTCAAAAAATAATACTCTCTTTTCAATGCTTCAGGAAGAATCCGGACATTTACGGTATTCAAAGAATCAAATGTTTCTTTAAACATTCCTGATGAAAGAAGAATAAACCCAAACTTGATCTTGCCATCGGCAATCTTTACCGGGTCTTTGAGCAAATGTCCGCTTTGCTGCATTTGCTGAGAATAGTAAAAAGCCTTATCATAATTAAAAGACTTGTATTCATTATAAAGTGCAGCATACACTTTATATTTCTCCTCAAGCCCCATATGATCTGTAAGGGATCCCTCCAATACTGATATACGTTTCAATTTCTGATTGTCGTACTCTTTTTTTCTTGAAATACTTTGATGGAGTTCGTCCAGTGTATTTTTAGGCCCGATCTGCGCAAACAGATTAGACCAGGCTACAACAGCAATAAGCAAGAAAATTCTTTTCATAAGAGCATATCCCCTCGGGGTCATTTCATTTTGAGAGAAATTGTATGCTCTAATATAAGATTATTTTAACCTTAGGATAGTAATGCTAAAGATTTATTCTTTACAATTTGCTCATAAGCACCATCCCACAATTCTATTCTCCTCTTTAAAGATTCTATGGCAGCTTTCTCGGCTTCCAGCCAGCTTACCTGATCCTCCCCGCAAAGCTCTGCAGTCATTTCCAGTGCCAGATGACTGTGGTGATCTCCATCTACCTCAATGTGTCGCTCCAGGTAATACTTAAATATGGAAATCTGTTCAGGAAACTTCTTGTTCAAGTCATTGATAATGGAGAAGAACATATTAGGGATCAGGTCTTCACGGCCAAATGTAAAAGCGCTGGATTGCTCATGGGCTTTATTTCCTTCGATCACACTAAACGTATAATCCACAAAACGCCTTGCCGCTTCGGGAGTTTCTGCCGCAATATAGGCATCAGACATGGCTAAACCACCTTTAAGTGCATTTGCAAAACGTTCAAATTCAGCTACATCAGCGCCACACTGCACCATAGCTTCAAGATAAAGCTCAAAATGGCTTTTTTTATCCCCGTTTGCATCAACATCAGATTCTTCCCCTGCCACAATCTCATTGATCAAAGATCTGGTATTGGCTGAACCAACCGGAAACCAGGGAACCCGGGTACAGGTCAGACCAATTTGTAAAGATTTAAGCAGGGACATGAAATCCCATACTGCATACACATGATATTCCATAAATACCCTAAGGTCTTCTATATCATTAATAACAGAATACACTTTATGGCCAATGATTTCTTCTCTTAAGGGCATTATGGCTTGCTGGATCTTAACAATCTCTGACTTCATCTCTAAAATATTTCAATTCTGCGCAAAGGTAAAAAATAGAAAGCTCAATTTCTACCGGCAATTTTAATCAATTTATGCGCCAGCTCCTTACCAAGGTAAGCATCAATAATGCCATGAACCACATAAAGCATGGGTGTCATGAGAATAGCCACAATAAATTTATAGGTATAATTGACCAATCCAATTGCAGCCACCATCTGCCAGCTCCAATGATATTGAGGATTTAAATAGAAGGCTATAAAAATTACCACAAAACTATCAATCAATTGTGAAATCAAGGTTGAACCTGTGGATCTGAGCCATAAAGCCCTTTCTCCGGTTACCTGCTTAATTTTGTGAAAGATCATCACATCAGCCATTTGCCCTACCAAAAACGCCACAATGGATCCAACAATAATCCACATCCCCTGTCCGAATATACCTGCAAAGGCGTCATTCATATTCACATTCCTCCCATTAATGGTTTGGTTCACCCAGAAATCTGAAGGATCTAAAAGCATGGCTCCACCGACAATAAAAAAGGCATAACCGATGAGGACAGCTGTTAAAATTGACAGATATCTGACTTGTTTGACCCCGAAATATTCGTTAATGATATCTGTCATAATAAATATAAAGGGCCAGGTCAGTACACCCGCCGACATCTGTCTCTTATACACATCTGACGCTGCCGACGAACGTTAGCCGGTGTA
>NZ_JAELTV010001270.1 GCF_016429005.1 Pedobacter sp. ASV19
GGACATCATGGATACGCACACCTTTTTTTGCATATTTTTTCCATCCAAGGAATACAGGATCGTCAAGAAAATAGATTCTTTTTTTAACCCTAAAAAGATCTATTTCTATCTCCAGAGGTTCCATAATGTAGTTTTCATAAGCGATATCATAACTTCTGTTTACTTCTCTGTGGTAAGCGAAGGCTTCATGATCATCTACAACTTCCATGCCTGCTAATTGTTTAACTCTACCAGCAATGACCATATGTTGGTAATCATAAACATCTTTTGGGTTTGTAATGAATTGTTTTCCGAAAAAAATGAGTTTGCGGAACTGGCGGAAAATCTTTTTACTTATTATGGAAATTGCCGAATGGCCTTGATTACGACTGCCAACATATGTGTCAAGAATTCCAAGCATTTTTACTTCTTTACCCATTTTTAGC
>NZ_JAELTV010001271.1 GCF_016429005.1 Pedobacter sp. ASV19
CCCCCCCCCCCCCCCCCCCCCCCCCCTTTCACTCATACCGCCACCACCGACATCTACACCGGCTAACGTTCGTCGGCAGCGTCAGATGTGTATAAGAGACAGCCAAAACAGGCTGTCGCAATACAGCAGGTTTGGTTTTATTTGCCATTAAACACCATATTTTTGAAGTGATCTCTTAATATTTTAAGTGCAATCAGGTCTTTTTACCTGTTTGCTAAATCGGGCTTTTCTGCCCTAAAATATGCCTGGTCCTTGCTGTTACTTTGCTTATGTCAATTAGAAATGGCAAACGGAGCAGCTGAAAACCGGATAGAGTAGGCAAATTATCATAAAAATTAAGGCCATGTCACAGAAAACTTTAACATTCAACCACCCAGAAACCACTATAAAACTGGCTAACAATGGATTATACATTGCTACCACC
>NZ_JAELTV010001272.1 GCF_016429005.1 Pedobacter sp. ASV19
TACCTGAATAGCGGCTAAGCGCATTTTCGATTTCACCTAGTTCAACCCTGAAACCTCTAATTTTTACCTGATTGTCCTTTCTGCCTAGAAATTCCATATTCATATCTGGAAGCATACGTCCCAGATCACCAGTTCGGTACATCATTTCTCCAAATTCAGGATCAAAAGGGTCTTTTAAAAAGGCATTAGCAGTTTTTTCGGGTGAATTTGCATAACCCCTCGCTACTCCTGTTCCGCCGATATAGAGTTCTCCAATAGTCCCTAGAGGTACAGACTTTTGTTGTTCGTCGAGAATATAGAAACAAGTATTGCTAATGGGTTTTCCATATGGAATACTTTTCCAGTTTGTTTCTATTTGATCAATAATGAAGTAGTTAGACCAGACTGTAGCCTCGGTTGCACCTCCAAGTGAAATCACCTGAGC
>NZ_JAELTV010001273.1 GCF_016429005.1 Pedobacter sp. ASV19
GGCAAATATTCACGATTATTTATTTCGAATTTAACATACTATATTAATAATAAACATAACTTGCAATACAATTAAGTTACAATATTTTCGCTCGATATATATCTGTAATTCATCATGCAAGAAAAGTTATCTCAAATTGGTAACGCCTCAAATCCAGCACATCAATTAATTGATGTTTTTGCTTCCTATTCGCCTATTAGTGAAGAATTGAAAGCAGAACTCGATCTGTTACTTAAAGTTCGTGAACTCAAAAAAGATCACTACCTGGTTAAACAAGGAGAATATTGCAATCACTTCTATTTCCTTGTAAAAGGTATCCTTATCTCAACCACGAATAGAAATAATAAACAACTCACCAGCTTCATCATTCCAGACAGAAACTTTGTGACCTCCGTTTCAGGCATGTATGGATATAAACCGTCCG
>NZ_JAELTV010001274.1 GCF_016429005.1 Pedobacter sp. ASV19
CCCCCCCCCCCCCCCCTCTCTACCTCTCCGCCCCCCCCCGACATCTACACCGGCTAACGTTCGTCGGCAGCGTCAGATGTGTATAAGAGCCAGCAGCAGGTTTATGCATTGCTCATTACACTAGCTTTTCTTTTTAGTGTAGTGCCTGTAAAAGCGCAGCAAAAAATAGTAGTAACAGGATTTGTAAAGAGTAATAGTGGAACACCATTACATGGGGCAGGTGTCTTTTTATCACCGGGAAAAAAAAGTGTAGTAACTGATGAGAAGGGTAAATTTCAACTTTCTGATATAACAGCCGGGACTTATAAAATCAGGATTACTTTTATTGGTTTTAGAGACAAGACGCAAAATATTGAACTTCCTTTGAAAAGCGAAAATTCTCTGGTGTTTTCTCTTGAAGAGGATAAAAATGATTTATCTGAGG
>NZ_JAELTV010001275.1 GCF_016429005.1 Pedobacter sp. ASV19
AGCCAATGGCGCGCCGGTGTTGCCGCCGGGCGCCATGATGGTGGGTGCGCCGCCGCCGCAGAGCATGCCGATGCCTGTGTCGCCGCCGCCCCCGCAGGCCAGTGAGATCCATGACGCCCAGGCGGATCGAATCCGTCAGTTGAAAGAAGCCATTCAGAAGCGACGCGCCGAGCAACAACAAGATGCGTCCACCCAGGGAGCACACTGATTTATGTCCACCCAGCGCACGCCGCGGATGCACCGCATCGCTACGCTCACCATGGCTCTCTGGCTGGCCGGGTGCCAATCGCTGCCGCCACCGCGCGACGATGGCGCCTTGCAGCGCGAGGCCATGGCCGGTACCGAGAAGCCGGTGCCGGAATCGTTGCCACTCAACACCCGTGTCGGCGCCGACCAGAAGACCATCGCGCACCCCGATCTGAGT
>NZ_JAELTV010001276.1 GCF_016429005.1 Pedobacter sp. ASV19
GCCAATCTCCATCCCAATCTCTTTTCCCTCTTCAATATTGAGCATTTTTTCTGTTTCTATAATTCCCATGGTGATTTTTTCTCCTGTTAGGGTTCTTACTTGTTGTTCAAATTTAGTATTTAATTCTTCATCTTCAATGTGTATCATGTTCTTTAAGAAAAGAATAAATCGGGTGATGCCTTGTTGTGTATAGTTTCCATTGGCGGTTAGTTTTTCTATTATTTTTATTCTGGTGTTGTGTAATTCGAGTGGTGTAAGTTTTTTCCTGAGGACTTCTTTTTGTGCGACCAGGACAACGAGTGCGAATGGGTTGTCGAATTGCAGGAGTTCTTCTTCTGTGTGCTGAAAAATCTGGTAGTATTTGTATTCGAAGGAGAGTTTTGTTCCGAGCATATTGTATTGGTATTTGTCTGGACGTCGTTG
>NZ_JAELTV010001277.1 GCF_016429005.1 Pedobacter sp. ASV19
GAGATGTGTATAAGAGACAGGCCCTGCATATCATCGCTGCTGAGGGTCTTAATCAATCCATCTACATAATCTTTGGGTTTCTATTTTTATCTGAGAACACATAGGTTATTATATCCCTTACTTCTTTTTCAACACCCCCTCAAATTCTATTTGGAAAGCTTTAGCGAAAATAGTCATATTCTCCGCTACTGATTTCTGATCATTGATCCAGTCCAACTGGATCTCCAACGGAACATTAGCATTTTTTAAATTCAACACTAAATAGTTAAACGAGCCACCCTCATCTTCTTCCTCTCGGATTGCGTAACTGCGTAATCTGTTCCAGTTATAGAAGTAGTGCTTATACTTAATACCATTAGGATTCAGCTCCAATACTACTGCATTACTACTGTCTCTTATACACATCTGACTCTGCCGACGAAC
>NZ_JAELTV010000133.1 GCF_016429005.1 Pedobacter sp. ASV19
CCCCCCCCCCCCCCCCCCCCCCCCCCCCCCCCCTCACTCCCCCGCCCACCCCCGCGACCTACACCGGCTAACGTTCGTCGGCAGCGTCAGATGTGTATAAGAGACAGGGGTGTACCATTGTAGTTCAAATTAGGATACGCTTCTTTCAGGTATTTGCGGATATCGTCATTAAGGCCGGCCTTTTTGTCCAGAACAGCCTTTGCCAGTAAAGTAGATCCAAAGGTTTTTGTAATGGAAGCCAGCTCATAAACCGTATTACCTGTAGGTAGTTCTGATTTGTCCTTTTGTGTTGAACCATAATTATAATGATATGGCTTTCCATCCTTGATAATCCCTATGGAAAGGCCAACCCTCGAACTACTCTTCATAAATGGAGCCACAGATTGATCTACCAATGAATCTAATTTTGTTTTTAATGGGTTATCTGTAGGTACTTGTTTTTGAATTGATTGTGCAGAGGATAGTAATGTGTGCATTAGAAAGGTTAAAAGGAGGATTGCTTTTCTCATACGTTTTTATTTTGTTTCCAATAAGACGATATGAGTTAATAAAATGTTTCACCGTTAAACATCATTATTTCATCAATTCCTGCCGTATTTTGAATAGAAATTCAAACAAATTCATTTCTGTTGGGATCTGCAGTTTTTTACGTAGCCGATAACGGCTGATCTCCACACCACGAACCGATATGGCCATAAGCTGGGCAATTTCTTTGCTGGAAAGGTTCATGACCAGATAGGCGCAAAGTTTTAGTTCTTGTTGGTTAATGCTGGGGTAACGCTCTTTTACCATCGACAGAAAGCCGGCATGTACTTTATCAAAGTGAATGAAAAACTGCTGCCATTGTTCGCCCAGCTTGTCTTCTTTGGTGAGCATACGTTGTATCTTTTTAATTTCAGCAACTTCAACATTGTCTTTGCCTGTTTGTTGAAGTCGTTGCAGTTCATCTCTTACTTTTGCCAAAAACTCTTTTTGTTGCACAAGGTTTAAAGCAGAGGAGGCCAGTTCGGAGGTTTTGTGTTCTATCTCTGCCTGCAATTTTTCGTTTTTCAGATTGACCAGTTCTTTGTCTGATCTTTCCAGTTCCAGCTGGTGCAGGTGTGCCTGTTGCCGTTGCTCCTGGTCATTCTTTTGTTGCTGCAGCTGGAGTTCTTTTGCTTGTTTTAGTAAATGCCGCTGTTCCTGTTGTTTATAAAAGAGATACAGTGTACTTGCAATCACCATAATATAGAATCCATAAGCCCAGCTGGTCTGATACCAGGGTGGGTTCATGTAAAAGGCATATGTACCCACTTCCGATTCGTTGTTGTGGTGGTTGCGTGCTTTGACTTTAAAGCTGTAAGTACCGGAGGGCAGGTTGGTGTAATCTTTGTCTGTCTTTTTTGACCACTCAGACCAGGTCTTATCAAAGCCCTCCAGCATATAACTATACTCTACATTTGACTGTTCTTCAAATACCGGTGAGGAGTATTCAAAATGCAAGGAATTGAAAGCATGGTCGAGATGTGGAATGGCGTAAGCCGAACGTTTATTTTTGTTTGGTATAAGGGGGCTGTAGCCTCCAAATAAGACACTGTCAGTACCTGAACCCGATCTTACACTGCGGATGTATACCTCTAAAGGGCGGATGTTTTGTTTGTATTTTGCATAGTTGATGTGATAAAAGCCATTTTCGGCGCCCACAAAGATATTTTCGCTGTTAATGGGATACACATTCTCAAAGCCGCTTAAAATACGGTTGTTCAGCTCGGGGAAGTTGATAATGGCGGGCTTGGAGGAATAGTCGACCACCCCTAAGATTTTACCTTCTACAAACCAGATATTGCCTGTGGGATCTTCCTGTAAATATCTGATGCCGCGTGTGCCGAATATTTTGGTGAAGCGCTGAGATGGCTTGAACCGGTCGGTTGTACGGTCGTATTCATAAATGCCTTTTTCGGTTGCAACCACGATTCTTCCCTTTATTTTAAATACAAAATTGTTGAAGGTGGAGGGAAGCCCATGGTTGATGTTGTAATTTTTCATGGCGCCGGAACCTGGGCTGATCCGGTAGATGCCACGGTAGGGATGTGATGTCCAGATGGTATTGTCGGTGTCTACCTGCAGGAACCGTGCTGACTCACGGTACTTGCCCAGGCTGCCCTTGTCGGTATATCCTGTGCTGGTTTCTTCAAAGAGGCGTACCCCATAGTAATTGCCTGCTGCTATAAGAGGTTTGATGCCTGGTAGGTAGAGTGGTTTGAATATCCAAAAGCCGGTGGCTCTGGAAACCGTAAATATTTTACCTTCTTTTATTTCGAGCATGTCTTCTTCCCGCCCGGCAAGCAAATGCCCGTTAACGGCGGCGATATTCCAGGTTTGCCCTCCGGCAACTGTCTTGAAGTTGCTTTTCAGGGTGCTGAGGTCACCGATATCGGTAACTGGTACCTGGTAAATGCCATTGGACAGGGCAAAGTATAGGTTGTTGTGGTGAAGGGCTGTTGCGTATCCACTGCCGTCTTTAAATATGGCCGGGCTGATGTGCTTCACTGCATTACTGTAGGCAATATAATCTATGCCATTGTCGAGTCCGAGCCATACGTTGTGACTGGCATCGGTGTATATACTGCGTACAAATACATTTTGCAGGCCTTCCTTTTTGGTGATGTTTTCCATGATCAGGCCGCTAGGGTCTACCTGGTAAATGCCGTTCTGGTAGGTGCTGAGTAGAAAAGTTCCATCGTCCAGTGCGGTGGTTGCAGAAAAGTGCTGATGTTGATCTATATTAAACCCTCTCAGGTTAAATGGGCGTAAAGTTTTGCCACTCAGCAAAAAAACGCCGTTGCGTACAGTGGTTACTAGACTGGAAACATTGTTATAGGGAGAGGTGGAGGTGATGTAACACCCCGCGGGTAGCTCTTTTTTACTCATGATTGGCTGCCAGTTGTTGTTTTTATATTCCAGGAGTCCTTTTTGTTCATCCTGCGCGAGCAGTTTGCCTTGTGCAGTACCCATGAATGCCCATGATTCACTATGGTAAGCCGTTATTTTGCCTTTGCTGTATTTAAATATTTTGTTGTTGGATCTGAAGAACATGTCATCGCCATAGGCCACAATATCCCAGAGGTCTGAAAATACACGGTCGGTAACCGGGATCAGTTCCTTAATAGAGGTGAAAACCAATGCGCCGTTTGTTGCTGGCGAGAAATAGCCGATCTCATCTTGTCCGCCTACGTAGAGATTATGGTCCCGGCCAAACTCGATGGAGCGCACAATGGTACGGTTGGGCAGCGGAAACAGCTGCCAGTTGGCACCATCAAAGGTGAGTACACCTTCGTTATTGGCAAAAAACATACGGCCTTGTGTATCCTGTCTGATTTTCCAGTTCTGGGTGCCTGCATTGTATTGCTCTTTTTGGTAATTGACGGTTTTTCGCTGCGCGATGTAGGCTTGCGCAAAGGCGTAGCTGCCTGCCATAACAAGGATTGCGGAAAGTAAAAATCTAAAAAGCAGTAATTTATACCGGCTATGAGGTGTCATTTATCGGGCTTATAAGGGTATAGCCGAAGATCGTTATTTTTATGACTTTTTTTAGCCCTGTGTAGCAGTGATGTAGTGCGAAATTGCTGATTCCAGTTCTCTAGGCCTACTTTTGGTTCCCATGAAAGGCGCTGTCTGCGCTTTCTTTAAACCAAATTATAAACTAATAAAAAACCCATGCAATTTAAATTCAAGTTTCTTGCGGGTCTAGCTTTGCTATTTTGTTTTGTTAACGCGGCCTATGCGCAGTCGCTTCGCTTAACTGGTAAAGTTACCCAAAAGTCCAACGGACAAGCAATCCCAGGGGCCTCTATTGTGGTCAGAGGTACCTCATCTGGTACAGTAACAGATGTAAATGGAAATTATGCCCTTAATGTGTCGCGGGCCGGTAGTGTGATCGTGGTATCATACACCGGTATGGAAACGGTCGAAAGAACGGTATCTGCTGCTGGTGTTCAGAATTTCGTGTTAGACGATGACTTAAAATCACTTAATGAAGTGGTGGTGGTGGGCTACGGCACCCAAAAGGTAACCAATGTGTCGGGGGCGGTTTCGGTTATTAAGGGTGCAGATATTAAAAAGTTGAATGCGGTACGTGCCGAGGAGGCGCTACAGGGCCAGGCATCTGGTGTGACGGTGATTCAGCCAGGTTCTCCGGGCGCAAAGCCGTCGGTATTGGTGAGAGGGATCCCTTCTTTTTCTGGTAATGATCCGACAATCGTGGTTGATGGTTCTATTCAATCTCTCAATGACCTGAACTCCATTAATCCTTCGGACATTGAATCTATTAATGTTTTGAAAGATCCGGCTACTACGGCTATTTATGGGCTTAAAGGTGGAAACGGGGTTATTGTAGTGACGACCAAAGCGGGTAGCCGAAATCAAAAGACGGAGTTCTCGATCAACAGCAATTACGGGATTCAAGATGTATCCCGTCGTATAGGTGTGCTCAATGCGGCTGAATATGGAGCGATGGTTAACGAAGGTAATGTGGCTGCAGGCGGTGGAGTGATCTTTCCAGACCTTTCTGTTCTGGGTACTGGTACGGACTGGCAAAAGGAGATCTTCCATACAGCGCCAATGCAGTCGCATAACATTTCGGCCCGTGGCGGCAGCGAAAAAATGGCGTATTTTCTTTCTGCTGGTTATGTTAGCCAGGGTGGTATAGTGGGTGGTTATGATAAGTCGCATTTTAACCGGGGTACTTTTACGGCCAATTTAACTTACGACCTGACTTCGAAACTGAGGTTTATTATGAATACCACTGGGGTGATCCTCAATAATAAAGGTGTGCAGGAAAACTCCTTTAACAGTATTATAGGCAGCGCCCTCAATTTTGATCCTACCGTACCGGTTTACAACAGTGATAAGAGTGTGGTGAGCAAGTATGGTTATAGTAATCTGTTGCTTTCGGAGATATTTAACCCGCTGACCAAGCTGGACAATACCTATAATACCAATACCGGAAGCAAGATTTATGGTAAGTTTGAGGCGCAGTATGAGGTAATCAAAGGTTTAAAATTGAACAGCCGTTTTGGTTATACCAAATACGATGACAGATCTAAAACTTTTACTCCTCTGATTTTCTGGGGGCCACAAAATGTGGAGAATGGTTTAGATGCAGCAGCTAATCCTGTTGTAGGCCGCCATAGCAGCGTGAGCCAAAGTAAAAACAGTAATTTTAACTATACCTGGGAAAATTTTGCCAATTACAATTTCTCTGTGGCTCAAGATCATCATTTTGAAACTGTATTGGGCTTTTCGATGGCTAAGATCAGCGGTAATGGTATGAATGTTTCCAGGCAGGATGTACCTTTCAATTCCTGGGAATTTGCAGATTATACTTCTGCAACAGGTACGAACAGTGCCGATAATCCGAATGCCCAAACCGGCGGGGCTTCTCAGTATTTCAGAAGGAACCTGTCGTACTTTGGACGTGTGAATTATGATTATAAAGATCGTTATCTGGCTTCGTTCTCTGCACGTCGTGACGGTTCTTATGCCTTTGGTGTGAACAACAAGTTTGGTAATTTCTATGCCGGGTCCCTTGGCTGGGTAGTTACCGGAGAGGAATTTTTTAAGCCTGGGTTTATTGACTATCTGAAAATCCGTGGAAGTTATGGTATGACTGGTAATGAGAATACTACGCCACAGTTTGTTAAGATTGTGACCGGTGGTCCTGATTATGGTTCTACTGCCAATAGCAATGGTTACAATTTTGATAATGTTTTTTATCCGGGTTCTACCGTTGGTTCCTCGCGTAACGATAACCTGGCCTGGGAAAAGCAAAAACAGCTCAATGTTGGTTTTGATCTCAATATTTTCAAAAATAAGGTATCGATCTCTGCTGATTATTATGAGAAAAGTGTGGATGGTTTGTTGTTTACCCCATCTGTATCTTTATATCTTGGAACCGCTCAGGTACCTACAGCGAATATTGGTTCGACAAAAAGCAGTGGTCTTGACCTGACTGTAACGTATAAAGAGAATATTGGCGGATTTTCATTGAACAATATGTTCAATGTGACTACGGTTAAAAATAAAGTAACAGCGACCAACTCGGATGGCACTGCGCGCATTTTAGGCGGAGGTTATTTTAATGGGCAGTCGCAAACGGTAACGGTGTTTGAAAAGGGGTATACGCCGGCTTATTTTTACGGTTATCAAACGAATGGCCTGTTCCAGAATGCTGCCGAGATTGCGGCTGCTCCGAAGCAGCCAGGTGCTCAACCGGGAGACATCCGTTTTGTGGATACGAATGGTGATGGTGTGATCAATGCCAGTGACCGGGTTAAAATTGGTGATCCGTTTCCTAGCCTGACAGTGGGCTGGAATATGAGCATGTCATACAAAGGATTTGATTTTAGTGCATTGACCTATGCTTCTATAGGTAATGATATTTACCGTGCTTATGAGCGTAATGCCAACTTTTCAAATAAATATCGCGCGGTGCTGGCCAGATGGACCGGCGAAGGCAGCACCAATGATGCACGTAACCCGCGTTATACATTTACAGATCCGAACAGTAATATCAGGGTGTCTGACAGGTATGTTGAAGATGGTTCTTTTGTCAAAGTAAAAAATCTTCAACTGGGTTATACTTTCTCCAAATCAATTATAAAAAATGTGTTCAGATCGCTACGTGTTTATGCACAGGTGAAAAATGCGTTTGTGTTTACCAAATACTCTGGTTACGATCCTGAAATATCAGGCAATGGTGCCTTGTTAGAGAATGGGGTAGACCGTGGTGCTTATCCGCAGGCACGCATTTATGCATTAGGAATTGATATTAATTTATAAAGGCTTTTAACTGTAATACAATGAATAAGATATATATAAAGATGCTTGGCCTGGTTGTTTTTACAGCCCTGCTAGGTTCATGCAAAAAGTTTGTGGATTATAATCCACATGAAGACTTTGTTGTAACCGATCAAGACTACCTAAAGTCTGAAGGTGATTACCGTAACATGGTGATTAGTGCTTATACGCCATTGCAATGGCTCAACCAGGCCACTGTAATTGGTGATGTGGCTTCCGACAATTCGGTGTCGGGTGGTGAAAGTGCGTCTGATGTTTTGTCGCTCCAGCAAATTGATGATTTTACGCTGACTCCGGTAAATGGGGCTATTGAGGATCTCTGGAAAGTGTCGTACGAAGGTGTGAACCGTACCAATTACCTGTTTCAATATAAAGACAAAAATCCTGCAGGGCAGTCTGTAAATTTTAGTGGAAAGGATGCGCTTTATGGAGAGGTTTATTTTCTGCGCGCTTATTATTATTTTACGCTGATCAAGATGTGGGGAGATGTACCTTTCTTTGTGGATAAACGCTTGAGTCTTACAGATTCGAGAACGCTTAAACGTACGGCTAAAACAGAGATTTATGCGCAGATAGAAAAGGATCTGAACGCAGCAGTTGCAGCTTTACCAGCCGTTCAGACACAGAAAGGTCGTATAACCAAATATGCAGCCCAGGGCTTGTTAGGAAAAGTTTATTTGTATGAGGGTAAATTTAGCCAGGCCAGTAGTGTGCTTGAACCCATTATTGCAGCAAATGCGTTTACCTTAGTTAATGATTATGCATCAATTTACCTGGCCGCAGGTGAGAACGGGCCTGAATCTGTTTTTGAAATCCAATATACCAATGGTTCGCCTTATTACAATTGGGGTGGTTCAACACGGGGACAGGGTAATTATTCGGTACAGCAAAATGGTATAAGGGGTATTAGCGGTAGTGCTGCCATGCCTTATGCGGCTGGCTGGAGCACAAATTTACCGACAAAGAATCTGGCTGATGCTTACTCCGCTGGCGATCAGCGCAAAGATGTTACTGCTTTTAATATTGAGGCTTATAAAGCGGCTCATCCCGAATATGGCATAAGTTATAAAGTTGCCCCTTATAAAAATACGGGCCTTTATAATGGTAAATATTTACCAAGAAAAGGCGAAACATCGGGGCAAATAGAGCTTAATTATCTGAACAATTTCCGCACGATGCGCTACTCAGAAATATTACTGATGGCAGCCGAAGCGATAAACCGTGGTGGTGGTGACGATACTAAGGCTTGTGGCTATTTAAACCAGGTGCGCCGCCGTGCATTTAAAGACAGTAATCATGATGTTACAGCATCTGGTTCCGCCTTAAAGCAGGCCATATGGGATGAACGCCGGCTGGAACTGGCTATGGATGGCGATCGCTTTTTTGACCTGGTGAGAACCGGACAAGCAGCCTCTAAGTTGACGGGATTTCAGGCTGGCAAGCATGAGGTGTTTCCTATTCCACAGGTGGAGGTAACCATCTCCGGTCTCACACAAAATGCAGGATATTAAACCACATTATTTATGATTATGAAGACAATAAAATACTTTTTAGGATTGACCTTATTGCTTACCGCTGCGATGAGCTGTAAGAAGGATTATACCGATACATCGTTTGTAGAGCAGGCAGCAGCGCCAGCCAAATTGGGTGTATTGTTCAATGTAGCAAAGGACGGCAACGTGACGATTGTACCCAGTGGTGAAGGGGTGAGCAACTTTGATGTTTACTTTGGTGATGGGGGGCAAACCTTTGTGAAGGTGGAGCCGGGTAAAACCGTGAGTCATAAGTATGCGGGGGGAAAATATACGGTCAAAATAGTTGGTCATGGTATTGGCGGCAAAACGGCTCAGCTGACGCAGGAGCTTACGGTTTCGTTGCCACTTTGATGATATCACATTTAATTAATTGAATAAACATGAAAATGACTTTAAAAATATTGACAGCGGTTTGCCTGGCGGCCGTTGTAACAGTGGTGAGCTGTAAAAAGAAGGAATATTCCTTTGGCCAGATTGTAACGCCAACGGATATGACGCTGAGCACTGAACTGGAGGGGGTAAATGCAGATAATCCTAATGGAGGTGGCAGCGGTAGTGTAACCATAACGACCAAAGCGGTGGGTGCGACGTCTTATAAGATTGATTATGGAGATGGTACAACAGAGATCGTTCCTTCGGGAAAGATAACGCATAAGTATTCAAGCCCGGGCACCGCAACTTATAACATTATTGTAAGCGCTATTGGTACAGGTGGGGTAAGTTCTACCTCTGCGAAAAAGATCACCGTTTTTGTGGCTTTTCAGATTCCTGCGGATATTTTACAGAATCTAACCAAGGGCAGTTCGCAAACCTGGGTAAGTGCGCGAGAAACCGCTGGTCATGTAGGTGTTGGCCCCGCTACTTCCTTTTCACCAGATTATTATAGCGCAACGCCTAATCAACGGGCGGAGTGTTTGTACGATGATGAAATGACCTTTACCAAGGATGCCGGTAATGGTGTTACCTTGAGCATTGATAATAAAGGGCAATCTTTCTTCCTTGCGGCAGCAACTGCGTTTTATGGTACATCGGGTGGTGATAATTGTTATAATATAGATTTAGCGGCGCCACGTAAACTGACGTTTATGAACGCTACTTCAAACTCAACTACATCAAATTCTACCCGTATACAATTTGTGGTTCCGGGTAATGGTTTGATCAATTTTGGCTCTGGTGGCAACACTTACGAAATATTAGCCATTACGCCAACCAGCATTACCTTGCGTAATATTGGCATTGACGGACTGGCATGGTATCAGAAATTTAAAGTAAAGCAATAAGAAAATGAGATATTTAGGAAAATATATGCTGATTGTGCTTGTGATATTTTTGTCAGGCTGCAGCAAAGATCAGGATAATGGAAATGCAGGTATGCCATCAGATATAGAGCTCAAGGTTAGCCAAAATATGGATAATGCTGCTACAGTAGTTTTTACTGCGACTGCTGCAAACGCGGTATCGTACGAATTTGATTTTGGTAATGGTGTATTTGAAGTGTCCTCAACGGGCACGGTGACCTATAATTATCCTGTTGCAGGTACATATACGGTAAAGGTTACGGCAAAAAGTGCACAGGGTAAAGTGGCCACTCAAAAGACAGATTTTAAGATAGCGACCAGCGAATCGTTGATCTGGGCGGATGAGTTTGACAAAGCCGGGGCACCTGATCCAGATAAATGGGGTTATAACCTTGGCAATAACAATGGTTGGGGCAATAATGAATTGGAGTATTATACCAGCCGTCCGGAAAATGTAGTGGTTGTTGATGGTAAGCTGAAAATTATGCTGAAAAAGGAAAATTATAGTGGGTTTGGTTATACTTCTGCACGTTTGAGTTCAAAAGGAAAGTTTAATTTTAAATATGGCAGGGTTGAATTTAAAGCAAAACTTCCGACAGGTGGCGGTACCTGGCCTGCATTTTGGGCATTGGGCAGTAATATCGACACGACACCATGGCCTGCTTGCGGAGAGATCGACATTATGGAACATGTGGGTAATCAGCAAAACAAGATCTATTCTACTTTGCATTATCCTGGTCATTATGGTGGCAGCGGGGTAGGTAAAACAACGATGATACCTACCGCATCAACAGAGTTTCATGTTTACAGCGTGGAGTGGACGGCTACTCAAATGAAGTTTGCTGTGGATGGTGTTGTATTTCATACTTTTGCTAATGACTCGAGTACACCGTTTAACAGTAATTTCTTTTTGATCGTGAATTTGGCGATGGGAGGCAATTTTGGTGGTGCAGTGGATCCGGCTGTTAACGGAGCTACGTTGGAGGTTGATTATATAAGAGTTTACAAATAATCCTGTTTATGCGCTATAACAAACAAATTTTAGCCATTACTTTGGCGGCGGTGCTGGCCGTACCGGCTTTTCCGCAAGGAAAAATAAAGAACGCTCATTCGATTGGCAGGGGTGGAAAGGTCATATTCTGGGACGACTTTTCGGGAAATAAGCTGGATCGTTCCAAATGGACACCTGAGGTTACGGGTTCTCATGTGAATGATGAACTGCAGGCTTATGTGGATTCGGCCAGTGTGATTTCCTTTGTAAAAGGTGCAGCGGCGGAGGGTGCCAGCAATGGGGCATTGGTTTTAAGTCCAAGGTATTTACCCGGTTTTAAAACGGCTGATGGAAAGATCTTTGATTTTATATCCGGCAGGCTAAACACCAAAGATAAGTTTGATTTTACCTATGGTAAGGCAGAGGCGCGTATTAAAATGGTATCGGGCAGTGGCCTTTGGCCTGCCTGGTGGATGCTGGGCTATCCGAGCTGGCCGTCTGGTGGTGAAACTGATATTATGGAGTTTATTGGTGAAGGTGACTGGGTAAGTTCTGCTATCCATGGCCCCAATTACTTTGGCGAAACTCCATTTGTAAACCGTTTGTACTTTGATAAGAAGAATGATGCTACCCAATGGCATGTTTATGCGGTGGAGTGGACACCTGAGCGCCTGGTATTTAAATACGATGGTGTAACTGTGATGCGTGTAACCAAGACTATGGTGGAGCATTATGGTAAATGGGTATTTACCGATAAGCAATTCCTCATTCTCAACTTTGCGGTAGGTGGTATTTATCCGTTCAAAGTCAATGGGGTTAAAAAACCTTATTATGGATTGTCTGAACAGGCGCTTGAACTGATTAAAAAAAGGAAAGCAAAGATGATGGTGGACTGGGTAAAGGTTACTGCTTATGATGGCAAATAGATGGATTCCATTTTTTATTTTTAATGTAGCAGCCCGGGTTTTTACCGGGCTGTTTGTTTTTTGCTGGGATGGTTTGGATGTTAAAGATGGTTCTGATGCGCTGATTAGTAATGTGATCGCAGCATGTCTTTAGGGGTTTTCACTTCTAACGTACCATATCTTTCGCCCAATTTTACCTTAGATTATTCCAGGATAAGATTCAGCAGTGGGAAACTGACTTTACGCCAGTGGGGGCTGTTTTAGTTAATCCGTTCAAGTACTAAGTTTCTGCGGGATGGCAGAAAGGTTCTTCTTGTTTGGCTAAAAGGGTATAATCTATGCCGAGCCATACAATGTAAATAATAGGTTCAGGGGTTGAAAATTATAGTTATATTTCCTTATTTATCAAAATCCTGGCTTATGCGGGAAGAAAAGATTTGCATCTACTGTAATTCTATTTTTTGGGGAGAGGAAAAGGAGGAATGTTGTGCAGATAGATGCCTGGAAAGTATAAAGCGGGAAAATGATCATATTGCGGTAAGTCATTTGCTGGATTATTTAAATGATCATCTTCAATTATCCAGTACATTTAATGTAACTATTGGGCCAATGCTTAAAGTAAGGACATTGTTTCAAAAGGAGCGTATTGTAGAGGTTGGTCAATTGGCCGAAACTGCCTTCTGGGTGGAAAAGGGCTATGGACGCTATTTTATAAAGGTAAAGGATAGGGAAGGCTTACCGATGGAGGTGACAATTGACTTCTGTAAGCCAAGGAAAATTCTGGTTATTTCCGAGTGTTTTTTTAATGATCAATTGTGTACATATTATGTAGAAATGGCTAAGGGATCGGTTATTGTTCCTTTTTCCAGGTCACACTTTGATATGCTAAAATGGTCTGCGCCGGAGGCTGAAGCTTTGGCCAATAGAATTCTTTCGTTGGAGAAATTGGAAAGCCTGGAGCGTATGGAGATGCTGAAAATGAAACCAAGAGATCGGTATCAGGAGTTTTTACGGATTTTTGGCGTTGGGGTGGAGCAGTTTGTTGCAATCAAGGATATTGCGAGTTATTTGGGGATGATGCCTACTTATTTGAGTAGGTTGCGCGGAGAGGCTAATGGCGGGACGAAGAGAAAAGTGTCTGTAGTTCTTTTTTTTGTGTTTAGATGTTGGCTAGGTTTGACTTAACCAAATTTAATTTTTTATGAATATTTTTAATCCAATGTCGGAGCAGATTCCGGTGTCAGAATTGACAGCAGCTCAAGATTCTGACGATCAATTGATTTATGATTTTTGCTCTAATTTTGATGTAGAGACCTGTCGTGAATATTTATGGCAGCTTCTCAAAATTGCCTTTACGGGTAATTTCAATGAATTGACAGTTATTGAAAGGGAGGATTTCTGTCTCTTATACACATCTGACGCTGCCGACGAACGT
>NZ_JAELTV010001278.1 GCF_016429005.1 Pedobacter sp. ASV19
CCATTAGAACTTGTGCACTTGTATCTTATTTATTGTCATTTTGGTTGATTAATTTTATTCTTATATTTTTTATTCTGTTTGATGTTAAAAATAAAATCTATGATATTAATAAGCCCGTGGTAATTATTATTGTGATATTCATTTTTATACCTATGTATTTCCTATCTGAGTGGTATTATCGTAAAGATGGAAGAGGCAAAAATTATATTGATATTTATGAATCTTATAATGAAGGAAAACACAAATGGCTGCGTTTAGTCGGATTTTTAATTATGATTGGAACAATTACATTATTTGGATATTTAGGACTGACCTTTTAGAGGAGTAGGAATGGGAAGCTAAGGCCTGTCTCTTATACACATCTGACGCTGCCGACGAACGTTAGCCGGTGTAGATATCGGGGGTGGGGGTATGAGTAAAAAG
>NZ_JAELTV010001279.1 GCF_016429005.1 Pedobacter sp. ASV19
CCTCCGAATTAATGGAGGTGTATTTAGACAACTGTTTGAAACGAAGCAGAATCACATCGAAGTTCTCATTAATCTGTTTCCGTTTTGACAGGAGCTGATCTGTTTGCTTCACTTGTTTCTCCAGCAGACTGTATTCAAATTTAGACGCTGCGAAAAACAAATAGATACAAAATATCGAAAAACTGGTGAGAAGGATAAAATTTAAGACAAAAATCCAGTAGGATCTGGTCAGTTCCTGAGCATTAATTGGTTTCATAGGGCGATGTAGGTAGGTAGTTTTTTAAAAAATTTATACTTATTTCTTCATTTATTCTTGTTTTATTATTTTTTGTTCCCAAAATTGGTCGCAATATTGATGATCCTTTTCAATTATTGTTCCATTTATACCCAGCTCTTTATGTCACATTTTTTATACAATAAACC
>NZ_JAELTV010001280.1 GCF_016429005.1 Pedobacter sp. ASV19
TGTACAGACATGTCTTTTCATACGCCGCTAATTTAGTCCAATTTAGGAAATAACTGCCGTAATACAAATAAAGTTTGAAAATTGTCAAAAAAAAGTAATTTCTAACTGCCCATCTCCAGAATTTTGTCAAATTCTTCGGCTTTCAATTTCATCACAGACAGTCTTCCCTGTTTAACCAAAGAAATATCTTTCAGGCTTTCTTCAGCCTTGATTTGCTCCAGTGTCACCGGATGTTTTAAGGTTTCTACAGGTGCAAGATCCACTACTACCCAGTTGGCATCATCAGTAGTAGGGTCCTGATAGAACTCTTTAACTACTTTAGCTACACCCACCACATGTTTACCCTCATTACTATGATAAAAAAGGACAAGATCTCCTTCCTTCATTTCTTTGAGGTTATTACGTGCCTGGTAATTGCGTAC
>NZ_JAELTV010001281.1 GCF_016429005.1 Pedobacter sp. ASV19
GGTGTTCACCGTACCGGCGCCGGCGGCGGCGGTGGCGAAGTACTGCGCGTAGTACGTGATGTTGCCGGCGCCGCTGGCCAGGGTGGCCTGGGTCACGTTCTGCGAACCGGAGGCAGCGTTCAGCGCGATGGTCGAGAAGTTGCTGTTCAGCAGCTGCACTTCCACGTTGGTGGCGGTGCCGGTGTTGTTCTTCAGGTTGCCATCGGCCATCACGGTCGGGCCCGGCTCGAAGAAGGTGGTGGCCTTGGTCAGGGCACCGCAGCCGGACAGAGCCAGCGTGAACGGGGTGCGGCCGGCGACCGCGTTGGCGGCGTTCAGCGAGGTGGTGGATACGGTCGGCAGGGCCACGGCGATGGTGGCCGGGCTGTTGGCGCCGTTGATCTGGCAGGTCGAGGTGTTGATGGTGCCGGTGATGTTGATGG
>NZ_JAELTV010001282.1 GCF_016429005.1 Pedobacter sp. ASV19
TATTCTTCCAAACTTTAACCTGAAGCCCTTTGTATTGAATGAATATGAAACCGGCGTTAACCTCTTTTTTTTAAACAACCGTTTGGGTTTGGATTTTACTTATTTTCACCGGATCACGAATAATGAAATTACTAACGTAGAGCAATCTGTAACAACTGGTTTTACCTCTTCCTATGTGAACCTGGGTAGAACGCGTAATACAGGGCTTGAGGTCCTATTATATGGTGTGCCATTCAAGAGCAAGGATTTTAAATGGGATATGTCTTTTAATTTTAGTCATGTCAACAATAAATTGCTTTCTATTGACGGGTCAAGTACTTATATATTAACTGGAAAGTACAGACCACTAAATGCGAACACAGCCATGGTACTTGGGGAATCCATTACACAAATTATGGCTTACGATTACAAAAGAGATCAGC
>NZ_JAELTV010001283.1 GCF_016429005.1 Pedobacter sp. ASV19
GACAGTCACTGGAGACCGGGGTGAAAAGTTTCTGATAGAAGTGCAAAATGCTAAGCCAGTTAATTTTAAAAAGAGGGCAGTGTTTTACACCTCCAGACTCATCAGCGAGCAGGCGCCCAAAGGAGAAATGGATACGTGGAAGTATGATATTACAGAAGTGTATTTTGTGGCTATTTTAGAAAAAAGCCTGGAAGTCCAGGAGCGATATTTTCGTGATATCTGTTTGTGCGACAGAGATACGGGAGAAATATTTTATGATGAACTTGGGTATACATTCATTGAATTGAGTAACTTTGTTAAGACCAGTAATGAATTGGAATCTGAGCTGGACAAGTGGTTGTACTCCTTAAAGCACTTAAGCGATATGGATGATATGCCGCCACATTTACGAAAGACGATTTTTGAGAAACTATATAATAT
>NZ_JAELTV010001284.1 GCF_016429005.1 Pedobacter sp. ASV19
GGGGCGGGCGCTGCAGGCTGAATTGACAGCGCCGGGTAGGCTCAACTAGCGTCTCCCGGGAACTTCATTGGAAGCAAGGTGGCTCGCGCTTACGCGCCGGTCGAGTGTGTGACATGGCAACTACCCATTTCCAACGTTGAACGACGCCACGCCTTGTGTGTCAGGAAGGGCGCGCGGCGCTCTTTTTTTATGATTTTTTCCGAAGTGCAGGGTTGTCACGATTTTCGCCATCCTTCCCGCCTGCGCGGGAAGGACGAGTAGGCGAAACCCTCGTTATTCGGAGTTCTCCAAGAGCAACGGAGCACGCCTCGTAGGGCGGCTCGAATCAGGTGCAGACATGATTGAAATTACGCTACCCGACGGCAGCAAACGCCCCTTTGAGCACCCGGTGACGGTGCAGGATGTAGCTGCCTCCATTGG
>NZ_JAELTV010001285.1 GCF_016429005.1 Pedobacter sp. ASV19
TGATACGTCTATGTACCTAAATGCAGGCATCATGGCCAGAAATATCAAAAACTATCCTGAGGCCATTAGAAATTTCAAGAAAATAATTGATTTCAACACGCCTAATGCTAAAGACTTGTATTATGAGATCATTAATTTATCATTAAGTGAGGTTAAAGATACTGTAGGAGCGATCGCTCTGCTAAAAGTAGCATCTGCTAAATATCCTGATGCAGAGAACTTTATCCAAATTGAAACACAGTTATATATCAACAAAGGAGATATAGCTAAATCAGAAGAAATGTTAAACAAACTGATTGAGAAAGATCCTAAAAATGCGACTTATCAGTACCTTAAAGGTGATGTTTACTACCATCAAGCTGTTGAGATCCAAAACAAAAAGAATAAAATAGATCCTAAAAAAATAAAGGAGTCTAATGC
>NZ_JAELTV010000134.1 GCF_016429005.1 Pedobacter sp. ASV19
CCCCCCCCCCCCCCCCCCCCCCCCCCCCCCCCCCCCCCCCCCCCCCCCACCTTTTTAGATGTGTATAAGAGACAGAAATATGAATTTTTCTCATTAAACCAAAAGATTGGAAATATTGACCAGTATTTAGAAAAGAAAGCATTAAGCGAATGGGTAAATAATCATATTGGCTATACTTCACTAATTATTGGATTTTTTATAGCATTATGGTTAAAAGTATTTTTTAGAAAACACAACTACAACATCTATGAAATTACAGTTTTATTATGTTATTCATTTGGACAAACGTTGTTAATCATAGTTGTATTTTCTCTATTAGAATTTTTGCTTAAAATTAAACTAATTGCGATTATCGGTGTTTTTACAGGTTATTTTTATATTTTTTGGTCAATAGGGCAATTTTTTGGAGAGAAAAAAATTATTAATTACGTTAAAACAATTTTATGTTGCATTTTAGGAGCCATATCTTTCAGACTGATTTTGATATTACTTGCAACTATTTTTTATCAATTAGGAATAAAATAACTTCTGCTAACAAGGATTTTGCGTCAGGCGGACTGACCTGTAAAATTCAATAGCAGTTTTCAACTGAACGATATCACAGTCTTTCGTGTTAGAAACAGGTTGAGTAAGGACTTCGTAGCTGAAGGCATAAATAGCAAGAATGATAAGAAGACAAAGCTATGTTTTTAACCTCTGCTCCACAACATTTGGCATTGATCCTTGTTAAGGAAGGAGAAAGGTTATTTGATATTCGAAAAAAAAGGGACGATTTTTCAATCGTCCCTCACAGCGGAGAGTGAGGGATTCGAACCCCCGGAGCTATTACACTCAACAGTTTTCAAGACTGCCGCAATCGACCACTCTGCCAACTCTCCGGCGCAAAAGTACAAATACAGAGCGATTCTGCAAACTTTGATCAGGTAATACTTGGTTGGGAACTGATTATCAGGTAGAATAATTGTTGTTAGGCTGTTTTTTACGCCGTTTTTCATTATTAACAGTCATTGCTATAGCATGAATTACGGCAGAGAAAATATATTTTAAGATTTTTTGTAACGAATGATGGCCTGCGAATACTTATTGATTAAACAACTTTGATGGGTATAACTTTATAAATACATTAGATATAACCTAACACCAGTAAAAGACTAATAAAAACCGATAAATTGAACACAAGAGAAAAGGAATTTCTTGAGCTTATTGATACTCATAAAGGTATTATTCATAAAATCACCAGGATGTATATGAATAATACGGAGGATCAGGAAGACCTATTTCAGGAGATCGTAGGTCAATTGTGGAAGGCTTTTGACTCTTTTAAGGGCAACAGTAAGTTCTCTACCTGGATGTACCGGGTTGCTTTGAATACGGCTATTGTTTTCCTTAAGAAAGAAAAAAGGAAGGTGGGCACTACAGACGATATGCCGGAAAACATTGCCCAGGAACATGACGATACCGGAGAAAAGGAATTACAATTGAAGCTTTTCTATGCAGCGGTACAAAAGCTTGATAAGATAGAACGGGCTATTATCTTTTATCACCTGGAGAATTATTCTCACCGGGAAACCGGGGAAAATTTAGGGATTACAGAAGGAAATGTCCGTGTAAAGCTCAACCGGGCAAAAAATAAAATTAAGGAACTTATACAAAAACAAGGATATGAATTTTGATGACTTTAAATCTGCCTGGGAAAATGACAAGGCAGAAGATCCTATAAAAACAACGATTGACTTAGATAAGTTTAAGACAGCCCGGTTGCCGCTGGATCAGTTGCGTGCTAAAATGAAAGACGAGTTTATTGTACAATGTATAGCCCTGTTGATAACGGCCTTTTTTCCGCAGATTTTCGGTTTAAGCCAGGGGTTTTATTTGCCTTTTTATGGCTTTTTTGTCTTCTATCTCGCTATTTGTGTGTATTATCTGTGTAGGTTTTACTTTTTCTATAAGCGGCTTTTGCCTGCAGATTTACCCACCATGGAAAATTTGTACGAGACTTATTATGATATAAAGTTGCATATAGAGATCTATAAATCTTTCACCTATGCCTTATTACCTTTCGCTTTTGCATTTGGGGGGATGATTATTCTGAACGTAAAAAATGGGAAAATAGTGAGGATGTTTATGGAGGATGGTATTTCCAACAACCTCACTATTGTTCTTGTCGCTTCTTTTGCTATAGGTATGATCGTTCTGATGCTGATCACAGAGTTCTGGGTCCAGAAACAATATGGTAAGTATGCTACTCAGATCCGTCAGTTGCTGGATGAACTCAAAGGCGTCTGAACGGGTAGGCTAGTTTTTTCTTTGAGTTTCTCTTCCTGGTAAGGTTGGGAGAAACGAAGTTTAAAGTCTCTTTTTGAATCATGGTAGGAGGTGATGATACCCATTTTCCTTCCAGACCAGATATAATACCAGGCCAGGTCTACCTGATGCGTCAAAAATCCTGTTCTTGCGCTTTTTGGATATAAATGGTGGTTGTTGTGCCATTCGCCGGCCACAATTCCTGGCCACATCTGATTGATGGACATGTCGTTTGTGTTAAAGTCTGTACCTTCCCGTCTTTTGTCTTCTCCTTTTCCATGGCCTTCGTAGTTAAATGTACGTACACCAACTGCCCAGAAAGCGGCTGCAGCAAATACTGTACAAGCCATTGGATGTCCGCCAATTAAAAAGAAAACGGTGTACCAAAAGGACCAGTTCAATAAGCAAAACAAGATCGCTGTGCCGGGATGGGTTACTGAGCCCCAGCTTTGATATTGGGAATAAGTGTTTGGGCTCACCCCGGTATGCCGCATCAGTTTTACTGTTCTGGAGTAATCTTTCTCAGATAAGGTTTTTGAGATAGGCTGATGGTTTACATCGGCCAGAAAACAATATAGGAAACCTCCTGAAGCATTGTATGGGTCTCCGGGTTGATCTGATTTTGCATGATGTACGTGATGGGAAACCACGTATATTTCTTCTGGGATCATGCTTATGGTTAAATTCTGGGTAATGAAACGCCAAAATTTATTTTTAAAGGTGTAAGCTTGGTGTGTACAGTATCTGTGGTGCCATATGGTTCCATGGGTACCCATAGCAATCATGCTGTATACGAAAAAGACAATAAGCAGTGGTATACTGAAAAATTTAAATATAAACAGGAAAACCAGTGGAACGAGTATCAGTACTCTGAACCAGCTAAAGAAAGGAAGCCAGTTTTTTCTGCATTTTATAACGTTTAGTCTCTTAAAGAACTCTTTAAATAATTGTTTTGCTGTGGGTTTACTCAGCGTCCCCTCGTCGTCGGCCCAGCCGTATACCGGCGGATCAAGCACTCTGTCCAAATAGGCCATCAAATATAAATTTGCTCAATATACAATTCAATTTTGACAATAGTGTGATATTTTTTGAATAAGTTTTGTATACTACTTCTGTATAAATTTCACATGAAGAATATATTAACTGCACAGTATGTGCATAGCAAGTGCACACATTGTTCGCAAAGCTGGTACCCTTTTGCGAACAATGTGTGCGGTTTGTATGGGCTTGCCAGACTGTTGCCCATATGAAAATTTTGCCCTATTGATTCGGGGCTAAAGATATCAGGTGCGCTGAAGAAGCGCACAGATCTCTGAGGCCGCCTCATCAAACAGGGTAAAATTTTCTGTTGCAAATTGCGGAGGGACTGAGTGGGCGGGGACTGGTCGTGAATAACTGTGTGTTCGTCGATGGTTACCCTGCCGTTGGTCTAATAGGGGCAAAATGGTTGAAACGTTTGTGGTTTGCGTACGTCTTATGTACAAAGAGAATTTAAAAAACTTAAAACATAAAGATATGAAAACCGCTATCAAAACCTTATTCGCAACAGCTTTAACAGCTATCGTTTTAACTTCATCTGCATTTACCACTTTTGCAAAAGAAGGCGACAAAAATCCATCCGCAGTTTCTACCGTTTCTGGCGCAACAATGATCAGAGTGACTGGAAATGTAAAGGTATATTTAACTCAGGGCGCTAAAGAAGGATTCCATGTAGAGACAGATCAAACTGAAGCTAAAGTTTCTTTCAAAAGAGAGGGTAACAAATTGTTCATCAATTCTACGGGTGATGAAACAACGACCGTGTATTTGACCGTGAATGATTTGAAAAGAATCGATGCTTCTGAAAATGCAGTTGTAAAATCAACCGGCCGTTTCAACTTGCCAGTGCTTCAGGTATTTGTACAGGACAATGCCAAAGTGGATGTGAATGTTGTTGCCCAGGATGTATACACGGTGACCAAAGATGCCTCTACTTTGAAACTAAGCGGATCTGCAGAACGCCATGTATCGGTAATCGCTGATGCTTCACAAATCAATGTAAATCAATTCGCAGCCTTAAAAACGGTTTCATCCAGTCCTGTATTTCATGCTGATCTGGATGCTCAGCTTGCAGAGTCAGTTAATATCGCTGTAACTTCTAGCAAAGTTTCGAAATAAGGATAAAGAATCTGAATAGCAATGGCGGGTATCTAACTGATGCCCGCCATTTCTGTTTTGGCTATTGCATCAATTCGGTACATGACTGCCCAATAATGTAGGTTTTAATATCGTATTTTGTGGTTTTGCACAGAAAATTGGAGTGTTTGCCGCGTTCTTCCAGGAATTGGAAGAACTAGGGGGAGGGTTTAAACAGCTTCGATATCCTTCGTTCTTCAATTCCTGAGGAATTTCTAAAGCTTTTTTGTGTCCTTTAATTATAAAGAAATGATGGATATTCTGCTGGGTTAATAGCTGGATCCGTATATCGTATTCTATACATTCTATTGGGGGCGTTCGTATCTGGTGCATATCTGAGTGGGGTCTTGTTGGGATAGGGTACCCTTTATCCCAACAAGACCCCAACAAGACCTCAAGCAGATATGACGGTGATTACCTGATATGAAGTAACGCCAAATTGCTTATGAAAAACGCGGTTGAACAGGTTAGGTGAACCAAATTATTTTTTTAACGGTCCAAGGTGTTTATACGTGTTGATGAGCAAACCTGTGGGGGTGGTCTTGGAACTAACAAAGTCAAGTTCCCTGGCGTTAATACTGTCCGACAACAAGCGTTTACCCTGCCCAAGCAACACTGGGTAGGTGATGAGTACAATCTCGTCAGCTAGTCCCTGGTCAAGCAATAAGGAGGTTAGCGTCGAACTTCCTACTGTGATCAGATCGGGGCCATCTGTTGACTTGAGATGGCGAATCGATTTTACAAGGTCTTCACCTAGATACTGCACTGGGCCCCACTCCAGGCTCTCGGGCCTATGAGTTGCGATGTGTTTTGTTGCAGCGTTTATAGCATTTGCCATTGGGAAATCTCCTGCATTAGGCCAAAAAACACTAAATATATCGTAGGTGTGGCGGCCAAGCAACAGGTCAAAGTTTGAGCCATATGCCTCAAAAAGCATTGCAGCCCCGGCCGGGCTTCTATAGGGAGTTGTCCATGCGCCATAGATGTAATCTCCGTCATGTTCTATTATACCATCCAGGGAGATATGTTCGAAAATTCTGATCTTTCTCATCTTGTTTCTATTGGTTTAATTGTTCTCCAAATGTACAGGGGGCGAGTCATACAAATGAGGTGCAATCGCGACAATATGAGGGTGTTTTTTAACTATTTGTATTTGAAAAAAATGAGGTGAATTACCTAATTTATGCAATAGTGATGTGTATTTAGGGTTTGTCCCCCTTTTATAGTTTCAATCGTTATTAAGCAAATAACAATAATTGGCTAATTAATTTGAAACCTGAAAACAAATGAAAAACAAACGATTCTATTACTGGCTGTTGACTGGGCTGATGTCTTTTTACATGCTGTTTGCTGCCTGGTTTGCTGAAACGCATCAGGCTGATTTTACCGGACGTATGGGCTTTCCGGCCTATTTTCGGATGGAATTGACTATTGCGAAGATAATTGGTGCGTTGGTGTTGCTGTTTCCTCAAACTCCTCAGAGAATAAGGGAATGGGTATATGTTGGCTTTTGTATTTGTATGATCTCTGCATTTATTGCGAAATGCAATAGTGGCTATGGTTTTATGGAGGCCACACAGCCTGCGTTCTCGCTGGTCTTTTTTCTGCTGGCTATATTTTTGCTTAATAAAGTGAACGGGAACGCGGATAGCTCGGTAGGTTAGGTTGTAAAAGAAAAAGCCCGAAATCATATGATTTCAGGCTTTAATTTTTCTGAGCGGAGAGTGAGGGATTCGAACCCCCGGAGCTATTACACTCAACAGTTTTCAAGACTGCCGCAATCGACCACTCTGCCAACTCTCCGGCGCAAAAGTACAAATACCGTCTGGTTTTGCAAATTATGATATTAATTTTTTAACGTAAAATTGATAACTGGTTAAAACAGAGTTAGAAAAAAAAATAATCTATAGCCGTTTTTAGTCTGTAGAAGAGGTTTTTTTGAACAAATTGAAGTTTGGCCGGATGATCTTAACGCTTCTTTTAGACAGGTCAATGCTTGCATTGAGTTCAAAACCCATCAGTAAAATGAAGGAATTTAGATAAAGCCAGATCATAATCACAATTAGGGTACCTATGGAACCATAGACTTTGTTGTAAGAGCCGAAATGATTAATATAAAAGGAAAAGCCCCAAATGGTAAGAAAGGCAAGTATGGTGGCCAGCCAGGAGCCGGCACTGAAAAGCCGCCATTTTTTGGCGTGGGCAGGTCCGTAACGATACAGGATGGAAATGGTGACAAAATATAAAATACCCAGAAGCGCCCATCTGGTCAGCTGGATCAGGTAATACATAAAGTTACCTTTAATATGCAGACCATTTTTTATATAGTTCAGGGCAATCTCGCCAATGGTCATTGCACCAATGCAGATAATGATAGAAATAAAAATAACCAGGGTAAGCACAAAGGCAATCAATCTTCTTTTTAGCCAGCTCCTGGTTTCGATAATAAGAGATGATTTGTTAAAAGCGATCATCAGGTTATGCACGCCGTTGGTGGCGAAGTATACAGAGACTATAAAACCGAAGGAAAGCAATTTTCCATTCTGCTTCTTGATGATCTCGGTTAAGGTTGTTTCAAAAGCATCAAAAGCTTTATGGGGCAGGATCAGTTCAATTAATGACATCAATTGATCCTGGAAGCCGTTGGGCAGGAAAGGAATCAGCGTAAACAAAAAGATGATGCCAGGAAATATAGCCAGCATGAAATTGTAAGCCAGGGAAGAGGCTTTATTGACTAAGGCCTCTTTTTGTATTTCCTTTAAGAAAAAGGAAGCAACAGTGTAAAGCGGGATAGGGCTAAACCCAGGAAGTATATAAACTTTGGTCCATTCAATAAACAAGGCATAGAACCTTATTTTTAATAAATGCCGGTGTACCCATTCCATTAATTCAACTTAATATGTCATAATGATCTTACCAATGTACAAAATACATCAGAGATCTGTTCTTGTTGGCTTATTTTGTTACGAAACTATCTGAATATGTTACGTTTGTTTAGGGCGTCTCTGTACTTCTTAGCATTGATTTCGTGCTGCTCTTTGGTTACAGCAAAATTATGGTAACCGGAGAAATCATCTTTGGCACACATATACAGATAATCGTTGTTGTCTTTATTCAGTACGGCATCGATGGCATTAATACTTGGCATCATCACTGGTCCCGGAGGCAATCCTGCGTATTTATAGGTGTTGTATTTTGAGTCTACTCTCAACAGGGCTCCTGTTACTCTTTTTACGGTAAAATCGCCATTGGCAAAGATCACGGTAGGATCGGCCTGCAGAAGGATTCCTTTGTTTAATCTGTTGATGTACAGTCCGGCTATGATCGGCATTTCTTTGTCGAAAATGGCTTCTCCATCTACAATAGAGGCAAGAATAGTGACCTGGATTGGGGTCATTTTTAAGGCTTCTGCTTTCTTTTTGCGTTCAGGATTCCAAAACTTAGTATATTCCTTTTGCATTTTGTCAAAAAACTCAACAGGAGTGGTGTTCCAATACATATCGTAGGTGTTTGGGATAAACATCGTATAGATATTGTCTGTATTGAATCCATATTTTTCAACCAGGGCAGCAGAATCCAGTACATGGATAAAGGCCAGAGAATCTGACTCGAGGTTTTTGGCAAGGTAGCCTGCAAATTCTTCTTTTCGACGGATGTTCTGGAATTTTAGTTTAACAGGGTCCTGGTTTCCCGATTTAATTTTATTGATCAGGCTCCGGTTGTTCATTCCTTTTGACAATTTATAACGACCGGGTTTAATGCGGTCTGCCAGGTCCATTTTTGCTGCGGCCTCGCTGAACGAGTTCAGGTCTGTCAAAATATCTTTTTTCTTGATCTCCTCTACAAGGTTTTCCAGGTTGTCGCCTGTTCTGATGTATAGAAACTTTTCTTTTTCAGTAACGTTAGGGGCGAAGTAGACTTTGTAGAATTTTAAGCCAAAAAATCCACCCACTATTATTAAAATTAAAACTACGGCTAAAATAATTTTGGTTTTCGGCGTAGCATTCGTTTTCTCGCTGCTCATATATATTATAAATGGAGTTCTAGTTCTGTTTATTTGATAGGGTAATGTTTATTGGCGTGCCAATTTTTACTTTGGTTAAGGAGTCTGAAAGTATGGGTGTCTGCATCACAATTACGGCATTTGCACTGTCTGTAATGGTGCCTTCGTAGGTGATATTGCCCAACGTGAGCATAGCGCCTTTCAGGGAGAACCTGGCTTCGTCTTTGGTTAAACCCAGCAGGTTGGGAATGTCTACTTCTTCATTACCTCTGCCATCGCCTAATACAAGGTCTATTCTCGATCCTTTTGGTAAAACATCGCCTGCTTTTAAAGGTCTTCCTCCAAAATTGGCTTGTAACACCACATCTCTGGCCACATCAGCTTTGTAGGTTGTATCACCAATTTTCAAGCCAAAGCTTTCCAGTGTGGGTTGAACTTCCCGCAGGGATTTGGATTCGATGTCAGGGAATTTAACATTAGGGGCCTGGGCTGTATTGATGGTAAGGTATATGGTCCGGTTGTCTTTAACGAAAGTGTTTGCGTCGGGATCCTGATCGATCACGATTCCCGGAGGTTTATCCATAATGTATACGGAATCTACTTCATAACGGAGTCCGAGACCTTCCAGTTTACTAACTGCCTGGTTAAAGGAAAGCCCTTTTAAAGCAGGAACATTTAAGCCTTGTCCGTGTTTGGTGTAATATCTTAAGCTGAAGAATGCAATAAATAGAATGGCAACTACTGTGAAAATAGCTGCAATAAGGTTGTTTCTAAAGGATTTAGTTTTTAGATAGGTAATGAACTTGCTCATTGAGTTTTCTTATGTTCGAATGTATTTGTTCCAAAAATAGACTAAAAAAATATTTTATCGGAATTTAAATAACATCTGCATGAACTAATTTATATTTTTGGGTGTCATCTTTAAGCTTTCTGGATTAACTCCAGGACTTTAGGTAAAACGACATAAATGCCGATAAATTGGGTGTTGTGGAAGAAATACCTGTGGGTGACTAAGATTTAAAAGAACAATATGAAGAAAATAATAGCATTACTTACAGGAGGCACTACCGGAGAATGGGTGGTGTCTGTTAAAAGTGCAGCAACAATAGCTCAAAACCTTGATCCAGATAAATTTGAGGTGTATAAGATTATGCTTACCCAGCAGGGCTGGTTTTATGAGCCGGCCGATTCGGTGAAGATAGAAGTGGACCGGAATGATTTTTCTGTGAACATCAAGGGACGGAAAGTGAAATTTGACGGCGTTTTTATTGCAATACATGGATCTCCTGGTGAAGACGGTAAATTACAGGGATATTTTGATATGCTGGGTTTGCCCTATACAACTTGTGACGCGCTGACATCGGCCATTACAATGAATAAAGGCTATACGAAAGCTATTGTTCAAGGTATTGATTCGCTGCATGTGGCCAAGTCTGTTCAGATATTTAAGAATGGTCCGTATCAGCTTGACCAGATTAAGAAAGATCTGTTGCTTCCTTATTTTGTGAAACCGAATAATGGAGGAAGCAGTATTGGTATGAGTAAGGTAACCAATCAGTATGATTTGAAGGATGCACTGGACAGGGCATTTCAGGAAGATTCCCAGATTTTAATTGAAGAGTTTATTGCAGGAAGGGAGTTTACGGTTGGTGTTGTAAAGTTGGACGGAAAAATTACTGTGCTTCCGGTTACGGAAGTGGAAACAGCAAAGGAGTTTTTTGATTTTGAAGCAAAATATACACCTGGTGTAGCCAAGGAAACCACGCCTGCGCCAATCAGGGAGGAGACACGGCTGCGCGTGGAGAAGATTGCGGCTGATGTGTACCGGAAGTTAAATTGCAGGGGTGTTGTCCGGATTGATTTTATCCTTAAGGGAGATGAAAGTGATTTCTATTTTATTGAGATCAATACGATTCCCGGTCAAACGGCTACCAGTTTTATACCCCAACAGGTTGCTGCTGCTGGAATGAAGCTGAATGATTTTTATACCAAACTGATTAGAGAAACAATCGGCTAAGACTTGTTTCTTTATAAAAAGGCCTTCTATAGTTTATATAGAAGGCCTTTTTTGTTGGGGTTGGATTTATACTTTGACCGTTTTCCACTTGCCTCGTTTAAACAAAATGAAACTGGCCAGGGCTATTCCGGTTTCTGCTACTGGAATCGCAATAAAAACGCCTGTTGGCCCGAGTTCAAAATGTTTGGCTAAAACGAAAGCCAGTGGGATCTGAAACAACCAGAAGCCAAAAAAGTTGATCCAGGTTGGTGTCCAGGTATCGCCAGCTCCGTTAAACGTACTCATTAGTACCATTCCTATCCCATAAAACAGATACCCGATGCTCAGGATGTGCAGGGCGTGTATAGCAACGTCCTGAATGAGTGGGTCGTTGGTGAAAAAGTCGACAAAGAATTGCGCGCTTGCAAAAGTGAGGATCATCACTGAAGCCATATATACTATACTGTATTTTATGGTTTTTAACACGGATTGTTGTGCCCTTTGTATTTCTTTTGCACCGAGATTTTGGCCTACAAGTGTTGCCGCAGCATTACTCATTCCCCAGGCCGGGAGCATAAAGAACATCATGAGCCTTAATGCAGTTTGATATCCTGCTGAACCGTGGTCTCCTCCGGTGGTAGCCACCAGCTGCGCCAGGAAGATCCAGCTGCAGGATGCGATTACAAACTGGAAGATACCAGGGGTTGCTATTTTTAACAACGCTTTTATTTGTTCCCAGTGTGGTTTGAAATAAGAAAGCTTGATTTTAAGGGCACTTTTTCCTCCGGTTAAATGGTAGATCTGGTACAATACGCCAATACCACGGCCAATAGTAGTGGCCATAGCTGCCCCGGTAAGCCCAAAGGCAGGAACAGGACCCAGACCATTGATCAGGATAGGGCAAAGGACAATATTGGAAAGGTTGGCCAGCCATAAACTTTTCATAGCTATTGCTGCATTTCCGGCCCCTCTGAAAATTCCGTTGATCAGGAACAAGAGCATAATCACTATACTTCCGCTCATCATGATTTGCATAAAAGGGGTGCCTTGTCTGGCGGTTTCTGCTGATGCGCCCATGAAGAGCAGCAGGTCTGTAGCAAAGATAAATCCTGTTATACTGATCACAATGTTGATGGCTATGGCGATAATCAGGGCCTGCATACCTGCCTTTGCTGCAGCAGCGGGGTCCTTTTCTCCAATCCTTCTGGCTACTACTGCGGTGGCTGCCATACTCATCCCGATGGCGAGGGAATAAATAATAGTGAGTACGGACTCTGTAAGACCAACGGTTTGTATGGCGTGGCTGCTGTTGTGCAGGTGGCCTACAAAATAAAGGTCTACCAGCGCAAAAATGGATTCCATGGCCATTTCCAGCATCATAGGGATGGCCAGTAGAAGCAGGGCCCTTCTGATGCTTCCCTGGGTGTAATCTAATTCTTCGCCCTTAAGAGCTTGTTTTAAAAGTGTAAATATTCTGAATAGCTTGCTTTGGGCAGCTGTTTGATGTTCTGGCATAAAAAAGGAAAATTGTGAAATATAAACCGCTGTCAGCAGGAAATGCTGAACTATGTTTTATCGGAAAAGGGGAGTCCTCGGTTTTAGAACCTCAAACGGACTGCAAATACCTTCATTGTTTTGCGGTTTTGTTAGATAACAAATATGGCGATATTGGAATTGAATTGCAAAAATATTTTTTTTTAATGGCTAAAAATATTCTGATTGCAGCTGTATTGGTATTAAACGCTATAGGTTTTGATCATTTCTTCACTGACTTTACAGCCTCTGCCGGTACTGATGTCAATCATAACATAGTCGAACCAGCCATCGGAAGCAATCTTTTTGGTGCGTTTGTTCTCTATTTCGAATTGTACCCGGCAGCCTTTTTCGTTGATAGTTAAAATTCCGGTACGGATGGCGATCACATCTCCCAGGATTAAAGGGCGTTTAAAATCTACATAAGCTGTTTTTACTACCCATCCATAGCCACTTTTGAGAAAATCTTCCATTGGCATTTTGTAGAATTTTTCCATTTGTTCATACCTTGCGGCCAGTACGTAGTCAAAATACTTGCTGTTGTGCACATGGTTAAACATATCGATGTCATCGGGTCTCACTTTCAGTTCGCTTTCAAATATGCTGTAGCCGGTCTTTTCCATGAAAAATCTTTTTTGCAAAAGTAACAGAAATGAATGAGTTATTATTGCTTATCATCAAAACTTACACTATCTTCTGTCTCTTATACACATCTAAAAAGGGGGGGGGGGGGGGGGGGGGGGGGGGGGGGGGGGGGGGGGGGGGGGGGGGG
>NZ_JAELTV010001286.1 GCF_016429005.1 Pedobacter sp. ASV19
CTTCAAAAGGTGAAGAGCGCAGTATTTTTTATCAGTCTTACTGAATTTACTTTATTTTACTGGTATCGACATCCCAGTTGTCCGTTCTGAAGGGAGCAACAGGCAAACCTGTACGCGTAAAAATATTACCTATTCCTGCATTGCTAAACTGATAACGAACAGCGACAGGTATTTTTACTTTCTCACTGGAAACAATGATGGTACCTCCTTTTATTTTAATCATTGCAGGATAAAAGATCTTATCTGCCCCAGCTATGAAAATTTCTTTTGGCATTTTTCCTTTAATAATTAAACCTGTCTCTGCATAATCAAAATCAACGACCACCTTACCGCCATTTACTTTGAAAGATTTTAACAGCGGACTCTTATAGCCATTTGTTTTTAAGCCATAAGTTTCGGCCAGGGCAATATCTGTCTCT
>NZ_JAELTV010001287.1 GCF_016429005.1 Pedobacter sp. ASV19
CGTTCGTCGGCAGCGTCAGATGTGTATAAGAGACAGGTTTTAAATACCTTCCTTCTTCTAATTCGCCATTGCTCTGATTTTCTATCTCCTGAACGATTTCCTGTAAGATGAGTTCTGTATCACCGGCGGAAAAGTCACCCAGGATAGCCAGCATTTTTTGTTCTATTTTATCTGAGTTTAAAAACACCTGGGAATCAACCTCAGATAATGACACCAAATTGTACCAGAAATGCAGGTATTTACAGCTGATCTGAGTTGGCATTTTTGGCTTTCCTGCACCAATATAAATCACGAACTGAGTAACCAGCAGCCCATACTTTCTTCGAAGCATAATGCTGTACTCAGCCATGCGGAAAATTACATTTTGTTCGTTATTTCGCTGGTATTCAACATGAAGTATGAAGACATTACCCTGGTCG
>NZ_JAELTV010001288.1 GCF_016429005.1 Pedobacter sp. ASV19
TATAGAAGGTGAAGAACTTGGGAAGGAGATTGGAAAAGAGATTGGAAAAGAGATTGGAAAGGTTGAAGAAAAGAAAGGAATAGCTTTGAATCTTAAAAAGATGGGCTTGTCTAATGAACAAATCTCAGAAGCTACTTGCCTCTCTGCTGATGAAATCAACGCGCTATAATACCATATAACCAAAACCAACACTAAAAGCCCTGGAAGCATTTCCTGGGCTTTTTTAATGGGAAAGAGCTTAATCTATTCCTGCTTGGTTTTTAAAAGAAGCCCCCTAAATTTAACATCTGTTGTAATAAAGCCGATTTATTCCAAATTGGCTTTATTACAACATGCCGCCGGCA
Organism: Pedobacter sp. ASV19; assembly: GCF_016429005.1. Classification (GTDB taxonomy): domain Bacteria; phylum Bacteroidota; class Bacteroidia; order Sphingobacteriales; family Sphingobacteriaceae; genus Pedobacter. The sequence continues at coordinate 345 of NZ_JAELTV010001288.1, forward strand.
GGGCATTAAAAAGAAAGAGAGCCAAGGTTTGGTAACCTGGCTCTCTTTTCTCATTAAATTAACGCTCTCGATGTG
>NZ_JAELTV010001289.1 GCF_016429005.1 Pedobacter sp. ASV19
CCAATATTAATTTTTTACAATCTCCATGCCTTCTAGATAGGATAATTAAAATTTCAATTATTGATAAAAAAATAATGTATGAAAAACCTTTTGTTAAATCTTCTTTGTTTACTTCTTTTATTTTCCGCATTCAATCTTCGGGCGCAGCATGTTCAGGAATTGAGATTTGATCCCGCTAGTGCACTGGGAGGCACCTTTTCTGATTTTTTTAGTGAAGTCAATTTCATTCCTTTGGAAACCAACAGTAAATCAATTTTTAGTACAATTGACCAATTGGAAGTGACTGATAAATATTTTATCGTTTTGGATCGGGAAACAAATTCGATATTGATTTTTACCAAAGAAGGAAAATTTCATACCAAGATTACTGGTTTAAGCATCGGCTATCGTGACCCTATTCAATATTTCCAGTATGACCA
>NZ_JAELTV010001290.1 GCF_016429005.1 Pedobacter sp. ASV19
TACGTGATTGGTACGGGAACCGCAGGTAGTCCCAACGATAAATATAAGTTTTACTTTAAGGGGGGAGAAAAACTTTCCTTATCTATCCTCGATTCCAGTTACGTATTAAATGGAAAGTTAAATTCCAAAGAGAATGTCGTACTGACCCAATGGCATGATTTTGTGAATCCTTTGGAACAAAAGGCCATAAACTTTATGAAAAACCAGAGTACCTTTGTTGACTTCTTTCCAAAACTGGAAGAAATTTCAGCAAAAACTAAAGGCTTTTTAGCGGGTAAAGCCACAGGTAATGCGAAATTTGATAGAAATATGAAGCAATATATGGCATGGGATATGGCCTGTCTCTTATACACATCTGACGCTGCCGACGAACGTTAGCCGGTGTAGATCGCGGGGGGGGCCGGAGCGGTAGAGAGGGG
>NZ_JAELTV010001291.1 GCF_016429005.1 Pedobacter sp. ASV19
AGCAGAAGACGTCATACGCGAGAGAGCTGCCTGTCTCGTGGGCTCGGAGATGTGTATAAGAGTCAGAAGGCACATCGCCTGCTGAAGGACGTAGCAGATACTGAAACCCTGATAAAAAAAATCATCAGAACTTCCTATGGAAAGCTTGGCTGGAACCTTCGGGAAACAGAATTAGAGTTTGCCAAGTTTACAAAGGAAGGGTACACTTATTTTCTCTACCTCTACTCCGTTGCAGATAAGCAGTCCAAATGGGCCGCTTTTCTTCCTCCAGAACTCAAAAATGATCCTGATATTTTTAAGCAGACCAAGCTAACCCTAATATATGTCTCTTATACACATCTGACGCTGACGACGACCGTTAGCCGGTGTAGATAGAGGTGGTCGGCGTGGGAGGAGAACGAGGGGGGGGGGGGGGGGGG
>NZ_JAELTV010001292.1 GCF_016429005.1 Pedobacter sp. ASV19
CCCCCCCCTTCCCCTCCCCCCCCCCCCCCCGCGCTCTACCCCGGCTAACGTTCGTCGGCAGCGTCAGATGTGTATAAGAGACAGGAGTAAGACCTGTGATTTTTTTGAAGGTTGTCCGGAAGGCTTTTGTATCGGTATAGCCGACATCATACATTACTTCATTGATGTTCTTTCTGCTTTTTTCAAAGCTTCGTTTTGCTGCTTCTATTTTTATGCGGTGGATATATTCCAGTACAGAATTATTCGTAGCCTGCTTAAAGCGGCGTTCAAAGCTTCTTCTGCTTACAGCTACTAAATCCGCCAGTTCGTCTATACTGATTCGCTCCTCTATATTCTGTTCTATATATTCCTGGGCTTTTTGGATGGCCTCATCCATATGCGCTTTCTGTCCTCTAAAAATAGCAAAGGCATTTTGGCTG
>NZ_JAELTV010001293.1 GCF_016429005.1 Pedobacter sp. ASV19
GTGTATAAGAGACAGCCCGATACACGGTTTCGGGTGGTTTTGTGAGTCCTTACAGTTCCGAATAAGTAAGGTATATATGAACGATTCGTGTGATTATATGAGCTTGTACTTATAGGCTAGGATTGATAATCCAGATTTTCGTTGTTCACCGGATTTATTGTAGAGTTTATCTTTATGTGACCTAAGAGTATCTAGTGTGATATTTAATAAATCGCATATTTCCTTATCTAAGTAACCATTGCCTATATACCTAAGCACCTCAATTTCTTTTTTCGTTAATATTCCATTTGGAAGGACTATAGAACTACATAGTTTCCCTTCGTAAGGGCAAATTCCTCTTCTCCCACAATCGACATATTCCTGTCTCTTATACACATCTGACGCTGCCGACGAACGTTAGCCGGTGTAGTTCTCGGTGG
>NZ_JAELTV010001294.1 GCF_016429005.1 Pedobacter sp. ASV19
TATTCAATATTATTTGTTACAGTTAACGATGTATTAAAATTGTAACTAGAATTTAAAGAGGTTTTTAAAGTTCTGTTTTTGAACTCAAAGCCACCATTTGTCTGCTTTGAACTATAATAAGCGTATCCCAGATGAGCATTCAATATAAAAGCGCTTTTATATAAGTAATAAATATTTAAATACTGAGACCAGGACCAGGTTTTTGAAATATTCAAAAGGGAATTTGTATAATTTGGACTTCTGGATAATTGAAAATTTGCTGCCCATTCCAATTGAAGGTTCCTATATTCGGATAGCTTAACAGGTCTTCTTAAAGAGCCAGCGCCATTTAAAAATCTATATCCTTCAACATTTACAAAGGTTAACGTTTGGCGACCATTTGTATTGAATATAATGCTGTCGGCGATTTTATTATGAAC
>NZ_JAELTV010000135.1 GCF_016429005.1 Pedobacter sp. ASV19
CCCCCCCCCCCCCCCCCCCCCCCCCCCCCCCCCCCCCCCCCCCCCCCCCCCCCCCCCCCCCCCCCCCCCCCCCCCCCCCCCCCCCCCCCCCCCCCCCCCCCCCCCCCCCCCCCCCCCCCCCCATATTTTAGATGTGTATAAGAGACAGTTTCAGTCCTGTTTACTTTGTGATGAAGCCTTAATCAGATAGTATTATTTTATGATGATATTTTAATCAGAAAGTAACCTTGAACTGGTGCGTTATGAAAAGAAATGTTTTGGTTTTATTTGAGGGTGGGCTAAGGGGCTTTAATCAACAACCGAGCTTTTCTCGGTTGTTGATTAAATAACATGGTGAGTATATGCCGTGTAACATACCGGGGTAATGCTGCGTCATATGGGCGGGTATAGATTTAGCTGCTACTTGTTTATAGTCAGAGCTGTTTTATATTCAGAACTTATTTAAATCCTGGTCAAATGAAGAAAGGTTTCCGTTTTCTTGTCGCTTTTTGCCTTATTGCGCTCTGTTTCGTTTCTGTTGCCCATGCGCAGGATACTGTGCTAAATATGGGTCCCAAGGGTAAGCTGGATTCTTTACATTCAACGATACTGAACCAGGAGCGGATGATACAGGTATTTTTGCCAGCGGATTATAAGCCGGGTAGTGCGGATAAGTATGATGTTCTGTATGTGCTGGACGGGGGCAACTGGAATACTGGTTTGATCAAAAATGTGCAGAAGTTTGTGGAAGGAGAGGGCTTTATGCCGTCTACGATTATTGTGAGTGTGATGGGGATAGACCGGAACAAGGAGCTGACGCCTACACATCTAGACAGTTGGAGAGGCTCTGGAGACGGAAATAAGTTTTTAGGCTTTATCAAAAATGAACTGATTCCTTATGTAAATAAAAATTATCCTTCCAATGGGGATAATACGCTTTGGGGGCATTCTCTAAGCGGAATGTTTGTGGTGTATACATTATTAAACGAACCAGATCTTTTTAAATCTTATATCGCGGTTGATCCCAGCATGTGGTGGGACAATTCTTATGTGGCTAAAATGGCGGTGAACAAACTGCCTGCGTTGTCTGATCAGAACAGGACGCTTTTTATAGCCGGGCGGCAGGACGCGCTTAGAGATATGAGAATTGATACACTGGAAACGATTTTGAAAAAGGCAGCACCTGCAAGCCTTAAATGGAAACTGAATGTATATACGGGTGAAACCCATAGTTCTGTGCGGATGAAAAGCAGCTATGATGGTTTGAGGTTTACTTATGAGGGGCTGACCAGCAATATCCAGATCCATCCGATGAGTGGCATTGTACTGAAAAATAAACCTTTTCCTATCATATTTTTAGGCGATACGAACCAGGTGCATTATACGATTGACGGAACGGTGCCTACCTTGTCCTCGCCAAAATCTCATTTTGAAATTAAGGTAACCGGACCTGCCGCAGTGACCTATAAATCCTTTGGCAACCGGAGCCGGTATGATCAGCTGACCAAAGGCATTTTTACGACAGAAAAGATGCGTGCGGCCAGTTCCAATCCGGGTAATTTGCAACAGGGAGGTTTTAACTATACGTATTATGAAGGTAATTGGGATAAGATGCCTGATTTGAAAAACTTAAAACCGGTAAAAACGGGAATTACAGATAAAAATTTTGATCCTGAAAAGCTGCCTCGTCAAAACAATTATGCCCTGGTTATTGATGGGGTATTCGAAAGTAAAGAAGAGGGCTATTACCTGTTTTTCTTCACGGCAGACACAGGTTCAAAGCTTTATATAGATAACAAATTGATGATCACCTGGGATGGAGGTTATACCAAGAGAGATTACTCTTGTATAGTGCCTATGTCAAAAGGATTTTATCCGTTCCGGATAGAATATTTCCATAAAAACCCGGATTTTAAATTGAACTGTACTTATATGGCGCCCAGCGCGATGACGACGAAGAATACGATGCAGATCCCGGTTGAACAACAGTACGGAAAGAAACCTTAATGATAAAGTACCCCCAAAAAGCATTTGAATTCTGGGGGTACTGTAATTAGAAAGCGCCTAGTTCTGCCAGGGATGCAAATTGCAATCCATCATAAGCAGACTTAGCAATGATCTTAAAATAACGTACGGTTTTAGTGCTTGTGAAGTTAAAATATTGAGGACCATTGGAGTTTGCGGCAACAAAATTACCTTCTGAGGTAAAGGCCGTTCCATTTGTACTCGTTAATATTTCAAAATCTTTAACGGCTCTCTGTAAACCGCTTCTTTGGGTTAAACTGATTCCTTGTAATGTCTTTTGAGCTGCCATGTCAATAACAATTTCATGAGGGTAGGAGGCCGCTGTTCCAGACCAGCGGGAGTGCCAGTAGGTAGATGGATTGTCATCAATGACGGCATTCGCCCTGCCGCTGACCAGCCCCTCGCCCGAGGTTTCCTCCGAGCTGAATGAAGCAACCAGCCAACCCACTTTGCTCAGTTCATTTCTGCTGGAAAAGCTGAGTACCGGAATATTATTTACAAATGCGTAGTCGTAAGAACTCTGGCTGATTGTTCCATTTTCATGCACCAGGCGGACCCTCAATTCGTAAGGATTACCATCTTTGTACTTAAATTCGCTCACAGGCATTTCTACATAAAAACTGTCTGTTCCTATGGTCTTAGACTCCCAGGTGACCGCATTGTAATCATGGTTTACGCCTCTTCCTTCGTTATTCACATCAGGATCATTATAGTACAAAATGCTGTTCACTTTGGTGTCCGTTTTAAATCGCCCCGAAAGCACAATGGCCTGTTTAGAAGAGGAATATTGCGCGTGTATCTTCGTTATGCCGGCGTTTACAGTTCCATAATAGGTTTTGCTGTCGTTGTTGAAAATCTGGTTCGCATTTAAGGTGGCTGCATCAGCTGCGGTTAAAAAAGTAGGAGACTTACCTAAAGTTCCATTTCCAGCCCACATGAGTGCCATCCCTTTATTTGGATCGTTATTTTCAGAAACCTTCTGGCAATTGTGCGGCAAATTCAATCCGTGCCCAAGTTCGTGCACCATTCCGCCAAACCAAACGCTAAAGCGATTTCCCAAAGCATCTGTTTTACCCAAATTGGCAACGTCCATTTCTTCATAATCCAGTGCATAACACCAGGTACCCGCACCAAAAAAAGGACCACCACTTGGGTTGCCATCAGATTTAATCAGGTAGCGGGGTAAAATAATTAAGAAGTGGTCGCTGGTTTTATCCTCCGGATGCGCAGAAAAATAACTGTTGACTTCGCTCTTCACATTATTCGCACCTGTATCGTAAGAGTAATCAGCCTTGCCTTTAGTACCATAAATTGTAATGATTTTGACGTTTGTTCTGTTGGCATCCACATACATTCCAAAGGTTTTGTTGGAATAACCATTTAAACTCATTTGATTTTTGTACCAGTCCTGAGTCCAGATCATCAAGGCACTTAAACGGCTTTGATAATTGGCAACCGGGCTTACATCATTTGGCACAAAATATACGAGGTTCAGGTTTCTGGCTTTATCCGAAGTAAATGTTCCTGGTGTTGGTCCGGAAACTGACAGTCCTGCGGCTGTGCTTTCGGCCTTAACTACATTAGAAGCAGACTGAACAGCTTCCTTTTTACAAGCGGAAACTGCCAGACTGCTCATCAATAATAAACGAATCATCTTCTTCATAGGTATATCTGCTTAGTATTTATAGACGTTCACTTCGGCCAGGTGTGTAGATTTCGCAGCAGCAGTTCTGGCCTCCAGCATGGTAATTCTGATGTACCTGTAGGACGCTGGAGTTATCGGATAGCGTTGAAATGTTTTTACAACAGGGTCCATGGTCAGGTTCTTTCCTAGGGATACCCAGTTGGTATTATCGGTACTGCCCTCCAGATCAAAGCGGATAAAGCCATTGCTGTTGTTTTGTCTGGGTGCAAGATCAACACGGGTAACAAAATTCTCCTTTTTCATGTCAATGATCAGCCAATGTGGATAAGGAGGTTCAGAACCCGACCACATAGAATGCCAGTAAGTGCTGATGTCGCCATCAATTGCCGCTCCGGCCCTGCCATTCACTGCACCTTCGCCTGTTAATTCCTCCGTATCAGCAGTAGCTGTCCAACCGGTTTTTGAAGCCAGCGTTTCAGCAAGTTTGGGTGCTACAATTAAAATCGTTTTAACTGTAGGATTAATGAAGTAACCAGAAGCATTTTTGATGCTGATGGGCAGCAGATAATCTTTAGCGGAATCAAATTTTCTGGAGAAATATTTTAAGGTTACAAAATTGGAAGAGACATCTCCCTGAGGGATACTCACATTTAGATTATCCAGCGTGTAGGCATCGGCGGGGAATTTTTCGTATAGAGCCAATCCGTTGTTTTTCCGGATCACATTCAAACTGTCAAAGGCGCGGCTGTCTACTTCAAAAGTTACATTGATGGGGTTGGCTGGTAAGCCTAAGGCGCCGTATTGCGCGTTAAACTTAAATGTTCTGGCATCATCTGAGTAAGGAAAGATATTCAAATTCTGCAAGCCTGTATTTGCTTTTGCAACAAAAATCGCTGCATTTGCTTTTGAATCTGTTTCTTCTGTATAGGAGGTATTCTTTTTACAAGCAGAGAATGCTAAAAGGAATACCGGCCAAATTAAGAAGCTGTTCTTTATATTTTTAATATACATGGAGTTTTATATTAAAGGGTTAGTATCCAGGGAATTGAACGAGTTGTTTGTTTCTGTCCATTTCATTTTGTCCGTAAGGAAGGAAATAGAATTTACGCTGCCATGCGGCTCTGGTAAAGGCAACGGTACGTACATGGAAATTTGGATCGGATAAGCTGGTCCCTGCATCCATATTCATCCCGTAAAAAGCCCCGCCTTGATTTGATCCGGGTTGATTTGGGATCTTCCAGCGTCGTACGTCATAAAATCTGTGCCCACCTTCGTAACACAATTCTATCCTTCTTTCCAGCCTGATTTGTGTGCGTAGATCTGATTGCCCTAAATCGCTGGTTAGGGCAGGTAAACCGGCTCTGCTCCGTACTAAGTTCAGGTATTTCAATACATCTGAATTTCCTGGATCACTCTCATTTAAGGCCTCGGCATAGTTTAAGTACAATTCTGCCAGCCTGATTAACATGGCAGGCCTTGAAACTGTAACTGAAGGGCTCATACTAAAAGTTGGATGGATATTTTTCCTGGCGGTGTAACCTGTTTTTGGCCAATCGCGGGGTGCACCAGCTTTGCCTGATGTTCCTGAATTAAAAAACTCCACCCGGGCATTATTCGCACCAGTTTTTGCGATACCTGGGTTTACTGCTCCATTAAAGGTCACATCGACATAAAAACGGGGCTCACGGTTGGTGTACATCGTATTGGTCCCGGCTACATAATAATCGGTAGCTGCTGAGGTGTAGGTGTTTTCTTTATACGCTGCATTTGAATTGATATTTGATCCATCGGCCATCCGGAAATCATCTACCAGGCTTTGTACAACAGCAAGTCCGTTATAAGCCGTTCCCTGCGTAGAGCGTGGGGCTGCTGAAGATTCCCAGGAGCCTGAGATGGCGGTAGAAGATCTTAACCATATACCTTCTGCTTTCCAGCCATTCCAGAATAGATCCCTGCAGGATAAAAATGCGGCTTTAAAGGGATTGGCATCGGTGGCTTTGTACAAGGATTTTCCATTGGCTTCGGCCAAATCAATCGCTGCTTTGGCGGCATCGGCGGCATTTTTCCATCTTGCCGCATTGTAAGTTTGATTGAAAAGTTGTTTACCGTCCAGGTTTCTAAAATCTGACAGTTCTGTATTTCCATTAAACAAAGGGCTTGCATGATACAATAAGATCTGGGACCTTACCGCGCCAACAATGATCTTATTGATGCGGCCAGCTTTTGTCACGTCCAGATCGGTCGTACTTCCGGTGATGTAATTGTTGAGTGGTAAATTATTCTCCGCTTCGGTAATCTGAGCCAAAACAAAGGCTACGCATTCATCCCAGGAGCTTCTCGGAATTTGAAAATTATCTGAGGGGGTGGCTGATTTTAAGGGTGAAATGACCACCGGGCCTACTTGTTTCATGAGTAACCAGTAATAATAGGCTCTTAAAAACTGTGCTTCGCCTTTATATTGTTTGATCAGGTCGGCGCCATTTACCAATGCTTTTATCTCTTCATTGTGGTCTACATTTTCTAAGAAAATGGTGCACAACCTTATTTTTTCATAATACGCATTTTGACCCGAGGGATTTGCATCTGCATTGATCGCACCACTGTTTAAAGCGGGGTTGGTCCAGTTGCTGGCATCCATTTCATCACAGGTAATTGCGCTGGTATAATTATAAGGCATATCCCATGGATCTGGAATGGATGCATATAAACCGGTTAACCATTTTTCTGTTTGTGCCCTGTTTTGAAATACCCCGTCAACGGTAACCAGGTTATCAGGAACAGCATCAAAAAAGCCTTTTTTACAACTGGTTGGAAGCAGAAGCACCAGGCATAATGCAGTCAGTACCGTTAGTTTTATCTTAATCGTTTTCATGATTTCTTACTATTGAAAATTAACACGTAGACCTAAATTGTAAGTGGTGATGTTGGGATAAGTTGCTCCCCGGCCATCGCCAAGTTCCGGATCCCAGAACTTCCACTTAGAAAATGTAAGCAGATTGGTTCCGTTCGTGAAAATCCTGATTTTCTTAATGGCTGCTTTCTTCATCCATTCTCCTTTGAGCGTATAACCAAGCTCGGCACTTTTCAAACGAAGATAATCGGCTCTCTGGATCCACCAGGTGCTGGTATAGTAATTTGTAGTGGCATCCTGATTTGTCGATAAACGCGGATAAAAAGGCCGTGGATTTGGATTGTCGGGCGTCCATCTGTCCAGTATCTGCGTATACATGTTGCCATAGCTGGAGCCCTGAGAGAACGGGGTGGTACCAAAACCACTTGCATAATTGAAATCAACCAAGGCTGCTCCTTGAAAAAACAGGGCAATATCGAAGCCCTTAAAACCGCCGCCAAAGTTTAATCCGTAAATAATGCGTGGTGTAGCGCCATAACCAATAGCGGTTTGGTCATTACTGTTGATGATGCCATCACCATTTAAGTCTTTATAGCGGATGTCTCCCACTCTGACATCTCCCGCCTGCACCGCGGCGTTATCGATTTCATCCTGACTTTTGAATAAACCCATGGCAATATATCCAAATCTTTGGCTGATGGGCTGCCCGATACGGTTGAGATAATCATATCTCCAAGGCGGCTGACCATCATAAAGCGCAAGATTTTTATTGTAATTAAAGGTTCCCCTAAAACTGAAAAAGCTTTCGTTTCTAAAGTTCTTGGTATAATTCAGGGTAAGATCGATCCCCTTGTTGTTCGTTTTACCGATGTTGTTATAGGGGATATTGCCGATGGTAAAACCAGAGTTATAAGGGATAACATAGTTAGGTAACAATATGCCTTCACGTCTTTCTTTGAACAGCTCGACGATTAATTGTAAATCGTTCTTTAAAAAGTTCAATTCGATACCCAGGTTATTGCGGTAAGAGCTTTCCCATTTAACATCTCCACCGATACGCGATTCGTTATAGCCGGTTCCGCTTTGTATGGAGCCCGGTTCGCCAAAAGAATAGGAACCTGAAGAACCTAAGGTGGTGAGGTAAAGGAATCTGAAATTGGCGTTGTTTACTGCTGCGTTTCCGGATGCACCGTAACTGTAGCGGAGTTTAAAATAAGAAAGCACATCTTTAAACGGTTCGAACCATTTCTCATTGGAGACAATCCAGCCTGCACCTATGGCAGGGAAAAATCCATATCTTCTGCTGGGAATAAAGGCATCAGAGCCCGAATAGGAGGCACTTACCTCGGCAAAGTATCTGTCTTTATAGCCATAACTTACCCGGCCGTTAAAATTTCGCTGACGGTAGGGAATGGCCGCTTTGTAGCCGTAATTTTCAACATTGGCTGTCGCATCTGTATAGTTTGACTGGTTAAATAATAACAATCCGCCAATATCATGATCGCCAAATTTATTAGAGTAGTTTAAGGAACTTTCTGTATAAAACCTTTTATCTCCATACCGCGATGTACCGAAAGCCAGATCGTTTGTGCCTGGTGTGGTAATCTGAGTAATTAAATTTCCGTTGGCATCGCGTCCGGTTGCCCAATAGGTTTGCAATACGCGGGCACGGGTGTAATTGATGTAATTGTTTAAATCAAACGCAAACATGGTAGAAAAGTTTAAGCCTTTTACGACCATGCTTAAATCTTGTGTGGCTTTGATGTTGGAACGGATGGTACTGGTCGAATTATTGGTGATACCCGATTGGGTAAGCGCCATATAAGGACTAAATAAAGTGCCAGCCAGCTGCGGCCATTGTCCGTTGGAATAACGTGCAGGTATAACATGTGGGGCTGATGCAGTGGCGAGTGCAAAAATTTCGTCGGTGCCGTAATTAGGCTGGTTCCTGGTACCTACATAGCCGTTAATTCCCAAAGCCAGTTTGGTGGTTTTGGTTACATTGACATCCACGTTACTGGTAAAATTGAACCGGTCATAAGATAATTTGGCGTCGTAGCTCTGGATGTTATCTGTTTTAAATAAACCTGTTTCTCCAAAATAACCCACAGAAATGTAATAGGTAGAACTCTCGGAACCGCCGTTCACGTTTAGTGTTGCACGTTTATTCTGTCCATATTTATTAAATAAAACATCGTACCAATTTACATTAGGGTATAAATCCGGATCGACTCCACTTGCTGTTTTATCGATCTGTGTCTGGGTGTACAGCGGGGTTCTTCCACGCATGGTTAAGCCTTCATTATACAGCTGCATAAAATTAGGCCCGTCAATGAATTTAGGCAGATCGGTAAATTTATTGATGGCCTGGTTCAGCTCAGCGTTAATCTGAGGTTTGCCGGATTTACCCTTTTTTGTATTGATGATGATGACACCATTGGCACCACGTGTACCATAAATGGCTGTGGAGGCCGCGTCTTTTAAGATCGTAAAACTTTCCACATCTTCCGGATCGATGTTGTTGATGCTCCGGTCAGGAACACCGTCTACCACTAAAAGGGGGGCTTGCGGGCTCGAAGCAAATGTTCCAATACCCCTGATAAAAATGGATGTTGCATCGGCTCCAGGAGCTCCACTTCTGGTATAGGCCACCACACCTGCCATACGGCCGGCAATGGCAGAGGAAAGATCCCGGACAGGGAGTTTTAATTCCTCGGGCTTGATGGTTACCTGCGCGCCAACCAGACTGGTTTTCTTCTGTTTTCCATAGGCAACAATCGCAATTTCCTGTAAACTTCCATCTTCAGGTTCCAGGGTAATATTGATGTCAACCTTGTTTCTTACCGGAACGGATTGTTTCTTGTAACCAATAAAAGAAAATTCTAAATTGTCGGTCGGTTCTACGTCAATAGAATATTTACCATTTTCGTTGGTCACTGTTGTTTTACTGGTGCCGGCTACGTGTACAGATACACCGGGTATTGGTTTTGAAAGCTCATCTTTCACCGTACCGGATACTTTATAAAACCTTTTTTCTTTTTCCTGAACAGGTTTTGCCGTTTCCTTTTTTGAGATCATGAATTGATTAGCAGAAACTTTTCTGAGTTCATAATTCGATTTTGACAGAAAATTTCTAATCGCTGTTTCGATCTGGTCTTTTGGCGTGTTCAATAAGGCTGCATCGATCTGCAGGCTGTTTACTTCAGGTTGGTTACTCACCACATTCATCTGATACTTATTGAACAGCACTTCTACTGCGTCTTTAAAAATTAAACGCGCCGGGTGATTTTTTTTGGCCGGAGCAGACTGGTGGGCATAGTTGCCGTCTGCCAATACCGACATTTTCTGGAATGTGCTATCCGCATAGCTATTATTTAGCCATAGGGATACCATTCCTGTTACAAAGAGTAAAGGTCTTATCTTCATTGAGTTTGTTTTGGTTGGTGATTTTTTGTTTGTTGGAAAGCGTTTGTTAATTCATGCGTTTCATCATAGGCGGTTCGGTTTTATGGTAATGGTATTTTGCTGTTTTACAATAGAGGCTGATAGCATTGGTTTGAGCAGTTCCAGGAATTCCTGCTCTGTTTTGGCCACCACTCTGCCCGAGAGGCGGATATTTTTAAATTGTTCGGGCTGGTCAATTTTTACCGTAACGTTATAGGTTAGTTCCAGTAATTCCCGTATTTCTTCAATACTGGTGTTGTTAAATTCATAATTTCCGGTCATCCAGCCCTTATAGAGGCTTGCATTGACTTGTGAAGGGATTAACTGCTTGTTTCTAAGCAAAACCTTGTTGCCCGGATGTAAGGTTGTTACCTGGGTATTGCTTTCTACCCTGACCACGCCAGTGTTCACTACAACACCTTCTTCCTCTCCATGCTGCTGTACATTAAAGGAGGTTCCTAATACGCTGATGCTCAATGCAGCGGTTTTAATGGTAAAAGATTTCCTGTTTCCATGACTATCCAATTGCTTGGCAACCTCAAAAAAGCCATCTCCCTTTAAATTGATGATCCGGGCCACCTGTTCAAAGTTTGAAGGGTAATGAATGGAACTTCCGGGTTTTAACCATACCTGTGAATGATCGGGCAGGAGCACCTTTTTCATGGTCTCATTCTTCGCTACCTGAACGGTGATCCATGTTGAAGCGTTGTATTGCCTGGCATAAAACAGGGCTGCACCGGTCAGCAGTATTACCGCTGCGGCATAGCTCCATAGTTTTGGAAATTTTATCCCTTTTTTATCTGTTTTTTCTTCTCTGTTGTATTTTTCGGTGATGCTTGCCCATACTTGTGGATCGGCCGATACCTGACTTTCGTTTTTCGAGAGGGTTTCTGCGGCGTCTTTGATTTTAAAATACAGGATTTTATTTTCCGGGCTCTGATCCAGCCATTGCAGAAATTGAGCTGTTTCGTCCTCACTGGCCTTCCCTTCAATGTATTTTAGTATGAGTGTGTATGTTGCTTCGTCCTGGTTCATTTTTTGTGTTTTATACCAGGAAGACGATAAGCTTTTAAAAACTACGTACTGATCGGCGAAATTTTTTTTTAATCACCTGGAAAGGTGCAGAACGATATTGGGTTTTTACAGGAGGAAGTTGAAAAGCATGCTGACGTTACGTAAGGCAAGCTTTAACTGCTTCATGCCTTTGTACACATGGGTTTCCACTGTTCGTGGAGAGATGTTGAACTCTTCGGAGATTTGAATGGTTTTTTTGCCGTAAATGAATTTTGAGATAAGAATTTCACGGCATTTATCTGGCAGGCTTTCCAGGGCTTGAGATAAGGCGGCTTCATCTTCATTTAATAGTAAACTCTGATGGTTTGAGGGATCGTAATAGCTGAGTTCGTCTAAATTGAGGCGAAGGATCTGATCTACATATTTTCCGTGTACGTTTTGTGATTTAACGTAGTCGAGGTATTTGTTCTTGATGGCTTTGTAGACGTAATGTTCCAGCTTTCCGGCAATGGTGAGGGTGCCGCATTTTTTTAGCAACTGGAGGAATACGTCTTGTACTAAGTCTTTGGCCTGCTCTTGAGAAACAAACTTTGCTGCATAGTGAACCAATTTGGCGTAGTGTGCGATAAAAAGATCGTGCACATCTGTTTCGGTTAGATGTTTGGTATCCATCATCAGTTGTTTTTAGGTTAGCCCGATTGAAAACTAAACTAGCCACTGAATCCAAAAATAAAATGAAAAGATTAAGCACAAACGTTTGAGTTCATGTTGTGGGCTGAGGCTGAAATGGAGTTTGTGTTGTTTAAAAGAAAAATTTTTGTGGTTTAAGGGTAAGGAGGGATGTGGATGTTGGGCGTTTTGGGTTTTTTGATTTGGGTTTATTGTTGGAATTTGGTGGGTTTTTGATTTTGGGTTGGAAATGGGGGGCTGGATTTGGGATTTTTACGAAAAAACAGGGAAGTTCGGGTTGTTCAGACAAACGTTTGCGTTAAATCTTTTAGGTGAATATTGTAAAAGGGGGGGGAGGTGAAAATATGTTTTCAGATCTCTCTGGACCTTCCGCGAAGAGCTTCAGGCCCTGATGTTCGATCTTGAAAACATATTTTTTGGGTGCAGACCGGATTTGGTGGTGAAAGGAAGGCTTTTAATTGATGCCCTTTTTTAGCTGACTGCGGATTTTTTTTACAAAGGAAATTGAGGCGTCTGCGGCTTTAGCTGCCTGTTCATTTGAAAATCCAAAGGTGGCGATTAGGTTGGCCACAAAATGTTCTTTTTCTTGCGATCTCCCAATCTCGATTCCTTGTTCGATATTCAGCATTTTTTCTGTTTCTATAATTCCCATAGTGATTTATGTTGGGAAAATATGTTTTTAGATCTCTCTGAACCTTCAAGGTTCTAAGGTTCGATCTTGAAAACATATTTTCTTGGGTGCAGACCGGATTTCGTGTATTTGGCTGTGGTTATAAGGCTTCAATTTCTTTGATGGTGAGTTTAACGGTTTTAGAAATAAAATCTATAGCCAAACCTTTATTTTTGAGTTCACGGGCTATTTCTTTTTTTTCTTCAAGGGCTTTGGCCTGTGCTTTTTCTATTCCTTTTTCTAATCCTTTTTCTAACCCTTTTTGTTCTCCTTTTTTGTAAAGGAAATCTTTTTCTTCTTTAAAAAATGTGCTTACTGATTGCATCTGTCTCTTATACACATCT
>NZ_JAELTV010001295.1 GCF_016429005.1 Pedobacter sp. ASV19
GGCAGCGTCAGATGTGTATAAGAGACAGGCCCTTCAATTTTAGACTGCATAGTGTTTTTTGCTGTAAGCAGGATCACCGGAATATGGCTAAATTCAATACTGGATTTAATTATTTTGCAAAATTCAAAGCCATCCATTTCAGGCATCATTACATCGCTGATCACCAGGTGTACAATTTCCTGCTCCAGCCGCAACAAACCCTCTTTGCCATTCAAAGCCACCAATACCTGGAATTTTTCACTCAGATCATCAGAAATAAAATCCAGGATATCTTCGTTGTCATCTACAAGAAGTACAACGGGTTTTTCATCAACCATTACTTCATTTACAAAGCTTATTTCTTTTTCCATTTTCCTTCTAAATTAAATTCCATAGTCTGATGAATAGGGAAGCATGCAACAAATATATTATAACCACC
>NZ_JAELTV010001296.1 GCF_016429005.1 Pedobacter sp. ASV19
TTACTAATCTCAACGTATCCAGTGAAGTATAATTTAGTATCATATGGCCTGTTTTTTATAACAGAGGCAAATGTTATTGGTCATTTACCTTTGAAAAAATAAGGAGTTTTATCTTGTGGTGTAACCTCCGTTTGCAAAAGTGGTTTGTCCTGTGATGATAGGGCATAAAAAAATCCCCTTATTTATTGCTGTACTCAAATTATTAATTATGTTAGCGGGTGATATGAGTAGCAAAGTAGATATCCAGAAGGAGCAGATGGATGCCTTCCAAAAAGGCGATGAAGGTATGTTGCGGTTTTTTTTTGACTTGCACCATAAATCACTGCGCTATTTTGCCCTGGGTTTAATTGCTGATGAAGCGGAAGCGGAAGATATTGTCTCTTCCTGTTTTGTGAAGCTCTGGCAGTTCAGGAAACAG
>NZ_JAELTV010001297.1 GCF_016429005.1 Pedobacter sp. ASV19
ACTGGCTTTTGTATGCTTTTCGCGATTGATCCATAAATCGTGATAAATAAGTATTTTATCATATTAAATTATCTAAAACCATAATTACGATCACCAGCAGCCAAACGTATTCCTGTATAAAGAAGCCCTCAACCAATAATCCATGGAGCAAATGTTACACCTGCAACAAGACCAGCTCCATATAAATCACATTTCTTGTCCATTTACAATTAGATTAGAAAATGAAAACCCAAGATAAAAGATATCTCACATAGTCCAAGCATAAAGAAGTTCCATCCAATAAACAAGGCGCAACCTATCCCTAAAATAATCATTTGTGCTTTATTTTTCATTTTATAGGGTATTTAAAATCCTAGCTCTTTCCACGTTTCATAGCTTTGGGATCTATATATTTTCAAGGAGTCTATATAAGTGCAGA
>NZ_JAELTV010001298.1 GCF_016429005.1 Pedobacter sp. ASV19
TCTCAGGATCAACCAGGACAAATTTCATCAGGCCTTCGATTTTGCACCCATTGGTATGGCCCTGGTTTCACCCAAAGGAAAATGGATCAAAGTCAATAAGAGTTTATGTGAATTGCTCGGCTATTCAGAAAAAGAGTTGTTAAGAAGGAGTTTCCAGAAACTGACTCATCCTGAAGATTTAAATCTGGATTTGGAATACCTCCAGAAAGTGATCCAAAAAAAGATGAGTTCATATTCTATGGAAAAACGTTACATCCATAAAACCAAGGAGATAGTTTTGGTACAGCTTAAAGGGAGCCTGGTTTGGAAGCACGAGACTCCGCTATATTTTGTTTCTCAGATCAAGAACATTACCGACAGAAAGCAAGCCGAGCAGGAACAAAACAACACCATGCTGATCATCAACGATCAGAACAAC
>NZ_JAELTV010001299.1 GCF_016429005.1 Pedobacter sp. ASV19
TATCTGAACTCACTCGGCGAGGTCATTCACAACGCCTTCGATCGCGACACCCGCTACCTGTGGACGCTGTCGATGTTCCACTGCAACGGCTGGTGCACCACCTGGGCGGTCACCGCGGCCGGCGGGCGGCACGTCTGCCTGCGCGCGGTGCGCGCCGACGCCGTCTGGGACGGCATCGACGAACTCGGGGTGACCCACATGTGCGGCGCCCCGGCGGTCTGCACCACCATCGTCGGCGATCCGCAACGCGCGCACCGGGTCCCGCATCCGGTGCGGATCACCACCGCCGGCGCACCGCCGTCGCCGACGGTGCTCGGGCAGCTCGCCGCCATCGGGATCCTCGCGGTGCACGTGTACGGGCTCACCGAATCCTATGGGCCGTACACCATCTGCGAGTACCAGGACGACTGGGACGCCC
>NZ_JAELTV010001300.1 GCF_016429005.1 Pedobacter sp. ASV19
TCATCTTTTAAAGAGACTTGTTTACCATTAAGGTCAGGAAAACTGACATCCAAGGTCTTATAACCATCTTTTAAGTAAGTTAGTGAATACGCATCTGCAAGTGTTGCCTTCTCATTTCTTGTTCCAATAAATGTCTGTTTTCCACTGACACCGACTACACCACTAATAGCACCATTCTCCAAGATATTTCCTTCATAATAACCAACACCCGAGCCTATGAAAGTTGATAAGTAGAACTTGTTTCCATTAACAACACCATCAAGAAATCTGGAATCTCCCGTAGATTTTAAGAAAGTTCCGCTGAGTTTTGTTCCATTTTGAGAAAATAAACCAACAGATTTAGTTTCTTTTCCAGATTGATCTTTAAATACAACTTCGTAAGTA
Organism: Pedobacter sp. ASV19; assembly: GCF_016429005.1. Classification (GTDB taxonomy): domain Bacteria; phylum Bacteroidota; class Bacteroidia; order Sphingobacteriales; family Sphingobacteriaceae; genus Pedobacter. Next base: position 385 of record NZ_JAELTV010001300.1, read on the forward strand.
CCTGTCAGATTAGCTGCCGGTTTTTCTTTAGGC
>NZ_JAELTV010001301.1 GCF_016429005.1 Pedobacter sp. ASV19
GAATAAAAATATTCCAAAAGGTGTGGCCAGAGATTATCCTGAGTTTAAAGTCAGAGGATTTGTACTGGATGCCGGGCGTAAATTCTTTAGCCTTCAGTTTTTACAGGATTATGTAAAGCTTATGTCTTACTATAAGATGAATGATTTTCAGGTCCATCTAAATGACAATGGTTTCAAGAAATATTTTGGAGACCAATGGGACAATACTTATTCAGCATTTCGATTGGAAAATTCAACCTATCCGGGCATTACGGCTAAAGACGGCTCTTACTCAAAAAAGGAATTTATTGAATTGCAGCAGCTGGCAAAAGATTATGGTCTTCGCATCATACCGGAAATAGATGTCCCTGCACATGCTCTGGCCTTTACAAAAGTTGTTCCTGAAATAGGAAGTAAGCTTTACGGGATGGATCATTT
>NZ_JAELTV010001302.1 GCF_016429005.1 Pedobacter sp. ASV19
ACTCATATTAAGCCTCCCGTAAGGGCAGAAGAGTTGATACGGAAAGAGCTTAAAGACGCAAATACTGCGAATTTAAAACTGATCTTCCCAAAACAGGGAGAATTGCTGCTGTTAAATTGATAAGTTGTCGGTTTTGTTCTATTTTATACCTTTTGACTTCCATAATTTTAGGTTAATAAATAAAAATATGGAATCAAAAGAAAACATATTACCCGTAATTGTATTGATCCTTGCTGCTACGATGGCTGCACTGGTAGCTGGTCTCTTCTATTCCTGGTCTTGCAGTGTAATTCCTGGTTTATCCTGCTTATCTGATAAAAATTATATTGCCGCGATGCAGTCTATAAACAAGGCTATATTAAATCCTGTATTTTTTGTCAGTTTTATAGGGACATTAGTTTTACTCCCGCTCAGTAC
>NZ_JAELTV010001303.1 GCF_016429005.1 Pedobacter sp. ASV19
ATTAATATAGTATGTTAAATTCGAAATAAATAATCGTGAATATTTGCCTGTAAACCGATCTGCAAAAGCAAGTTGTGCTCCTTCTAATCCAGTTCCGCCCGGATTAGAAGGAGAGACGGGACTAGGTCAGCTGAACTAAACAGCTTTTCTCATCATCAAGTCTGTTTGGACATCTTCACCCAAATGGAAAATGTGTGAATCGAATTCTACAAAACCATTCTTCCGATAAAAACCAATTGCAGAATGGTTTTTTCCCGTACATTTTATGACCCCGCTGGTATTAAGAAAATAGAATAAGCCTATGTTGTCCCTATAACAAACGGCGGATGAAAAGGCACCTGAAACGCATCTGAAACGCAGCTCAATCGGGATTTTTAATTTCAGATGCGATTCATATGCGAGTTACGTACCGGTTTC
>NZ_JAELTV010001304.1 GCF_016429005.1 Pedobacter sp. ASV19
TAAATGTTTTTAATGCAGTGGTAGCTTCATCCAGATCTGCAAAGAAATTGTTGTATACATCTTTTTGGCTATCGTAAGGTATACCTGTAGCATTTGCCGTAAGAGGGCCGACTTTACTATATGGAACAGGACCGTAGATATCTGTCACACGGTGCATGCCCTCAACCTGCATAATCTGAGCTATAGCCCAGATACCTGGATATTTTTGGTCCACACCCAACCCTTTGATGATGCTTACATATCTCATGACGTCCAGATAACCCACTTTAAATGGCTCTTTATTCCAGCCAGTGTTTAGGGCATAACTTAAATTACTATTGTAAAATCCAGATACCTGGCTCATAAAATAGCCAGAAAAGCAATCTGAATTTAAGTTCTGCTGTAATTGATAAGAATTGGGATCACCACCACCAGAGA
>NZ_JAELTV010000136.1 GCF_016429005.1 Pedobacter sp. ASV19
CCCCCCCCCCCCCCCCCCCCCCCCCCCCCCCCCCCCCCCCCCCCCCCCCCCCTTTTAGATGTGTATAAGAGACAGAGCTTATTGCGGGTGATGAGCGTGGTTTTGCAGGTTTATATGATCTGTACAGTCCGTCTATTCAGAAATTTATTCTAAGATATGTGAATTCTTCGCCGCTCTCTGAAGACCTGACCCAGGAAGTCTTCATTAAAATATGGGAAAACCGATCCATACTTGTTGAGGTAAAATCCTTTAAAGCCTATTTATTTGTAATTGCCCGGAACCACACCCTGAACAGTATGAAGGTGATTTTTAGATCTGAAGTAGCCATTGGTGAGGTTGTAGACAGTTTTGTGCATCTTAGAAATGAGACTGAAGAACAGTTGATGCATAAAGAATATCTGGTTTTTCTGCGAAAAATCCTGGATAGCCTTCCCGAACGGACCAGAGAGATCTTCAGACTGTGCAGGGATCAGGAACAAAGCTATGATGAGGTTGCAAAATCATTAAATATTTCCAGAAATGCGGTGAAGAACCATATGGTTCAATCGATGAAGGTTCTGCGCTCTGCAGTAAAAAGTGAATATGGTATTTCTTTAAGTCTGTTCCTTTCTTTTATTTTTGGTTTACATAGGTAAAACGATTTAAAATATAATAAAGCATATTTTTTTTCAATTTCAGCTACCCTACTCTTTCTTTTTATTGTCTTTATAGTTAGAGCCACAATATGGAAGAAGAAAACTACAAGGAATTAGTTCAGCGATACCTGGAAAAAAAATCGACAGACGAAGAGCTGGAAGTTTTTGTGTACTTAATGAAGCAGGGTAAGCTGGATAGTTATCTGGAAGAAACAATGAATACTGATCTGGGGCTGGATCAGGATCAGATCAGGTTGCCGGAGACGAAGCGATGGTTCAGGCTTTTTCTTTGGCCAATGGCCGCTGCTGTTACTCTAACTGCAGGAATGTTATTTTTCTTTTCAGCAAGAAAGCAGCAAACAGATAGCAAGATTGTGACCCACGTGATTTATAATTCAGCACGCTCTGTATTAAGGAAAGTTTTGCCAGATGGAAGTATAGTTTGGTTAAATCCTGGGGCCAGATTTACTTATCCTTCAAGATTTGGGAAATTCAGGGCAGTTAGTATGCAGGGAGAGATCTTTTTTGAAGTAGCAAAAGACCAACAGCATCCCTTTCTGATTTCAAGCGGAATGGTATTGACCAAAGTATGGGGTACAAGCTTTCGTGTCCGGTCTGTACCTGGAGAAAAAGTCACCAAAGTCTCTGTTTTGACGGGTAAAGTGTCAGTTAGCTCAGTTTCAAAAATCAAAAAAGAAATCATGTTGCTTCCTGAGGAAGAAGTGAGTTACAATAAAGCAGACCAGGATTTATTGAAAACACCTATAGAACTGGGTTCAGACATGATGGTTTGGCGCAAAGCAGAGCTTTCTTTTGAGGATACCGAATTATCGGCAATTATTCCAGCGCTGAGCAGATATTATCATGTTCCAATCTTTTTGAAAGAAGAGAAACTGAAAAAATATAAGCTTACGGCCGATTTTAAAGGTAAAAATCTACCAGATATCCTTGTGCTGATTTGTAAATCAGTACAGTGCAGTTATACGAGTATTGGTAAAGAGATTACATTGAGTACAGCAAATCAACAATTCAACCACTTATAAATAACCTAAAATTTAAACATCTTATGGAAAAATAAAGAAAACCTACCGTCTTATTGGAAAAGAAACAGAAGTGCTGTGAACACCTCTGTTTGTTAAATCATCCCTCATGAATAGAACGCTGAATCCGTTCTAAAGGGAAATTATTTGTCTCATTATTTCAAAAGAAACAATCTAATTTATGAATTTATTTTTACAAGACCGTCTTGGCTTATTTAAAATTATGAAAGTCACATTAAGTCAGTTAGCTATTGCCATCATTGTGTCTGGTGTATCTTACGCCAGGACAGGCAAAGCTCAGGATGCTGTCCTTGACCGGTATATTGATCTTTCTGCAAAGAACATTAGTTTGGAAACTGTACTCAAAAAGGTGGCTTCAAAGGCTTCTGTAAAGTTTGTGTACAGCAAAGACTTTATCAATACAGATCAGCTGATTTCCATTGATGCGGAAAGGCAGCACCTGGGAAGTATTTTGAATAACATTTTAAGCAAAAACAATATCTATTTCGAAGTTGTGAATGGAGATATTGTCCTGCAGCTAAAACCTGCGGCCAAACCAGGCAGTGCAGCGAATGCTCAAATTACCGTTACTGGTACGGTAACCAGCAATAACGGCGAATCCTTGCCGGGAGTGAGTGTGTTTATAAAAGGAACTGCATTGGGAACCAATACCGATGCATCTGGAAAATATAGCATCCAGGTACCTGATGGCAATACCACGTTAATTTTTGCTTACCTGGGTTTTGCGCGTAAGGAAGTTGTGGTAGGAAGCAGGTCTGTTGTAAACGTGATCCTTACAGAGGATGCGCATCAGCTGGGAGAGGTGGTGGTTACGGCACTAGGGATCAAACGATCTGCGAAAGAACTGGGATACTCGACACAACAGGTCAATGCGAAAGAACTTACCCAGAGCCGTCCAACCAATCTGGCGGCAGGGTTATCTGGTAAAATCGCCGGACTACAAATTGTACAATCCAATAACCAGATTGATGCGGGCGATCAGATTCGTGTAGTGTTGCGCGGTAACCGTTCTTTTCAGGGTAATAACCAGGCTTTACTGGTACTTGATGGAGTAGTGGTGCCTTTAAGCTATCTGAATTCCATTAATCCAAATGATGTAGAAAGTGTAAATACGCTAAAGGGTGCAAATGCTGCGGCATTGTATGGTTCAGAGGCTTCTAACGGGGTGCTGATTGTCACCACCAAAAAGGGGGTAAAGGATGCTTCCCAGATCACGTATACGAACACCACTCAATTCAACCAATTGTCTTATTTCCCAAAAATGCAGACCCAGTTTGGTGGAGGTTCCGGTCAGGATGTTTATGGTTTCCCACAGTACACACCCTATGAGAACCAAAACTTTGGTGATCGTTTTGATGGCAGTATCCGCCCTATAGGGCGGACGCTTCCGGACGGTTCTATCCAGATGGTGCCGTATGCAAATGCAGCAGACGAAAAGAAGAAGTTTTTTGATACGGGTATTGATGAGCAAAATGACCTGAGTTTCAGCACAGGCAATGATAAGGGCTCTACCTATATCAATGTGCAAAGGTTAAACAGCAAGGGCTATGTACCAGGTGATAAATTTAACCGTACAGCGGCAAGATTTAACGGCTCCCGTATTTTCGATAAGCTGAAAGTAGACTATAACCTGAACTATACCCAGAAGAATTACGATAAGTCTTATTCCCAGATTTACGATAATATCATCAATACGCCGGCAAATATTCCGCTTACACAGTACAAAGACATCAATTCTGTTTATGGCAATATTAACAGTTTTTATAATGATTATGGCTTGAACCCTTATTTCAATCTGGCTTATCAAAGAACAAGAGAGAGAAGAGACGATCTATTAGGGAATTTGTCTTTATCTTATGACATTGCCCCCTGGTTAAATCTGACAGCAAGAGGAGGAATTACGACCTATACGATCAATGGTAAAAATACCAGAGAGGCTGTAAGTTATTCTGATTTTGCTCATGACAGCGGAAAAGGAATCGCTAATCCCCAGACTTCTCCGGGAACTGAATCAGACTATTCCTATTTTAACAGCAGGATGGAAGGAAACTTCCTGGCCACCTTTAAGAAAAAGGCAGGAGACCTGAGCTTTACACTGATTGGCGGTTCTCAGGTTATTCAAAAGTCTAGCAGGGCGTTGTCTGCGGGAACGAACTACCTGGTCATTCCTGATTTTTATAACGTTGGTTACCGCGCTGGTGATGCAATAGTAGGAGAGACGTCTACGAAAGACAGGCAACTTGGCTTGTATGGTGATTTGACGGTGGGTTATAAAGATTATTTGTTTTTACATGCTTCCGGACGTAATGACTGGGATTCAAGACTGGCGCAGGAGAACAGATCTTTCTTTTATCCTTCTGCCGATGTTTCTTTTATTTTCACAGAGGCTTTTCCCGCATTTAAGAACAATAACATCCTGTCCTTTGGTAAGATCAGAGGAGGTATAGCTAAAGTATATGCGGTACAGTTCGCTCCTTATTCCCTGGAGGCCACTTTTGATGTAGGTTCTGGTTTCCCATATGGATCTACAGCGGGCTATAGTGTTGGTAAAACGGTTTTTGACCCAAATTTAAAACCCGAGCAAACCGTATCTTCAGAGATTGGAGTGGAACTGGGTTTCTTTAACAACAGGCTCTCTTTAGAAACTTCGGCCTATTGGGAAGCAACAAAAGATCAGGAAATTATTAATGGTATCAACATCTCCAGTGCAACTGGGTTTACCAATGCCATTATTAATACCGGCGAGGGCAGAAACCATGGTGTTGAACTTTCCATGAAAGGAACGCCGATACTTAGTGAAAACGGAAGAGGAATTACCTGGAATATTGGATTAAATTATTCTTACAATCAGAATAAAGCCATTTCTCTATATCAGGGATTACCTAATTTAAGCATCGGAAATAACAATTACATTGTAAAGGATCAGCCTTATCCTGTGTTGATGGGTAATGGGTTTTCTACCGATCCACAGGGGCGAACCATTGTAGATCCGGGAACAGGCTTTCCTGTCCTAAGCCAGACGAATATTTTATTTGGTCAAACGACACCTAAGAATATTCTTGGCATCAGTACGAGTGTGAATTACCACAATTTCACCTTGTCTGGAACTGCTGAATATAGAAGTGGAAGTGTAGTGTACAGCGGTGCAGGAAGCACAATGGATTTTTCAGGGATCAGTTATGGCTCTGCAAGCAATGGCCGTGAACGCTTTGTGTACCCGAACTCTGTCATTGAGACTTCACCTGGCGTATACGTACCGAATACTAATATCACCACCAGAACCGGAGGAATTGATTATTGGGCGGGTTCAACTACACGTTATGGCGTGATGCAGAATTATGTGACCAGTGCGGCTTTCTGGAAAATCCGTGAACTTTCACTCGGCTATGAAGTACCGGTTAAATACCTGAAACATATTAAATTCATAAAGAGGGCTAATCTTGCCCTGGTGGGTAGAAACTTGTTTATGTTCAGGCCAAAAACCAATGTGTACACGGATCCGGAGTTTAATGCGACAACAGATAATGCACAGGGATCAAATAACCTGAACCAAACCCCGCCAACACGTATTTATGGTTTTACAGCATCGATTACTTTATAATAACCAGAAGATGAACACAAAAAGATTAAAAATATGGAGTATAGCCGCTATCAGCGTATTAAGTGCTTGCTCTAAAGATTATTTAGATATCAACAAAAACCCCAATAAACCGTCTAATGTAACGCCGGGACTGGTGTTGACCAATGCATTGAATTCAACGGCGACCAGCACGACAGGTTCTACCGAGTTCTATGCCTTTTCTGCGGCATGGATCGGATATTGGAATTTTAGCGGGGCGGTAGCAGCCTTTGCAGAAGAACGGAGTTATCAGTTTACCAGCAATTATGGACCTCTGGTAAACATATGGAACAACCTGTACCACAATCTGGAAGACTATGATTATGTGGGAAGAAAGGGGCTGGAGTTAAAGAACCCATTTTATGTTGCGGTTTCTAAAACGATGAAGGCTTATGATTTTCAGAGCCTGGTGGATATTTACAACAACGTGCCTTATAGTGAAGCCTTGAAATCGACGGCTGTGATCAGACCAGCTTACGATAAAGCCCAGGATATTTATGAAGATCTGGCCAAACAGCTGGATACGGCGGCCAGTTTATTTAAAGCGAATATTGGAAAGGTCAGCACAAATGACGGGAACTTTGACATCATGTATAAAGGAGATGCCCTGAAATGGGGGCGTTTTGCCAATACTTTGAAACTAAGATTATTGTTACGCCAGTCGGAAATGCCTGGAAGAGCGGGTTATATCAATAGCGAAATTGCAAAGATCAATGCCAATGGTATGGGGTATATCGGTGTAGAAAAAGATGGAGGTGCTTTTGTGAATCCAGGCTATACCAATTCTGACGGAAAGCAAAATCCTTTCTGGAAAAACTTTGGCTATTCTCCTGCGAATGCACCTGTGGACAATCACCGCTATTATATTGCCAGTGAGTATGCCATCAATTTTTATCAGAATAATAATGATCCCAGATTAGGCAAGTTGTATACTACGCTTAATGATGGGAAAGGAACGACTTATTCCGGCAGTCGTTTTGGGCCTACCGCAATTTCTCCCGCTGATGATCCGATCAACAGGTCTTCTATAGGAAGAGGTTTGTTAAAAGGCGCTGATATGTCACAGCCTTTGTTAACTGATTTTGAAAGTTTGTTCCTGCAGGCAGAAGCCGCCCAACGAGGTTATATTTCGGGTGCTGCACGGGAATTCTATGAACAGGCGGTAACGCAGAACTTTAGTTATCTGGGGGCAGAGGGTGTAACCGCTTATCTGGCACAAAGTGACATTAGCAACTGGGATTTGGCCACAGACAAACTCAAACTGATCATTACACAGAAATGGGCTGCAATGAACGGGATCAATGATATGGAATCCTGGGCAGATTTCAGAAGGCTGAACATCCCTGCCGATATCCCTGTTTCTGATAACCCTGCAGCTACAACACGTAAGATTCCGGTAAGAATGCTGTATCCGCAAAGCGAATACAATTACAACCCTGACAATGTATTGGCGCAAGGTCAGATCAGTCAGTTCACTTCCAGGATTTTTTGGGATGTTAATTAAATAAGATCGATAAAGCTTTTAAATGTTTTTTTAACAGATGAAACCATTGTGAGCAAACAATAAAAACAGCAATGAATATGCTCATGATAGCTTCATAACCTTTAAAATCAAATTATATTCTGATGAAAAAAATTATTCCAATGAAAAGATTATCCACTTATATCGCTGCAATTGTTCTGGCAGGAAGTTTATCTTCTTGTTTAAAAGACAATTCCCAGCCTGATTTTACACAAAATAAACCAGTTATAGAGCTTCCTGTAGGCTCTTCTGCGGGAAATGGAGCCGGTAATTCTATCGCTGCGTCCTTCACTATTTCAGAAACACCTTCTGACTACTTTGTCTATGTAAATTATGCGGCGCCAGAGGCAAATACTTCTGAGGTGCCGGTGACATTGACGGTGGACGCGGCTGCATTGACAAAATTCAATAGTGTTAACGGGAAAAATTATACGATGATACCTTCTAATGGTTATAGTTTGGTATCTAATAAAATCACTATTCCAGCAGGGCAGAGAAAAGTGAAATTTCCGATAAAGATTAATACGCTAAATCTGGACCCTACTAAAACCTACGCGCTGCCAATTACAATTACTGATGGTGGAGGATATACCATAAGCGGTAACTTTGGTACATTGATCTCTGTTTTTAACCTTAAAAACAAGTGGGATGGTGTATATTCCGTAAGTGGAACTATGATGGATAAGGCAAACAGTACTTTAACCGGATTGTATCCAAGAACATTGCAGTTTATTACGCAGGGCCCTTATACGGTTGCCGTTTTTGATCCGGGATCTGGAGTTAATACTTATGGTCATGGTATTAATAGTAACGGGACGACCTCGTATTATGGTAGTTTCAGTCCGCTGTTTACCATTGATATGGCCACAAATACCATAACAGCCGGTGTGAATTACTATGGCCAGCCTTCTTCAAATGGACGTGCTTTGAAAATGGATGCAACAGGAGAAAATAAGTTTACAATGTCTGCAGATGGAAAAGTACCTGTGAGCCTAAATGTGAAATATATTATGGTGCAGGATGGTACGGACCGGACTTTTTTTGATGAAATCTGGAAGTACACTTCTGCCAGATAAGGTTTGATATATAATATCTTTAAATTCATGATAAAGAATATGCTGTTTGCTGCTGGCCTGCTTTTAAGTGCCGGCCTTTATGCACAACAAAAAGAAGTAAAACTGATCAGCTATGTGAATCCATTTATTGGTACGGGAGCAGTGGATAAGAACAGCCTTTCAGGCAGTAATTTTCCGGGGGCTACCACACCCTTTGGTTTTGTTCAGCTGAGTCCGGATACACAGGATAACCCGGATAATCCGGCTTCAGGTTATGATTACAATGATAAAACCATTGTTGGTTTTAGTCATACTCATTTGAGTGGGACAGGGGTAGCTGATTTATTTGATATCTTGATGATGCCCACAACAGGAGAGATCCGTTCTGCGGCAGGTGATGAAAAAATACTGGGGAGCGGTTTCCGCTCCCGTTTTTCACACCGGGAAGAATCGGCCAGACCAGGCTATTACCAGGTCAAACTGCAGGATTACGGGATTAATGCGGAGCTGACTTCTACGGAACATGTAGGGATGCACCGTTATACTTTTCCCAAAACAGAACAGGCGCATGTGATCCTTGACCTGGACCATTCCATGGACAAAAAACGCCCTTACTGGTCCTGCAAGATTATTGGAGCAGAGATCCGGATTGTGGACAATAAAACCATTGAGGGGTATCGGATCCTGACCGGCTGGGCAAAATTAAGGAAGGTTTATTTTCATGCGGAATTCTCCCAACCCATTGTAAGCTCAGTCCTGTTTAATGGTAAAAAGGGATATGAACATGCTGCAGTGCAGAATGGAACCAGTATTAAAGGGGCCTTAAACTTTGATGCCCGGGCTCAGAACGAACTTTTAGTTAAGGTTGCACTTTCGCCGGTAAGTATAGAGAATGCACGGGAAAATATGAAAGTTGAGCTTAATGGTTGGGATTTCAATCAGGTGGTACAACAAAGTTCCGATCAGTGGGAAAAGGAACTCCGGAAAATCAAGGTGGAGGGCACACCTGTTCAAAAAGAGATTTTCTATACAGGGCTTTATCATGCTTTCACGCAGCCTAATAATATGGCTGATGTGAACGGAGATTATCAGGCTTCAGATCTGTCCATTAAACATGCAGCTGATAAGAAGCATTATTCTACTTTTTCCCTTTGGGATACTTTCCGTGCGGCACATCCTTTATATACTTTGGTTCAGCCGGAGCGTACAGCAGATTTTATCAACAGTATGATGCGCCAGTATGATACTTATGGTTATCTTCCGATATGGCAGCTTTGGGGTGATGAGAATTATTGTATGATTGGAAATCACGCCATTCCGGTCATCGTAGATGCTGCACTGAAAGGACTTAAAGGTTTTGATCTGGAAAAGGCTTATGCTGCGGTAAAAGGCTCTTCTATGCTTTCTCATCCGGGATCACCTTTTGAGGTATGGGAAAAGTATAAATATATCCCCGAAGATCTGCAGTCACAATCGGTATCGATTACTTTGGAGATGGCTTATGACGATTGGTGTGTAGCACAGCTGGCACGTAAATTGGGAAAAACTGAAGATTACGCCCATTTCATGAAGCGTTCATCTTTCTACAAAAACCTGTACGATCAGCAAAGTGGTTTTTTCAGAGCAAAGGATAAGAATGGAGTCTGGCTGTCGCCTTTTAACCCGCTGCAGTATGGCGGAAACGGAGGTAATCCTTATACTGAAGGTAATGCCTGGCAATACTTCTGGTTTGTGCCGCAGGATGTACCGGGCCTGATCCAGCTGGTAGGTGGTGTTAAGCCTTTTACCGCGAAGCTGGATACTTTTTTCTCTCTTAAGGATCTTCCGGGAGAGGTAAACGGAAATGCTTCTGGTTTTATTGGACAATATGCACATGGAAATGAGCCAAGTCATCATGTGGCTTATCTGTATAATTATGCAGGACAACCCTGGAAAACACAACGCTATGTGGCCAAGATCCTGAATGAGTTGTACAATAATTCCTCATCGGGCTATTCCGGAAACGAAGACTGTGGGCAAATGTCTTCCTGGTATACCTTCAGTGCAATGGGCTTTTATCCGGTAAATCCTGCCAGCAGCATTTATACGATTGGATCTCCCGTTTTAAAGGAGGCCACCATAAAGTTAGGAGATGGAAAGCTGTTCCACATGTCTGCTAAAAATGTTTCGGAAAAGAATGTCTATATCCAATCTGTAAAGCTGAATGGTAAAACGTACAATAAGACTTACATTACCCAGGACAATATTGTAAAAGGGGGTGAACTTGAGTTTGTAATGGGGAGTAAACCCAACTACAAATGGGGTATTGACAAGCAGGACGTTCCCCCAGATTAGTATGTCCAACCCGGGAAAGTGAATGTTCTGGACGATGCTGACCCCACGACAATGTGCATAAAGAATGAGTTGATGATCTCACTGGGAGGTAGTATCCAGAATCGGGTCAGCATCGTCGAGAACAATTCAGTTAGACACCTTTCTTCGATAATAATAGCACGAGGCTTTTAAGAGTCTTTAATGTGTTTCCTGATTTAATTTGCTTTTTATATAAATTCATAGTAGATTCAATGGCTATGAAGGCATTGCCTTTCGATAACCAAATATTATTTGGTTATCAGTTAAGGAGTCCTGGCTGGGTCCTTAAGGATCTCTTAGTGGGCTGATGTTATCGGTAGTTTCTTGTTTGAGATGTAGTTGCTAAATTCAGGTAAACCAAATGATAAATTCTGCTCATATTAATTATCAAAACGCTATGAAAACACTACAATTTAATGTGCCGACTATGGAAGGTCAAAGCTTGACTATACAAGAAGATGTAATGGACTCTTTCTACCCGCATTTTCACAGTCATCAAGAAGCGCAATTAATGTGGATCGTAAAAGGGAATGGAGTTTTGGTGGTTGAGAATACATTGCATCCTTTTAAAGAGAATGATATTTTCTTTTTGGCAGCTAATCAGCCCCATGTATTTAAATCGGTATCGCTAGATCGTCTTTCAAATGAATCACGCTCCATTTCTGTTTTTTTGATCCGAATGGAAAATTGAAACCCTTGTTTTCTCTAGGAGAGCTTGATTCCTTAAATCAATTTATATATAGTAACCCCCAAGGGTTTAAAATTCCGGAATCCCACTTTAAGTCGGTTTCTGAACGTGTGTTACAGGTTAAGTCGGCGGTTCAGATCGATAAGTTGATGCATTTTTTCTATTTGTTGAGATCTCTGGCCAACATTTCCAAAGAAACTGATCCCCTTTGTGCAGAAAGGATTGAAGAAGTGAGCCTCGAAGCAGGGACTAGCGGTAGCCGAATCACCTTAATATTTAATTATATTAAAGAGAATTTCAAAAATGAACTTACGCTGGCGGATGTTGCTGAATATGCTAACCTGACCCCACAAGCTTTTTGCAGGTATTTTAAAAAGCATTGCGGAATTACTTTTGTCCATTATTTAAATCGAATTCGGGTAAAGGAAGTCTGCAATCAATTAAATGAAAATTATCTGGATAGTGTGTCTTTTATCGCTTATAACTGTGGTTTTAATAGCATAACCAATTTTAACCGGGTTTTTAAACAAATCACAGGTTGCAACCCGAAGGAATATGTGCAACAATATAAGCAAACGCTTTACTCACTAATCTAAATTGGATTCTATTGAAATGGAGTTATGGCATAAACTGTTTATTTAACATTTGAGGTTAATAATTAAGTAATGATAGTTAAGATACGGTTAGCATTCAAAGTATGGTATGAATAGCTTAGTTTTTACAAACACACTAAAGCTATATAAACTAATACTATTGAAAACAACTTTACTAACTATTTATGAACAGAAAAAGTATTCTACTACTAGCTGCGGGCATACTCGTAAGTTCTGTAGTTTATGCACAAACGATTTTGAGGGGAAGAGTAATTGATGAAGAGGGAAAGCCTATTCCTGGAGTTACAATTAAACTGAAGAATGTTGCTGGTGGTACTCAAACCAGCGCAAATGGCGAATTTACAATTAGTTATAATCAGGCAGGAGTGTTAAGTGTTTCTGCAATTGGCTATGAACACAAAGAGGTAAATATCACCAGTCAAACCTCGGTTGAAGTGACTTTATTGCCGGATAATAAAATTTTAAATGAAGTCGTTGTTACCGCAATGGGTATTACCCGGGAAAAAAAGTCTTTGGGTTATGCCATCCAGGACGTAAAGGCTAAAGAACTGACAAGCGCGGGTCAGCTATCTTTAACAGGATCACTGACCGGGAAGGTTGCTGGCGTACAGGTCAATCAATTTGGGGGAGCCATAGGTTCTTCTGCGCGAATTTCAATCAGAGGAAATACTTCTTTGTTAGCCGATCAACAGCCGCTTATCGTTGTTGATGGTGTGCCTATTACAAATATTACCCAAAGAAGCGGAGACAATACGTACACGGGAGTCGATTATGGGTCAGGACTCAATGACATCAATCCCGAAGATATCGAAAGTGTAACGGTGTTAAAAGGGGGATCTGCTGCTTTATATGGTATGCGAGGAGGTAAGGGCGTCATTATGATTGTGACCAAATCCGGGAAGCGCGCAAAGAATGGTGTTCAGATTTCTTACGATGCCAATTTTACCATGGACAGAGCGGCGACGATACCCAAATATCAAAATCTATATGGACAAGGCTCCCGTGGGGATGAATTTAGCTTTAAAGATTCCTGTCTCTTATACACATCTAAAATGGGGGGGGGGGGGGGGGGGGGGGGGGGGGGGGGGGGGGGGGGGGGGGGGGGGGG
>NZ_JAELTV010001305.1 GCF_016429005.1 Pedobacter sp. ASV19
TAAACCATCTTACCAAAAAATCAATTGAAACTACTAAAACTAAACCTAGCTCTCCCCCTGTTCATTCTTCCTTGCTGTTTTATTTCCTTAAATAGCCGCGCCCAGTCTAAAGATAGCATCTCATTAAACAGCTTGATAAAGAAAAATTCTTTTATTTTCAAAGATGGTAATTTCCAAGGCACCGGATGGGACATGTTAAAGAAAGAAGCCGAAAAAGTTCAGTTTTTGATGATCGGAGAACAACATGGAGAAGCAGAAATACCCGTTTTTACGGAAAGAATTGCAGATGTTTTTAAACCAAAAGCTTTTGTAGCGGAAATTGATCCTTATAGTGCCTGTCTCTTATACACATCTGACGCTGCCGACGAACGTTAGCCGGTGTAGATGTCGGGGGGGGGGGGGTGGTGATAATAGGGG
>NZ_JAELTV010001306.1 GCF_016429005.1 Pedobacter sp. ASV19
CCCCCCCCCCCCCCCCCCCCCCCCCCCCCCCCCCCCCCCCCCCCCTTTTTCAAGCAGAAGACGGCATACGCGATAGAGCTGCCTGTCTCGTGGGCTCGGAGATGTGTATAAGAGACAGACCCTGTACAATCAATTGGATATGGATATTTCATACCTGGTAGGGTATAATTGCCTGTAGAATTAAAATGCAAACTTCTTAAATATTTCTCCATCATGTGAGCTTCCTTTTTTTCCATAATAGAGAAAAACCTATCGAACGTATTCGGCCCAGCTTCTTTCAATGATTGTAAATATCTTACTAAATTGGCATTAGTTACACCAAACTTATAAGGTTCTACATTACCATCAAAAATAGTATAAGTTATTAAAGGTGCAAGGGATTTGGAAGAAGTTGTAAGTTCAATAGCCAAAGTCTC
>NZ_JAELTV010001307.1 GCF_016429005.1 Pedobacter sp. ASV19
CCCCCCCCCCCCCCCCCCCCTTTTTCAAGCAGAAGACGTCATACGAGCTAGAGCTGCCGGTCTCGTGGGCTCGGAGATGTGTATAAGCGACAGCTGCCAGACCACCGAAAATATTGGATAGAATGCCAAGTTTTTGCTCCTTTTGCATCATTTCCTCATATACAGTACTTGTGAAACGCAGTTCAACAGGATAAGAAGGATTGAGTTCCTTTGTGATCCTGGTTACGGTTTCTATATTTTTTTGCAGATCGCCCGCTGATTTAAGTCGCATCGTAATATAACCTGTGTAATCTTTATCAAACGAAATCAGAAGTGGTGTATTGGACTTATAAGGAGAATCCCATACATAATCCTCAAATACACCTATAACCTTTTTCTCCTGACCGGCGACTTTAAGGATTGTACCTATTGGTTGT
>NZ_JAELTV010001308.1 GCF_016429005.1 Pedobacter sp. ASV19
CCCCATTCTTCTGGAGCATAAGAAGTGGTAGTTTTAATTAACATTTATAAAATGGAAATTAAATCACCCTTTAAAAATACAGCACCATGAATACGCTGATCATCGGGACAGAACTCCCCAATTACAACAATCCAGTTTTAACTGAAAACAGTATCCTTCCAGACCACGAACTTAATCTGGATGAACAACTCATCATCACTGTTCAAAATCTTCCTGTATATAATTATATCATCAGCAGGGAGAAACTCAACCTTTACTATATGGAAAAATTCCGCATATTAAAGGCACTTTGCACAAAACACCTTTCAAACCTTGCAACAGTAGAATCGCAATATCCTGCGCTCGCTGCCGTGCTCCGGTTAAATAAGCCTTCTACCATTAGTGGGATCATACCCTATTTAAAAGAACTGAATAT
>NZ_JAELTV010001309.1 GCF_016429005.1 Pedobacter sp. ASV19
GTAATAAATTCAACATTTCTGCAATAGGAACTCTGGTACTTAAAGATTTGTTGTGCTCTAAATGCAAGATCGTATAATTTCCAGAGGCTTCAAGATAGAGGATTTCTTCCATCTGAGTTTTGATCTGTTCATAGCCATCTTTAATGAAAATTGAACTTTGCTGTTTTATACCGTCAGGTCTAGCTCTTAGATCATACATTTCCATCGCTTTATTGCAGGCTTTTAAAAAGCGGGGAAGCGAAAAAGGCTTTAACAAATAATCTATCGCATCCAGCTCGAAGCTTTTTACTGCATGTTCAGAATAGGCGGTAGTAAAAATAACCATTGGAGGATTACTTAGGGAATTGAGCAGGTCCATGCCGTTAATGTCTGGCATTTTGATGTCCAGAAAAATTAAGTCAATTTTATTTTGTTG
>NZ_JAELTV010001310.1 GCF_016429005.1 Pedobacter sp. ASV19
GGGCGTACTTTTACCAGAGCTAATGGTTCAACGTACGACGTAAATTATACGGATCTGGAAAGTTTTCTGGTGCGTAATCAATTGAATTTTGATAGGAATTTTGGTAAGCATAATATTTCTGCAATTGCTGGTATGGAAATCTCTCAAAATACGAACAGTAGTGGGGCTTATCCTTATGCATATGGTTATTTTTCAGATAAATTACAGGCTACGGTTCCTCCTTACGGATATGGAAGTGCAGTAAATCAATTCACGGACTTCGAAGGCAATTCTGGTGTAACCGTTCCTGGAGGAAATACCACCTTTGACTCTGTCTCTTATACACATCTGACGCTGCCGACGAACGTTAGCCGGTGTTGGGATGGGTGGGGGGCGGGTGATTGAGAATGGGGGGGGGGGGGGGGGGGGGGGGGGG
>NZ_JAELTV010000137.1 GCF_016429005.1 Pedobacter sp. ASV19
GTTCGAGTTGTTGCCTAATATCTTCAGTAGTAATAAATCTGTATCATCTAATTCTTCCATAGAATATTTTTCTTTAGCGAAAGCGAAAATAATAAGTTAAAAGCATAATATGCTTATTTATGTTATTTAAAAAGTTATTTATGCTTATTTGTTGGGTGCAAATAAGTTTTAAAATCTGCTTATGTACATTTGTTTGGAATTTAGTCCTGATTTGGACTGGACGGCAAACAATAGTTCTTTACTTTATCGACCAGAAAGGTTTACGAGAAATCGGAATTAAAAGGGAACCATGTGAAAATCGTGGGCTGTCGCGCAACTGTAAATAACGTAAAAGAGTTTTAACCAATAATGTTCACTGCCAGTATAATTGGTGGGAAGGACGGTTGAAATGTTATAAGCCAGGATACCTGCCTGTTCTGTAAGGAAAATAAAGCAATATAAACTGTTTTTCTACTTAAATCTTTTAAGAAATGCAAACACAAAACCTAGGCTACCCGCGAATTGGTAACCAAAGACAACTAAAAAAGGCCTGCGAACAATACTGGACAGGTAAAATTGACCTCGGCGAACTCAATCAGGTTGCCCGTAAGATCAAGGAAGAGAACTGGCAAACTCAGCTGGATGCAGGGATTGATCTTATACCTTGCAATGATTTTAGCTTCTATGACCAGGTACTGGATACCAGTTTGCTTCTGGGTGTCATCCCTCAGCGTTATTCACCAATACTTTCACAAGTCAAATCCAACAGCGAAATTGATCTTTATTTTGCGATGGCACGTGGTTATCAGAAAGACGGGCTGGATATTACTGCTATGGAAATGACCAAATGGCTGGATACCAATTACCACTATATTGTACCTGAATTTACACCCAATCAGGAATTCAGGATTTTTAATGAGAACTTATTTAGTGAATATAACCTTGCAAAACTACAGCTTGGGGAAAAGGCCAAACCGGTACTTCTCGGACCCGTAAGTTATCTGCTGCAAGGCAAAGAAAAGGAGCAGGGATTTGAACGTATTGAGCTGATTAAAAAATTAGTACCCGTTTATGTGGATATCATTAATCGCCTGAGACAACAAGGCGCTAAATGGATCCAGCTGGACGAGCCTTGCCTGGTGCTTGACCTCGCTAAAAAGGAAAAAGAAGCCTTTGAATATGCTTATCGCGCCATATCTAACCGGGTAAGTGGTGTTAAATTGCTGGTTGCTACGTATTTTGAAGCCTTACTAGACAATACGCAATTGGCAGTGAGTTTGCCAGTTGCGGCACTCCATATCGATCTGGTCCGTACGCCTGAACAACTTGATGAAGTATTGACTCTGGTCCCTGATGGACTTCAGCTTTCTCTGGGGGTTGTAGACGGACGCAATGTTTGGAAAAACGATTATGAAAAGTCTTTAAAACTGATCCATAAAGCAGTAGATAAACTTGGTGCTGATCGGGTAATCGTCGCACCATCCTGCTCGTTGCTGCACAGTCCAATTGATGTAGAACTGGAAACCGCCATTGACCCGGAAATCAAAAATTGGATGGCCTTTGCTAAGCAAAAACTGACTGAAGTTAGTGAGCTAAAACAAATTGCCGAAGGAAACGATGATTTGCTGCAAGCCAATAAAAAGGCTATTGATAGCCGGAGATCCTCACAAAAAGTGCACAAGCAAGCTGTTAAAGATCGTGTAGCTGCCATTAATGAGGCAGATGCAAGTCGTCAAAGCGCTTTCCCTCTGCGTCAAAAGTTGCACCATGATCGTTTCAATTTACCTTCTTTTCCAACAACTACAATTGGTTCATTTCCGCAAACGGACGATATTCGCCAGTTGCGTGCGAAATTTAAAAAGGGCGGCTTAACCCTTGAGCAATACGAAGAGGCCATTGAACAAGCTACTATTGATGCGATCCGCTGGCAGGAGGAGATTGGCTTAGATGTATTGGTGCACGGTGAGTTTGAGCGCAACGATATGGTAGAATATTTCGGTGAGCAATTGGATGGCTTCCTGTTTACCAAAAATGGATGGGTACAGAGTTATGGAAGCCGTTGTGTAAAGCCTCCAGTAATTTATGGTGATGTGAGCCGCCCTGCAGACATGACCGTACGCTGGAGCAAATTTGCGGCTGCACAAACGGAAAAACCAATGAAAGGGATGCTGACCGGACCGGTAACGATTTTGCAATGGTCATTCGTGCGCGACGATCAGCCAAGAGAGGTGACAACGAACCAGATCGCTTTTGCCATCCGTGATGAAGTGGTTGCGCTGGAAAAAGCAGGTATCGGGATTGTTCAGATTGATGAAGCGGCTATCCGCGAAGGGCTGCCACTGCGAAAAGCAAAGCACCCACACTATCTGGATTGGGCAGTAAAAGCATTCCGTATTACCGCCAGTGGGGTACAAGATAAAACGCAGATACATACCCATATGTGCTACAGCGAATTCAATAATATTATTGAACATATTGCTGCCATGGATGCCGATGTGATCACTATTGAGACCTCAAGGTCGCAGATGGAACTGTTGCAGGCTTTTGCTCATTTTGAGTATCCGAACGAGATTGGTCCTGGTGTCTATGATATTCATTCACCACGTGTACCAAGTATAGAAGAAATGGCCTCCCTTTTGGCAAAAGCGGCAGATTTGTTGCCAGCACGTCATCTTTGGGTAAATCCGGATTGTGGACTTAAAACACGTAAATGGCCAGAAACCAAAGCTGCACTGGAAAACATGGTCGCTGCTGCTCAACAGGCAAGAGCGCAGATTAGTGTGGAAAGTATTATTTAATTAATAGAAGAGGGTGTATGATGATACATCCTCTTGTTTTTTCGAGATTCATCACAGTTTATAGTTCATGTTCTTAAATAAGATTAAATCCGGAGCATCCTAAATTTTAACTCAATGTGTATTTAATGTAGGTTATGCAAAGAAGATTGTAGAAGATCTGGATCGTACCTGCAAAAACGATAATAAGAAGTTTCCCACGGTGATTTTACGCTTACAGCTTGTGGATCGGTGAAAACAATGAATTTTATAGAATGGCTGGGTATTCATATTCCGCCCGATTTAAAGGAAGATTTTAATGGGACGGAAAATATGCTTGAAAAGTCTGTTACGGTTTGTTTGGATATTGCCGCAGAACTCGCTGCTTTTTGTGCAGAGCGTTCTATTCCTTTCGGGTTTAACATTGAAAGTGTGGCCATTAGAAAGGATGAAATTGAAGCCTCAATTTACATGGTGAATAAAATTGCAGAAATGTTGAATGAAAATGGCATTCGGATGCTGTATTGTTAAATAAAGAACTGATCAGTATTGATCAATAATGTTTTTAGTCTATTGGATTGAATATAGATAGGATTAGCTGTTTTATTGAAATTACAGGAATTTAATTTTAATAGCTTAGTGAATTTAATATGTTTATCTTTGCGGCCAAATGATCAACCGGATTATTGCCATATGCTTATTAATTGCACTGACAGGCTCAAGCCTTTCACGCTTTTTTGTATATGCCGGTTTTGAAATGAATCAGAAGTACATTGCCACTGTACTATGTGAAAACAGGAACAGGCCTGAAATGCATTGTAATGGTAAATGTTACCTGATGAAAAAGCTAAAACAAGCGGAAGAAAAGGAGAAAAGGCAGGAGGAAAATAATTTTAAAAAAGGGCTTCATGAAATTGTGTCCGTGCATGAAACATTTTCCTTTAATCCCATTTCCAGTCTCCTTGAAAAGAAAAAGCATCAATATATCCGTTTCGATCTTCCTGACCGCAGTTTTGAAATTCTGCATCCGCCACCTGCGTCCCACTTATCTTAATTTACCGGTTTAGTTTTTTTGAATTTTTTACACCAAAAGAAGGTGTATGTCCTTTTATGGGCTTTCATAAAGCTATTCCATAAACTCAACTTATTACTAAAGAAATTTAAGAACACAAAGAAAGGTGTGACAGTGGCGTGCTGTGCACAACCAAATCATTATTTTATGAAAAAATTATTATCTATCATAGGCTTATCAGCCCTGTTATTTACTTCATGTTCCAAAGACAAAGATGCCGTCACCCTTCAGGGAGAAGGAAAGGTTACCCTCACCATGGATGCGGTTTTTGGAAATCAGGATTTCGCATTGAACAAGGATTTTAAAAGCAGCGGCATCACGTATAATTTTAATAAATTCAGATACTGGTTAAGCAATGTCGTATTGGTTTCTGCCACAGGTCAGGAAGTTAAAATTTCAGGATCTTATTATTTGATGGAAGAAACGGGCGAGATTAAGCTTACAGGCGTAAACAATGACCTCCCAACGACTATTTACCCCGCAACCAAACGTGAGAATGTTGTTTTAAAAGAAATTCCTGCTGGCAATTATAAGTCCATTAAATTCTCGGTCGGTATTGATCAAAAATACAATGACAATATGAGCTTGCAATCCGGAGAACTTTCACAGTTAAATGGAATGACCAATGTTTCCTGGATGTGGTTGACCAGCTATATTTTTACCTCTGCAGCAGGAAAAGTAAGCGATGGAACAACAACTAAAAACATGCTTTTGGAGACAGGATTGAATGCGAATTACAAAACGATTGCCTTAGACTTGCCAAAGAGCCTGAACGTCAGTGCGTCGGAATCGGCCAGCATTGTAGTAAACGCAGATTTATCAAAGGTTGCCGACGGTATTGATGTGATGACCAATCCTGTGGTGGGCGCATCTAAAGCTACGGTAATGGCCGCAGTTGCTAATAATTACGCGACCAAAGTATTTACTGTTAAATCAGTAAACTAGGTATATGATAGGCAAATGCGCTTTCCTGCGTATTGCTGCTCTTTTTTTCCTCCTCGGTGTCGCATTTTCTTGCAAGAAAGAAAATATGAGCGAAGAAATTTCACAGGCCCTGCATGCGGTTAAGCTGCAGGTGCCTGTAAATTTTCCTCCTGTTATGGAACATGTGGAGAACCCACTCACCAAAGAAGGTATAGAATTGGGCAGAATGCTATTTTATGATGTCAGGCTGTCGGGAAATAACAAGATTTCCTGTGCCTCCTGTCACCGGCAAGATTTGGCTTTTTCTGATGGAACAGCTTTGACAAAGGTAGGGGTATCCGATCGGGCGCTTACACGTCATGCACCTGTATTGTTCAACCTGGCCTGGGCAGAAAATGGTCTTTTTTGGGACGGTGGTTCAAAAAATCTTGAATCCCAGGCATTAGGTCCATTAACCAGTGCAGACGAAATGTTTCAGGATTTAAATGTTTTGGAACAAGAATTAAAAGCTGATCCTGACTATGTAAAAAGGTTCGGAATAGTCTTCAAAGATGGCGTCCGATCTGTGAATGTGATTAAAGCCTTATCGCAATTTCAGCGTACGCTGATTTCTGGTACCTCCAAATATGATCAATACAAGAGAAGTGAACCGGGAGCAAGCCTAACGGAAAGTGAATTGCTGGGTATGAATCTGGTAAACACCAAATGTAAAGCTTGTCATAGGGGAGAATTGTTTACAGACAATGAATATCACAATAATGGTATCGACGCCACTTTTAATGATGATCACGAAGGCATTTATCAGGGGCGTTTCAGAGTTACGTTCAATCCTTTGGATCTGGGCAAATTTAAAACGCCTTCATTAAGGAATGTATTGGTCACAGCGCCCTATATGCACGATGGGAGATTCAAAACCATAGACGAAGTCCTTGATCATTACCAATCCGGGATTAAAATTTCTCCAACTACAGATCAATTGCTCTATCAGAACCAGGGACAGGTGGGTATACCACTTACACAAAAGGAACGGCAGGCCATTATTGCTTTTCTGGGCACGCTTACCGACCATGAATTTATAACAAATAAAAAAATCAGTAATCCACATGAATAACATAATGACAACAAAAGAAAAAATATGGAAAATGGTTTTACTCTTCAGTTTAATGCTGAGCATAACCGCTTGTTCAAAAAAAGAAGACTTGGCACCTGAGTTTCAAGAAACCAATCTTGCGCCCCTCTCTGTAGAATTTGACAATATTGTTGGCGAACGGACCCTGACCTTTAACAATACGGGTAGCCCCTATAAAAATGCAGCGGGCGAAGCTTTTACAGTATCCCGGGTTCAGTATTTCATCAGTAATATTAAGGTTACTACAGAAGCTGGAAAAATCTATACCGTAAACCAGGACAGTAGTTATTTTTTAATCAGGGGCGATGATAAAGCTACCCGTTTTGCGAAGGTAAAAGTACCGGAGGGCGATTATACCAGTCTGACCTTCACCCTAGGTGTGGACAGCTTGCGCAGCACTATGCCGGTTGATAAACGAACAGGCGTACTGGATCCGGCAGCTGGCGGTGGTATGGAAGATGGTGGTATGTATTGGGGCTGGAACAGCGGCTATATCTTCTTTAAGTTTGAGGGCAACTCGAATGTGATATCAGATAACACCTCTGGCGATCCTACAGGTAAAAAGCAGATGAAATATCACATTGGCTTTTTCGGCGGTTACAACGCACCAACACTAAATAACATTAAGGTGATTACCGTGGATTTAAGAACAGCAGGTATAGCAAAAGTGAGGAAAGACCGCCAGAGCAATATCCATCTTTTTGTGGATATCATGAAAGTTTTTAATGGAAAGAATAGCTTCAAAATAGCCGAACATCCTAACGTGATGTTTGATGATTTTACCGCTAAAATTGCAGCTAATTTCCCGGAAATGTTCAGACACGATCACACTGAAAACTAACTGTTATGAGCAAAAAACACTGGATTATATTGTGCTTTCTGGGCTTGTTTATCCTGGCTTGTAAAAAAGATAATCCAATTAAAGAAGAAATAGAGAAATTTCTGGGTTTTCAGAAACCAGCTAATTTTCCTCAACCTGCCTATAATTTCGCTAATAATCCGGTCACCAAAGAAGGTTTTGAACTGGGGAGAGCCTTATTTTATGAGCCCAGGTTGTCGCGTAACAATACCATAACTTGTGGTTCCTGTCATATTCAGTCTTCTGCATTTACGCAGCATGGGCATGATGTGAGCCACGGTATTGATGATCGTTTGGGAACACGCAATTCGCCGCCGATTATGAATCTGGCCTGGAATAAAGCCTTTATGTGGGGTGGGGGAGTTTATGATTTGGATCTCCAACCCATTACCCCCATCACGACCCACGAAGAGATGGATGAAAACCTGGAGAATGTGTTGAACAAGATCAGAGCTTTACCCAAATACACCGGCATGTTTAAAAGTGCTTTTGGTACGGAAGAAGTTACTACTGCTCGATTTATGAAAGCATTATCCCAGTTTATGGTGATGTGCGTAAGCAGCAATTCCAAATATGATAAGATCATGCGTAAGGAAGCTGGTGCTGTATTTACTGCCGATGAGCAAGCAGGTTATGTACTGTTTAAAGACAAATGTGCTTCCTGCCATGCAGAACCTTTGTTTACAGACGGTTCCTTCCGTAACAACGGTTTAGGGATCAGTCCTGTAAATGATAAAGGTTTATATGCCGTTACACTGATGGAAACGGACAAATATAAATTTAAAGTGCCGTCGCTGAGGAATTTGCAGTACACTGCGCCATATATGCATGACGGAAGATTTTTATCCTTGGCAGGGGTACTGGAACATTACAATTCGGAGGTTCAGGCTACACCTAATTTAGACCCCGTATTGAACCAGAACGGAAAGCCTGGTATAGCACTAAATGAAGATCAAAAGGCGAAACTCACAGCATTTCTGAATACGCTGAACGATAAGGAGTTTATCAATAACAAAATGTTATCAGAACAATAGATATGAAGAAGAAAATAATGATGGCACTGGTGCTGGTGATGATGAGTATAACAGCTACCCGAGCATGTGATATATGTGGTTGTGGTGTTGGGAGCTACTATCTGGGTATTTTACCAGAATACAATAAGCGTTTTATTGGTTTACGCTACCAGCATAAAACACTAAGAACACATCTTGGCCCTTTTGGAGAGCGTACACCACTTACTTCCGATGAAACTTACCAAAGTGTGGAACTATGGGGTGGCTGGAATATAGGCAGCAGATTCAGAATACTGGCCTTTGTGCCTTATAATTTTAACGAACGGAAAAGCCAGACAGGTAACGGGACAAAAAACGGCCTTGGTGATATCGCCTTAATGGGCTATTTCAAACTCTTCGATAGTAAAGGAACCCTTGGCGATCGTTTGCTCGTCCAGTCATTATGGGTAGGTGCGGGCATCAAAGTGCCTACAGGTAAATATGAACCTTCGGAGCGTCTGGCTGTAAGTGAATCTCCAAATAATTTTCAGTTGGGAACGGCCAGTACAGATTTTACGCTCAATGCCGCTTATGACATCCGTTACAATGATATTGGATTAAATGCCAATGTGAATTATAAGATCAATACAGAAAACAAGTATGAGTATCGTTATGGCAATAAATTCACCGGAAATATCTTGATGTATTATAAAATCAGGGTAGCCAATAGCCTAACACTCGCTCCAAATGCCGGTGTATTGTACGAAACAGCGCAAAAGGACATAGAGAATAAAAAATATGACGTCGCTGTATCGGGCGGCTATTCTTTATCTGCTGTTGGCGGAGTGGAAGTGTCGTTGAAAAGGCTGTCCTTAGGTGCCAATTATCAAAATGTACGTTCCCAGAATCTGGCAGACGGACGCGTACATGCAGGTAACCGCCTGATGATTCATATGTCTGTTGCCTTTTAACAGAAATCACAGCAAAATCCACAAAAGCCTATGGGTGGATTTTGCTGTAGATAGAAACTAATGTGGCATCATTCCACTTTTTTCATCCTATTCATTAAAACCAAATACATCAGACAATCGTTTATCAGCAAATAGATGATTGATTTAGACTATGTTGTTAAAAACGAAAATACCATTTAGTTATATATTCAAAAAAATAAGGGTTGAACTGCTTTATGTATTCATCATTGGTCTGGTGATTTACTGGCTCACCTACGCATTCCGAAATGTGATTCCGGAGATGCCCATAGGAATTCCAGCCTTTCTTGGTACGGCCATTTCCGTTATTCTTTCCTTTAAGCTCAACCAATCCTATGACCGGTGGTGGGAAGCACGCAAGATTTGGGGAAGTATTGTAAATGATAGCAGGACTATGGTTTTGCAGCTGCAGTCCTTTTTGCCTAAAGATTGTGAAAATGAAATCAGGACGATTTCTTTCAGACATATTGCCTGGTGTTATAGTTTAAACCGCTCCCTGCGGGGGCAGAATGCTGCTGATGGTTTGGAAGGATATTTAACCGATGATGAATTGGCCAAAGTTAAAAGCCACAACAATAAGCACCTGGCAATTCTTCAGCTCAATACCCAACATATTTCCCGGTTGACGGAGAAAGGAAAGCTGAATACATTTAGCCATGTGCAGATCAACAACACATTTGTCAGCTTTTCTAATGCCATGGGTATGGCAGAACGGATCAAGACAACTGTTTTTCCTGTAACGTACCGGTATTTTCTACATTTATCTATTTATCTTTTTTTGGTGACACTTTCCATATCGCTTAGAGATATAGAAAGCTATTTTGAGATACCCTTACTATTGGTAATTTCAGCTGCTTTTTTTCTTCTTGAAAAAACAGCAAGCCACATGGAAAATCCATTTAGTAACCTTCCCACGGATACGGCAATGAATGCCATTTGTAATACAATTGAGATAAATATCAAGCAACTCTTATCAGAAGAAGATGTCCCTGAGCCTTTGACTTCTGAAACGTTTTATATTCTTTGAAAGTTGAAGAAAAAATGTTGAGCACAATATGGTTTATTTGCAGGAGATCATTCAAATGAAAACACCTCGAAAATTATAAAACCTGCAACCCGAAATATCTCTGGTATATTTTGCAATTTTGAAGGGGTATTTTTTGAAAGAGATTGTCCTGCTTTATATAGATGGAAAAGAAGAAGATTTTAATGGTTTGCCTGGGCAATATATGCCGTTCACCACTTGCGCACGGCATTCTGCAGCACATGGCAGATGAGTGTGGATTGGGTTGGGAGATTGATTCTGCCGGTACGGGCAACTGGCATGTTGGACAACAACCAGATAAACGTTCTATTCGCGTTGCCAAATCTCATGGCATTGATATCTCCGGACAGAGAGCACAGCATTTTAATGCAGCACTATTTGATAATTATGATCTGATCTATACAATGGATCGCAATAACTATCGAGATGTACTCAGATTGGCCAGGAATGAAACAGACCGGAAAAAAGTCCAGTTGTTTTTACCAGATGAAGAGGTTCCCGATCCCTATTGGGACGATAATGAGTTTGAACCTGTGTTCTTGTTGATTGAAGAGCGCTGCAAAAATATCATCCGGGAATAATAGGATACCTCAACATAACAAGAGCTTTATGGGGTATCTTTACCTGAATTCAAACAATAAGATTGGTGTATACCAGTAAATTGTTACTTTTGATCCCTTAAAGTCTATATGATTCCTAAGGACAGATTTTTGAGTGATCAAGCATTACTGGATATTATGAGGCTCTCACAAGATGCTACAGCTATTTACTGCAGTGAAGAGCTACACATTAATTTTGTGAACAATGCCATGCTTGCTTTTTGGAACAAGGATAGTTCTATTATGGGGATGCGCCTGGAAGATGCAGTTCCAGAACTAACAGTGCAGCCATTCATTGGGCTTTTAAAAGACGTTTGGCGTACGGGAGAAACCTTTGAAGCTACGGGTATGCCAGCGGAGCTCATGTCAGGCGGTGAAATGCAGACCTTCTATTTTGATTTTGTTTATCGCGCCATTTTAAATGAAAATGGCGAAACCTATTGTATACTTCATACCGCCTCCGAAGTTAGTGAACGCATCCGGAACAGCAAGATCATTGAATATAAAAGACGGAAGAATGAAATTCTAAATGAACAATTGAGCCAGATGAATGTAGAATTACTTGCTGTGAATGAGGAATTATCTGAGTCCAATGATAAGTTACTGACGGCAAAGAATGAGCTTCAAAGAGCAAATTTTAGACTGTTTGAAAATGAGAACAGATTAAGAACCATTACTCAGCAGGTACCAGTCGGTTTATGCGTGGTAAAAGGCAGGGAAATGTTAATTGAAGTTGCTAATGATTCTATGTTGAAGATGTGGGGATTGAGTAAACTGGAAGTTTTGAACAGACCTTATCAGTTTGTGAGGCCAGGCGCCGACTGGGAGCGTGTTAGTGAGCAAATTTTAGAAGTATATGACTCGGGTAAAATTAAGTCAGAGAATGAAATCGTATACCAGCCACTCTTTGATTTTTCAGGCTATGTTAACGGTGTAATTATTATAAAATACAGATTTGACGGCCTAATAGCTGAGGAAATACACGATTGATAAAACTTTGAGTGTTCCAGGCTTGTTGTAACAAATAAAAGCTAAGAACATGAATACAAATCGTCTTTCTAATACACTCAGTGATGGATTAAATGCTCAGGTAACCAAAGAAGCTGCAGCTGCGCAGACTTATATCTCTTTTGCCGTATGGGCAGACAGTGAAGGCTATGGTGGAATAGCCAATTTTTTATTCCGGCATGCGAACGAAGAGCGTAATCATATGACCAAAATTATCGAATATATTTTACAGCGGGGAGGGAGGGTTAGAATAGAAGCAATTCCTGCACCGCCTGCAGACCCCATCAATGTACAAGATTGCTTTGAAAAGGTCTTTGAATCTGAAATCGATAACACAAAAGCAATCTATAAATTGGTTAAAATGAGTTTTGATGAAGGAGACTGGGCTACATGGAACTTCATGCAATGGTTTGTTAAAGAACAAACTGAAGAAGAAACATTGGCCATGGAATTACTAGACAAAATAAAAATTGCCGGCGGTGCTGCTGCAAGTGGAGATGCACTTTACGAATTGGACAGAGATTTAAAGAGTGCTCCGGACGATGCGGAACTTGCACAAACGAAGACAGCAGAAAACCCTTGATCGGGTATGGAATATCAGGCTATTTAGGCAAGGTATTTAAATAGGCTGTTGGCGACAAACCGAACTGCCTCTGGAAATCTCTGGAGAAATTGGCATGCAGCGTATACCCAATTAAAGTAGCCACTTCGTTGATCTTCAAGTCTCCCTGGGCCAGGAGTTCAGCTGCTTTCTTAAGCCGGGTAAGGTTGATCAGTTCGTTGGGTGTCATGTCCGACAGACCCTTGATTTTACGGTATAGCGTGGTTCTGCTCATATTCATCAAACTGGATAGTTTGTCTACATCAAGGTTCATATCTGTGATGTTGTCGAAGATCATTTTGCTGAGCTGTTCCAGAAATTTCGCATCTCCTTTAGAGCTGTCTCTTATACACATCTGACGCTGCCGACGAACGTAAAAAAGGTTTTTGGGGGGGGGGGGGGGGGGGGGGGGGGGGGGGGGGGGGGGGGGGGGGGGGGGGGGGGGGGGGGGGGGGGGGGGGGGGGGGGGGGGGGGGGGGGGGGGGGGGGGGGGGGGGGGGGGGGGGGGGG
>NZ_JAELTV010001311.1 GCF_016429005.1 Pedobacter sp. ASV19
GGGCTGATGCCGCCAGCCGTTCGTCGCGTCCAGGATTGGGCCGAGCGGCGATTGCCCGCCCTAACCCGCTACAAGCGCCCGGAAAGCCTGCCCATCGCGCTGCATCGGCGGCGCATCTACATCGTACCCACCGGCTTCGGCGTGGCGTTCACGCTGTTGCTGCTGGTCATGCTGGTCGGCTCGCTCAACTACGCCAATAACGCTGCCCTGTTGCTCACCTGCTTGCTGGGTTCGGCCTGTACGGCGAGCATGTTGATCGCCTTTCGCAGCCTGAACGGGTTGCGCCTGAATGCGATCCGCCAGACCCACGCCATCGCCGGCGAGGCACTGGCCTTTCAGCTCGTATTCGAAGGCGGCGGCCACGACCATCCCTCCATGCATGCCGAGCTCGATGGCGACGCCGCGGTGTTTACCG
>NZ_JAELTV010001312.1 GCF_016429005.1 Pedobacter sp. ASV19
CTGTTAAAAGTATAGCCAGTAAGTCCTTCATTTTTAAGAAAAGTAAGAATCCTGGGTTTTATGGCTATAAATAAGGAGGTACAATACAATTCGAAATTGTTTAGAATAAACTTTCTCTGGTAGCGCTCAGTTAAACAATCGAGATTAAAGATCAATTGACTGGAGTGATTCAATGTGATGAGTCTTTCGTGATCAATTGCTGCCTCACTTAGGTATTTATTGCTGCCAACGAAGCTTCCGCTAAGGCGGTTGAAACTCTTTATTTGTTCTTCAGTGAAGTTCATATTGCCAGCAAATTTAGCGCATATATCCGGCAGATTTAAGAAAAGCCAAGATCTTTGAATAATAGATCTTTGTAATTGCTTCCAATAGGTATTTCATTATGGTTAATAAAGATACGGTGGCCTTCTATAT
>NZ_JAELTV010001313.1 GCF_016429005.1 Pedobacter sp. ASV19
GATAATCAATCTCTGCATCTATACTACCTGAACGAAATTGATAATTTGCGTTATAACTTTTCGATTTTCCAGGCCAGCCTGATCCGTTCGGAACAAAAGCGGTACCTTTGAAATACTTCAGCCATGTACCTTCAAACAATGCCACTCTGGACTTTAGTAACTGTGCACAGGCTCTGGAAATTCTGTTTTTAGATCCATCTGGACTAATCTTCAATAGCATTGCCGCGGAGTCAAGATCTGAAAGTATAAACCGGGCTACTTCCGAGCTTGGTTGTCTTTTACTGGCTTCTATTAGAACTTCCTTGTTATCAGTCAGCACATTGGTCACTATCGGAAAATCTCCCAGAGCCTGGAGCTTTTTGAAATACTCATAGGCGCGCAGAAAATAAATCTCCCCAATGTATTGCTTAATAT
>NZ_JAELTV010001314.1 GCF_016429005.1 Pedobacter sp. ASV19
ATCAGATGTACAGATCGAGGATATAGCGAAAGCTATTAACCCTGTTTTAAGAGGCTGGATCAATTACTACGGTAAGTTTTACCGAACAGAATTAAAGGACTTTATGCAGAGCGTAAATCGAATGATTGCCCGCTGGGCACGTCGCAAGTACAAGAAGCTCCGAACGAGCTTGCTAAAAGCCATCATGTGGCTAAAGGGAATATCAGTTAGACAACCAGCCTTATTTCCGCATTGGGAGCTAGGTTCAAAACCTTTTTAAGAAATGGGAACTAACAGAGAAATCCAAGTCCAACCTTCGCACGCGGGATGCTTGACACGAAGTCAATGGTTGGATAATAAGAGCCGTATGATGGGAGACCATCACGTACGGATCTATGAGAATCTCAGGCTGAAATGCCTGGGTTTACTTAACA
>NZ_JAELTV010001315.1 GCF_016429005.1 Pedobacter sp. ASV19
CTTTGGTGATGGTTACGATATTATAGCTACCAATAGAATCTTTTGCGCGGAGGTTTGAACGCCCCATGATTCCGGGGATACCTTCAAAATAAAACAAATGATTGTTGTGACCATGACCGCAAAGGATGAGTTGAATGTTGTGGGTTTTCAACCTGTCAATGCTTTCATACCAATTGTTCAGAGACGAATCCTGAGGATAGTGGTTCACAAATATAATAGGTGTGGATTTCGGAGTTGCTTTAAGAACGGAATCCAGCCAAACAATGTTCTCCCGTGGAATTTGCCCGGGACTCATCCGCATATTTGGACCGCAATTGGTACCCAGAAATAAAATGCCATTGTGTTTAAAAGAAAAGGTCTCCGAACCAAATACTGTTCTGAAACTATTGCCACCACTTTCTGACCAGCACATA
>NZ_JAELTV010001316.1 GCF_016429005.1 Pedobacter sp. ASV19
GTAATAAGTTGTGCCTCCACCCCTTAACCAAATAACCATATCAAAACTTGCATTGTTTCCCGTAGCATCTTTCCATCCTGCTATAAAATCCCGGCCAGCACCGTTATAAATATTGTGTGTTTGGATAATTTCTGCATTTATGAAATTGGCACCATTTCCCCAGCGGGATGTATGGAAAGTAAACTTTGCCATAATCGACCCTCTCCAGGACTCATTCTCATGAACCCCAGACCTACCTATTTCTAATTGCGATGGCATCATATTATTCCACCCTCCATCGGTCCAAACTGTTGGATAGAACTTATCAAAATCGCCTCCGACGGTTATACTTCCTGTTGTTTGCGCCTTTACTACTATAGTAGCGAGGAACAAGATGATGAACCTGTCTCTTATACACATCTCCGAGCCCACGA
>NZ_JAELTV010001317.1 GCF_016429005.1 Pedobacter sp. ASV19
CTTACCCCCCCCCCCCCCCCCTCTCTCTACACCGGCTAACGTTCGTCGGCAGCGTCAGATGTGTATAAGAGACAGCTCCTTCACCGGCTGGAACTTATAGTCGAAAGGCGGAATATTGAGAAACCCGGGCATTGGAAGCTACTTGCACAATATGCAATTGATAATCCGGGATTGACATTAGATCAACTTATGGAACTAAGAATGCCTAAAAACAAACGCTAATCATCCCTAATTGCATTATATGTCATGGAGCACGACGAAAAAGGTCAAATTGGTGAAGATTTTGTAAATCATATCGCGTATAAATCCTTTCTAAAATATTGGTGTTACCCTGGCCCCAGAGACATCACGGGAAATTTTCATGAGATATGTGATCTACTTATTGTTTTTGAATCTACTTGTATTATTGTGTC
>NZ_JAELTV010001318.1 GCF_016429005.1 Pedobacter sp. ASV19
GTTATAGAGTTGTATCACTCATAGATTGAGAAAAATAATTGAATAAAGCACCAGTTTAATCGAAACTCTGAGTGCCTTCAAAGCTATTGTGATCTGATTCTCCACAGTACGTTTCGAGATCCCTAATTTCTCTGCGATCTCTTGATTGGATAAATTATCAAATCTACTGAGCATAAAAATTTCCCTGCATTTTTTTGGCAGTTTTTTCTAAACTGCTTCAATGCTGTTTTCCATTTCAAGATAGCTGATTTTTTCCTCCCCATGATTCATAGCATAACCAGCATTGGAAATCGTATCATATTCCTCAACAAGCATGATGGGGCTCGCCTTTCCTTTCCTTATCAATTTGTAAACCTGGTACCTTGATGCCATGCTTAAATAACTTTTAAAAGAAGAAATTTCCAGACTATGCC
>NZ_JAELTV010001319.1 GCF_016429005.1 Pedobacter sp. ASV19
GATATTCCTTTGGCGATAAGCCTACATATTGCTGAAACTTCCGCGAAAGATGTCGCTGACTGAGTCCAAGATCATTTGTGAGTTTACTCACAGTAATCAGTCCTCTGGAAAGTTGCACCTGTTTCAGACAATAAGCCACCTGCTCATCGTATGTGTCCGATGCTAATTGTCTTAATAAATATTTTTGCACCAGGTTTACGCGCTCTTTATCATTACAGATACCGTCCAGCTTTTCCTCTATCTCCGCTGCCAACCCATTCCATAAATCAGACAGAGATACAGTCAAATCACTTAGTGTATGCATTGGAAGCTTAAAAAAATTATGCGCCATGCCTGGATAAAAACAAATGGCAAGACAACCAGTCCCCTTACGCATCTGCACATCCATAGGTCTGTCTCTTATACACATCTG
>NZ_JAELTV010000138.1 GCF_016429005.1 Pedobacter sp. ASV19
CCCCCCCCCCCCCCCCCCCCCCCCCCCCCCCCCCCCCCCCCCCCCCCCCTTTTTTAGATGTGTATAAGAGACAGTATCTGGACTAGGTATTTTTAGTTCATGTAAAAAGGACTTCCTTCAAAAAGATCCCCTGGCACAATTGTCACAAAATACTTTTTGGAAAACACAGAGTGATGCAGATCTGGCCCTGGCAGGCTGTTATAATTTCCTTTGCCGGGGCAACAATGCAGTAAGTGTAAGTAATGCAGGCGCCGGTTTTGGTGGCGGGTATATGTTTTGGGAAACCTTGACTGATAACGGCTATACAATTTCCAGCGGAGGTAATTTTTCTATGGTTTCGACTGGTAATATTGAAGCAACCATGACGGGAATTATTTCAGATGCCTACAAATATAGTTATCAGGCTATCGCAACATGCAACCTTTTTCTAGTTCGCATCGGCGATATTCCACTATCGCAAAGCTTAAGAAACCAGTACATAGGAGAAGTGAAGTTCATCAGAGCATATCATTATTTTCTTTTGTCTCAATTGTACGGAGATTGTGTCCTTACCTTAAAACCATTGAGTTTTGATCAGGCTAGTATAACTATTCCACGTTCACCAAAAAGTCTGGTTGTAGATTCCATTCTTGCCGATCTTGATTATGCGGCAGCCAATTTGCCCAACACAAATTATAACGGACACGCGGTAAGAGGTACAGCATTAGCCTACAAAGCGAAAGTACTGTTAGCCAACGGTCAATACCAAAAAGCAGCTGATGCCGCCAAACTGGTGATGACAGAAAACAAATTCAAACTTGCAGATGCTTATAGCAGTTTGTTTTTAAAACCTGGTCAGAATAACAATCCAGAAATCATGTTTTCAGCACGTTATTCACCTCCAAGTTTTTACAGCCCCCAGGACTGGTTATTTTCCTATCTCAATAATGTAAATGTGCTCAAATACCTTGTAGATGATTATGAGTGCACTGATGGCTTACCAATCCAGTCCTCACCATTGTTTAACAGTACAACTCCTTATGCCAATAGAGACCCCAGATTAAAAATGAGCATCATTGTTCCTGGCGACTGGCGAGGCACAACTGCCGCTACAGCTTTTGACCCTAAGGCCGCATCAGTACCCAGTGGTTTTCTGCCGCGCAAAGGAATTGATCCGAGCCGTTTTCCAACTACTTATGCTACACAAAGTGATCAGGATTGGGTACTGATGCGTTATGCAGATGTATTGCTTATGTATGCCGAAGCCCAAAATGAAGTTGCAGGTCCAGATGGGACAGTTTACGCCGCAATAAATGCAGTGAGAACCAGACCAGGCGTTAATATGCCTCAAATTCCTTTAGGACTATCTGCAGCAGATATGCGCACCAGGATCCGTCACGAAAGAAGAATTGAGTTCGCTATGGAAGGACAACGCTTTTTTGATCTCAAAAGATGGCGGTTTGATCGTACCATCATTCCAACTATTAAGGATCCGAACAATGCTTACCGGTCATTCCCGCTCAGAGATACCATCTGGCCAATACCACAAACAGAAATTGAAATTGCCAAAAGTGTCGGTAACACCAGCTTTAAACAAAATCCAGGCTATTGATCAACAGAAGATTCCATATTATCTTCTTCACATTTTAATAGACCACAATTAACCTTAAATCAAAAAGCCCTGGCGAAATTCGAATACCTCAAATTGCC
This sequence comes from Pedobacter sp. ASV19, assembly GCF_016429005.1. Lineage (GTDB taxonomy): Bacteria > Bacteroidota > Bacteroidia > Sphingobacteriales > Sphingobacteriaceae > Pedobacter. Next base: position 1,690 of record NZ_JAELTV010000138.1, read on the forward strand.
AGGGCTTTTAGTTTAAATCGAAATTTTAAAGATAAAATACGATACCCAGTCTAGGAGCAAAAGTAGACAAGCCAAAACTGAATGAATTTGAAGTCGTTTTTTCGTCTGTCCGTTTATTTTTAAGTTGACTATAAGCGTAATCAAGCCCATTAGATGAAAGCTCAAGGCTTATCCTTTTTGAAGGAAAAAAAGCCAGTCCAGGCTGGATACTCACCCCATAGGAAGTCGCTTTATATTCCTGATAATTACCTGGATTTGCTGCACCAGATTGCTTCTGTGTCCCAGAACTTATCGGAACCGCGACCTGTCCAAAAAATTTAAAGTTATCTGCCAGACCAACATAATATCGTACAAAAGGGTTAAGAAAGAACAGATCCGACTTACTTTCCCCGCTATAAAATAACGGTGAAGGAATTTGTAAATCATTATAATAGAGAGTCCCATTCGAATTTGATTTGATATGGGAGTAGCCTATTCCCATACCAATTGCAAAATTATCCCGGATAAAATAACCTGCATTAACCGCAACAGAGTAAGAAATTGTCTTCACGCTATCTTCCCGGATAAATTGTTGTATCTGAGCATTTCTGGAGCTTGATTTACTATTAGAATATCCAATATTTCCACCAATAAGCAATTTACCCTTTTCAGTTTGGGCATTTACAGTCCAAACACACGCACAGAGTGCAGCGAGCGTTAATAGTTTTTTCATGATTTTATTTCATTTGTGTATGGCAATAATAACAATAAAACATGAATTAAAACAAATCAATACAATTATGACTGGTTATAGCAATTACAACCAGCCACAACAGTATACAATTATTGTCTTTACTTAATAAAAGAAGAGATTTTTTCATTCACATCCTCGCCCCGCAAATTCTTAGCTATGATCACCCCTTCAGGATTGATCAGAAAATTCTGTGGAATGGCTGAAATACCGTATTTAACTGCAAGATCGCTCTTAAAGCCTTTCAGGTCACTTACCTGTATCCAGGGCATGCCGTCTTGCTTTACTGCGTTTAACCAGGCCGCTTTGGTTTCGTCCAGGGAAACACCCACCACTTCAAAATTTTTATCTTTCAACTGATTGTAAGCTTTCAACAGGTGTGGGTTCTCTGCACGACATGGTCCACACCAACTTGCCCAAAAATCAACCAATACATATTTGCCTTTTAAAGAAGACAGCTTAAATTCATTGCCTTTATCATCCGTTTGGGTAAAGTCTACAGTTTTTCCAAGAGCAATCTGCTTGGCCTTATCGTATTTAGCTGTCAACTTCTGCCCAGTAAAGCTACTCAATACTCTTTTACTCAGCGGCTTGTAATAAGTCTCAAAAACATTTGGATCAATTACGGCAGTCTTTTCCATAGCGATCAGATCCAAGGCTACATAAGAATCCGGGTGACTAAATATAAAAGAATCCAATGTAGCTTCAATTTTGGCATGTACTGGCCTTGCCTCTGCCTGAATCTTTTTGATCGCTACCGTATCTTTTACTTTTGCATAATAAACTTTGCTAAATCGCTGGGTAATCTCTCTAAACTGGGTCAACAGCGCTTGTGATTTTGAGGTCCACAACAGAAAATCCTTTTGCGCTTGTGTTCCCTTTATACTGGCTTTAGCCATGCTATCTGTACCCGTTACTGTATAATTACCTTTTTCCAGATAAAATTCCTGGTCATCAGATTGACCATCACGCCGTGGAGTATCCCTTTTTACCGGCATGAGTGTCAGATACGCTTTATTACCAAAAGCTGTAGTACCCTTGATCAAGAATTTACCGTTTTTAACCAGGGTACTGTCTTTGGCGTCTTTACCTTCGCTGTTCGTATAGTTCAGCATTACCATCTTATCCTTACCTGCTTTAGAAAGCTGGCCCGATATTTCAAACTTATCCTGAGCCATACAAAAACTTGCAGGCAACAATAAAAAGGCTCCAATAATTATTTTGAGGCTCATCATATTTACTTTATGTTATTTAATCAATTTGGACAATTTTGCTGGAAGGTCTTCACCGCGAAGATTCGTAGCAATGATCACACCTTCCGGACTGATCAACAGGTTTTGCGGTATCGCTTTAATGTCTAACATCGCTGCCAATCCATCTCTTACTTTCATCCCTTTTAAGTCCGAAACCTGCAGCCAAGGGAGTTTATCTTGTTTTACTGCATTTTCCCAGGCAGCTTTATTCTCATCAAAAGATACACTTACAATTTCAAGATTCCTGTCCTTAAGTTGCTCATAGGCTTTCAACACATTTGGGTTTTCCGCACGACACCAATAACACCAACTGGCCCAAAAATCTAAAAACACATATTTACCACGCAATGATTTTATGTTGAATGGTTTGCCGTTAATATCAGTCTGTGAAAAATCGATGATCTTTACACCCACCGCACGCTTTTCATTTGCTAAAATTCTATCTATAGCTAGTTTTCCCAATGGCGATGACTGAAGTTCGGGAGAGAATTTGTAAAACAAGGGCTTTACCTCTGCAGAGTCAAAGTGGCTGCCAAGGATAGAGGTGTTAAAAGTATATAAGCCCATGAATGAATTAAGGTGTGACTGAACAAACTTCAATTGGATATTTTTGATTTGTTTGACATAGCTGTTTAAGCTATCTTGTGCTTCTTTACGCTGCTCCAGGGTTTTTCCTTCTACTACTCCATGGTCTTTTGTAAATTCCCGCTGGATTTTCATAATCATTTTCGTAAAAGGCGTAATTAACGCCGACAGCTCCCGGTCTTCACGATCTGACACCGAACCGGCAACGGTGGCCGTTTTGATAGAATCTTTCCCTGTTAATACAATCTTAGAGTTTTCCAGATAGAAACTCAAATTATCCGTTTGCTTACCAGATTCAGGTGATCTTTTGATTGCAATGATTACACTTTGAGGCTGGTCTACTTTCCCAGTAAACTGAAATTGCCCATTCTTAATAACTACAGAATCAGTCTCCTTAAATTGATCACCCTGTAAAGTAACCAGGTAAGCTTTGGCCTGGCCTTTAACTGCAGGCAATTTTCCTGAAATGGTATAGCTCTTTTGAGCCGCCGCCAATAGTGGCAGCAGCGACAAAAATAAAAAAATTGATTTCTTCATTTGTATGTTTTTTTTTTAGAATAGTTAACGTATTGGGGATTAGTTTCTCATTACAATTTCGCCCACAAAACCTACACTGTAACCAGAATACGGAGCAGCAGCCAAAATGGTGAAGCGCAGATACCTGGCGGTAGTAATTGAAGGCAGATCTAAAGTTTGCTTTCGTTCTGTATTTCTAATATCCACCGCATAAGTCCCCTTATCTGCCCAGGTGATGTTGTCCGAGCTCGTTTCTAATTTAACAGAAGTGGTATTGCCCCCTAGAGTTTGATAATTAGCAGCCGTTGGAAAGAAGTAGTCCAATCCGGAAAAATTAATTTCCCTTCCAAAATCAATACTCAGCCATTGGGGCAATGATTGTGTAATATTACTTAGCCAATAGGTCCCTAGATTATTTCCATCCACCGCTCTGCTGGCCGCATTGGCTCCATTTGTGGAAGATGCAGTAGCTGTAAGGGTGTATCCGGTATGGTCGACATACAATGCGTCACCCGTATTAAATACATAATAAACCACCCTGCGTGTCTTAGGATCCTGTACCTGTCCATCAACAGAGGCAATAGCCAGTGGAAGAACGTAGGCAGTATGCGCTTTTAATGCGGTCTGAAAACTAAGGTTCAGCACTGCTGCTTCCGAGATGTTGGTTCCAGCCGGGATGGCTACCGTAGGTTTATAAAAAAGGTAGCTCGACGTAGGAAGTAACCGCGCATTACTTCCATACTTTGTTCTATATTCCGCAATTTTAGAGGTATCCGTTGTGAAAGTCACATAATGCACATCTGAAGAAGCGGCGCCTTCCAGCACAGCTTTCATCTCCCAGGTAACTAACGTTGTAGTCTTAATGTCTAATGCGCTTGCCACTACATCTGTTGATGCCGGCAAATTAAAGGTTACACGTCCTTCTGTAAGAGCTTCTCGACCAGATTTATCTTTTTTACAAGCCATGAACAATAGTACGACCGTGCATATTGCCAGTAAATTCAATTTATATGTCTTCATCTTTTGAACTTTATATTTATGGGTTTTGTATCATATCCGGATTAAAGGCCATTACCTGGATGGGTATCTGCAACGTATATCTGACACTGTGTGGTTCTAGTGTAGCAATCACCGTATTCTGCGCATTGGTACGAGTTACCGCTGACATCCTGTTCTCCATATCCAACCTTCGCATATCAAACCAGCGTAGGCCATGGAAAGGCAATTCCCGTCTTCTTTCCGCCAGCACCTCATTCAAAACCACATCCTGAATGGTCGAACTAAAATCTCTGCTGGCAACTGGCGTACCTGTATACCTATTCCTGCGCACTTCATTCAGGTGGGCAAGTGCTGTAGTCAGATTATTGCTTCTTGCGGCACCTTCGGCTGCAATTAACTGCATCTCTTGTACACTCGTACCCGAATTGGTCCAGGAAAAGACTGGTGTAACGTTGGCCGCATAAAACAGTGTGGCTCCCCTTACCGTACTAGTGAAACTGGTATACAAAACTGTTCTTCTGGCATCATTGCTGGCGAACGTACTTTTTAATTCAGCAGATATCGGCAATGCCAGGGCAAGAGAAGACCTCCCGTAAATCACATCCGGATGTGACACCACATTAGTTGTGGTTGGGAAAGTTGCAGAATTGGTATAATCAATCATCACAGCTTTGGTATTGGCCAAAGCCAGCTCAGCATATCGTTGTGCTTCGGAATATTCCCTTCTGTACAGGTAAACTCGTGCCAACACACTGTATGCCGCAGCCTTTGAGCCTCGAAACCTAGCATTGCTGTTATCTTCCGGAAGGTTGGGGATCGCCCCATTGATGTCATCAATGATATGTTTGTAAATTTCAGCCGTTGTACTTCTAGCCGGTGTTTTTTGACTTACATCATCTGATGTGATATAAGGCACAGCCAGGTCTGTTGCAGCAGTTGCTGCATCATATGGCTTGGCATATTCATTCACCAGGTAGAAATAAGAATGTGCACGACCTAATAAGGCCTCGGCCTTCAAACTGTTTTTCTGTGACGCAGTGCCACCACCAGCTGCATCAATACCTGATAATACCGTATTGAACAGGCTAATGCGCCTATAGTGTTCACCCCATAAATAGGTCATTGCACTTACATCAGTAGTAAACTGCGGTGCCCAGGTATAAATGAGTTCCACAAGGGTGGTTGGTGGGGTATTGACGTTCTGCATATCATAATTATCTGTCATGTAATTCATAATATTATCAGCCGCCGTTTCACTAATAAGCATACTGCTATTTAACCACAAATCGAAGTCATTAGTCGTTTTCAGCAATTGCTTGCCCTTTGGTTCAATATCCAGATATTTATCACAACTGCTAAAAGCCAGGCAGCAAAGCAGCAATTGAATGGCTATATATTTAAATTTTTTCATTGGTATAAATTTTAAAAATTGGTGAATAAACCCAATGTATAAGTCGGGGTTACATACGGTTTCGCGTAGTTTCCAGTAGCCATACTGAAATTATAGCGATTAAAGCCTACAGTATACAGATTTGAAGCTTGAGCCTTGATCTCGAAGTTCTTAAAGCCAGCCTTTTTCATAAATTTCAGGTCATTTAAACGGTACGAAACCGTTACATCACCAAGTGTTATGTAATCACCGTTAACAACATAATTGCTGTTATAACGGTAAGCCCATGATGGATTTGGGGCATTCAGGTCAACCAGGTTTGGAATATCGGTGTTCAATTCATCTCCCGCGGCCCTCCAATAATTATTTGCTCCTGCCAACGGTCTGTTATCTGCTGGTGTAGGCCTTGGCACACGTACCTTAAAACCACCATAATAGTTAACCATCGCGAAGAAATAAAAATTGCCTACATCGACGCGGTTACTTAATCCAGCATTAATCGTTGGAAGAGTACTTCCCGAATACTGTACAAGTCCTGAATCTTTACTAGACATCGCAGTAACTAGGGGTTGCCCTGTGGTACTGGTATTTACCACGTATTCTACCCCATTCTGATCCACAATAATTGGATGGCCCTGATTATTAAGTCCCTTGGTATTGTAAGAAAACATCGAACCTACCGGATAACCGCTTACATAGCCCAGTAAATCAAGAGTTGGTGGATCATATCTCCCCGTTCGGTAAACATCCAGCACCTTGCTGTTATTTTTAGCAATCACGAGCCCCGTATTCCAGTTAAAGTTTTTAGTAGATATCCAATCTGCTTTCAGGCTAAACTCCAAACCATTATTTCTAATGGTTGCATAATTAATTAGAGCAGAAGCTGCACCAAGAGTCGGGTCGATGGTAGAATTACCCATCACATCGGTTGTTTTTTTCGTATAATAATCAAGGCTACCAGTGATATTTTTGAAAATACTAAAATCCAGTCCCATGTTAAAGTTTTCTGTTTGCTCCCAGCGAAGACCGCTATTGGCATTTGAGGCTAAAATGAGCGAGGTAAGGGTCGGCGTATTGGAAGTATTAAGCGCAGCCTGAGCAATTACCTGCGGAAGCGAAAGTTTGGCTACATTTCCGTTAAATCCGAAGGCACTGCGCAACTTCAACTGGTGAAGCCAGTTCACATTGCTCATAAAGTCCTCCTTTTGAATGTTCCAGGCAGCACCTAAAGACCATAATGGTTTGTACTTATATTTTGGATCGCTACCAAAAAGGTTCGACTGGTCAACGCGTATACTTCCTGACAAAGAATAAGTATCCTTAAAGGAATACACAACATTAGAAAAAGCCGATACAAATCGGTCTTCACTATAGGTCTGGTTAAAGAAATTAGTTAAAGATCCAAGATTATTTGAGGTTACGAGCGTTCCCTTAACTGCCGCCAAACCATTAAATATAGACGCGTAGTCTACTGGTTGCTGCAGCAAACTCTGGTCGTTATAACCAAAATAAGAGGCTAAATTACCTTTGTCTAAAATGCTCCGTATTTCAGCACCTGCAATGGCATTAAAAGAATGATTGCCAATTTTCTTATTATAGTTCAATTGCGCGCGCGCAGTATAACCAGTTGAGCTGGTATTCTGCTGGCGAAGAAAATCTCCATCAGGAATATTCCTTTTGAATGTCCCCCCCGCAGTCACTGTATAATTATTTACCCAGGCATTCACTTCCGAAGAACCTTGACCGGCCAAATGCCTGATCTCTGAGCGGGTCGTCTCGTAAACCCCGCCAAACAAAAGGTTAAAGCCTTTTCCGATATCGTAGTTAAAATTGGCAATAGTCTTGTTATTCACCGTCCGCGTTTTGTTGCTTACTAAATTTGCTTCAATTAGCGGGTAATAGTTCTGATCTAACAAGCCTTGCGACATGAGGAAACTGTTATAAACTGGTGCATAGCTTTGTGAAATGATGGCAGCAGGATTACCATTTACATCTTGATAATGTTCATAACCTGCATAGTCAGAAGCCCGGGGTACTGGCGCACCATTAATGCGCTTTTCCTGATACTCCGTAGTCAGTTCTAATCTTAGTCGTTTCGCCAGTTTTAGTGTGGTTCGACCAGTTAATAAAAATCTGCTATTATCATTCAGGATCGGATTATCGCGGTTACCTGTATAATTGGCTGTGATGTAGTACAGTGCATTAGGCACACCACCTGAAACGTTCAGGGTATGCGTTTGCGTAACTGCTGTCCTCTGGAATAAGCGATTGTAGTCCTTAAGATTATCATAATTAGCCAGTTCTGCAAAAGAGCTTTCGGCTTGCGAAGGCGAAATGATACCAGCGATAAGCTGAGACTGGATAAAGAAAGGAATCGAACGTTGTACGTTGCCTACACCCGGAGTAAACAAGCTTGCCCAGGTAGACTGGTTGATATTCAGACTTTGCCTTTCCCGCAGGTAACTGGCATTGATGGCCGATGCATTTGGATCCCAGCGGTAACGGCTGTAATTTTCCTCTGGTATCAGACCCAACGTAGTCCTGAAACTGAACTGTGCCGCTCCCGGATTAGCCTGTTTTCTCTCGATGATAATTACCCCATTTGATGCCCTTACCCCGTATACCGTAGCAGATGCGGCATCTTTAAGGATCGTCACCGACTTAATCTCGTTTGGATCAATCATATCCAGCGTCAACTCTGTTGGATAACCATCAACTACAATTAACGGATTTTGGTTGGCCGACATGGTGGAAATCCCACGAATGTTGAACAAAGGTCTTGATGACTGATTACCGTTGGGGTCTGTACTGTTAAATAATACCGTATTGTTAATCATCAGTCCTGGTAAACGGTTTACCAGTCCATCAAGAAAATTAGTACTAACCCTGGATTCATACTCCTTGGTTCCGATCTGTGAAACCGCACCTGTACTCTGTTCAGGCTTAATACGCTGGTAACCAGTATTCACCGTTACACCAACTTCCTGAAGATTTCCCACGGCAATATCCATCCTGATGATTCCAACATCTTTTGAGGACATTACTTCTTTAGTTTTATACCCTGTATAAGTAACCACCAATATTACATCCTTCTCCACATTTTGCAGTAAAAATGACCCATCCGCCGCCGTTCTTACGCCCTGTTTTCGTCCTTTAATCATTACGTTGGCACCTGACAGCGGCTCGCCTGTTGCAGCATCCACAACCTTACCTGAAGCATCAATATTTATAAAAACAGCACGCAGATTGTCCATAAAAGAAGGCCTGACCGGCTCAATCACAATAAATTTATCCTTCACAGAGTAATTGAGATTCTGATCCTTGAAAAGCACCCTTAGCGCTTCTTCCAGCCCGACATTCTTTACATTTATGGTTACTTTTTTTGCATCTCTCACCTCTTTAGAGTTAAAAACAAAATCGTAACCAGTTTGCAGCCGAATCTTATTAAAAATACTTCCCAGAGAGACCTCAGTTTCATTAAGCGTTACTTTTTGCGCGTACCCGGCAGCACCCGCCTGGATCAAAAGAGTGGTCATCAGTACTATGATTAACTTCATAATCAATAGAATTTTGTAGGGTAGCCATTTAGATGGCTTACCGCGGTTTAAAGCATAGTTTTCCATACTTCGTCGTTGGTTTGTATCAAACACAGGAGGGTCGACGACAGACCACCATTATTGCTTTCTTGTACAATAATGCCTAAGTTTGAATTGGTTTGAGTTGATAATTGACTATTAGCACATAATTGTTTTTCCTGATCTTTGTCAGGAATGGTTGCTCAAACTTTTGCCGGAAAGTGTTGGTAGCACTTTTCGGCTTCATTTAAAGCGTCCAATTCTCCCTGGTCTTAATTACGTAGAATTTCTTTCATAATTGGTTCTTTGTTTAGTGATTGATATGATTTATTTAGTTACGGTAACTATTCTTCCTTCTATTTTAAACTTCACACTTCCTGTAGTTTGCATACGCTCCAATACGCTTGATATATTCCTCGTTCTCGATACAGCGCCACTAAAAAACTCATGCCTTGGTGCACCGGGCGCATAAACAACGGTAATATCATACCAGCGGGCTAATTCACGCATAATACTTTCCAGAGTTTTATCCTGGAATACCGTACTTCCATCTTTCCAGGCCACAATTTCCTCCACATCAACTTTATCAATCCGGATACCCCCATCATTTATCGCCTGCTCACCCGGTTTCAAAATACATGAAGACGATAATAAGGCATTGTTAGTACCAGAAACTGCAACCCGTACACGGCCTTCCAATAAGGTAGTTTTCGTAGCTGCTTCATCCTCATAACTGTTCACATTAAAATGTGTCCCCAACACAGTTACTTCCTGCTTATCTGTAACGACCACAAAAGGAATACGTTCTTTTATCGACTGATCACCTTTAACTTCTGATAAATAGTTCTTCGCTACTTCAAAATATGCCTCCCCCTTTAAAAATACTCTACGCTCCCTTCCAGAAAAACTTGAAGGGAAAGAGAGTTTTGAATCTGCATTCATCCAAACACGTGTACCATCCGAAAGCGTAATTTCATAAGCACCTCCACGGGGAGTAGTTGCAGTGAGAAGTTGAGGCTGCGTTCTCTCTGCGGCTATTTCCGTCCCATCATAATATTTCAAGTCCTTACCAACTGTGACACCTTGCTGGGTATCACTTAATTTTATGGTTTTTCCATTAGCAAAAGTAAGTGTAGCTCTATTTTTCCCGGGGGCAATATCATTTTGATAAACAATCTCAACCTTGCGATTTGACAACAGGCTCGGCCTATAAAACCAAAGCCCAAAAACGACAGCCACTAAAGCAGCAGCCACTGAAGCAATTTTATAATAGCGAAGACGAATGATACGAACATGATCTATTTTATTGTTAATATTAACCAGCATCCTGGCTCGCAGAACTCCAAAATCAGCAACCGGCAAACCCGGTTCCTGCAACGAATTACACCATGCATTGTATTGACTTAATTCATCATCACTCGCAATTCCACATGAAATACGGTCAATCAGCTCAAGCCTTTCTTTATCATTCATCATCCCTTATTCTTGTCCTTTAGTATATCTGTCTCTTATACACATCTGACGCTGCCGACGAACGTAAAAAAGGGGTGTGGGGGGGGGGGGGGGGGGGGGGGGGGGGGGGGGGGGGGGGGGGGGGGGGGGGGGGGGGGGGGGGGGGGGGGGGGGGGGGGGGGGGGGGGGGGGGGGGGGGGGGGGGGGGGGGGG
>NZ_JAELTV010001320.1 GCF_016429005.1 Pedobacter sp. ASV19
ATACTATTGAAACGCCACTGGGTGGTCAATATCAGATTATTCTGGAAGACAACACTAAAGTTTGGCTCAATGCAGGTTCATCCTTAAAATATCCAGTTGTTTTTAATGCTAAACGAAGGGAAGTTGAGCTGACAGGTGAAGGTTATTTCGAGGTTTCAAAAGATAAACAAAGAAGGTTTTTAGTAAAGACAGAAACGGAGCAGGTAGAAGTTTTTGGAACGCATTTTAATATCAATGCTTATAAAAATGAGCATTTTGTAAAAACAACACTGCTTGAAGGTAGTGTGACTGTCTCTTATACACATCTCCGAGCCCACGAGACAGGCAGCTCTATCGCGTATGCCGTCTTCTGCTTGAAAAGAGGGGGGGGGGGGGGGGGGGGGGGGGGGGGGGGGGGGGGGGGGGGGGGGG
>NZ_JAELTV010001321.1 GCF_016429005.1 Pedobacter sp. ASV19
TGTCGCCCACGCTCCTTTTGTAGCAATATAAAAGCAATGATTTGAATGGTTTTCCCAAGGCCCATATCATCGGCCAGGCAACCACCAAAACCAAATTCATCTAAAAAATTCAACCAGTTTAAACCCTGTAACTGATAAGCCCTCAATTCTCCTGTAAAACCTGATGGAACGCTCACCTCCTTAATAGAATGAAAGTCAGAGATCCTGGAATTGTACATCGCCAGTTCAAGTTTCACTTCTTTTGACAAAACTTCATCCTCATACATTTCAGCAATCGAGGCGAAATTTACTTTCGGCGTCCGGATCACCTCTTCCTCTACTTCACCGGAATTAAAATACTTAGAGAATTTCTCTATCCATTCATCTGGTAAAATACCCAAGGTACCATCCCCCAATTGTACAAATTTACTC
>NZ_JAELTV010001322.1 GCF_016429005.1 Pedobacter sp. ASV19
TTAATATTCCGTCAACGGTACCGGAATAGCCATCTTCGTTTAAACTGCTTTACCGTTGAATTTCTTTAGTGGTTGTTTGGACTACATTTAGTTGGTGTTGAATTTTCACCGGTGCAAAAACTTATGATTGGGATTATAGTCTTATTAAAATATTCAAAGCATTTGCTGTCTTTTGAAGGTGCGAGACTTAATAGGGTCTTTTCGGATCTGGTGATATAAATACAGATATTAAAAAGACTCGTATTTTGATAGGAGTGAAGCCATATTTTGACCCGTTTGACTTCGGAAGACTCGTTTTTTAAAGCATGAGTTCGTTGGTTAATCCATGATAAAATGGTAGTCACTATATATTTCCTGTTTTTAAAATAGACTTGTCTTTCAACTTCTCGCTGACTTTTGACACGGGTAAAC
>NZ_JAELTV010001323.1 GCF_016429005.1 Pedobacter sp. ASV19
GGCTCGGAGATGTGTATAAGAGACAGGTATCATACTCATAGCCATTACTAGCCCCTTCAACAGAAAGATCCCTGGTCATCCATACTGCTGCAGGCTTGTCCTTCAGGTAATGATCAAAAAACTGCATCATGCGGATACTAAAATCATTCATATCCTTTCCATCAACTCCGTGAGTTGCATTGGGATAAACTAGCATCCAGGCCTTTTTACCCATCCGGCGCAGCCCGGTAAAAAATTCAACAGTATTGCTGTACAAGCAGATGCCATCAATTTTACCTTGCATTATCAATAAAGGAGTGCTGACATTATTCACCTGAAAAATAGGCGAATTTTTAATATAGGCTTGTGGTTTATCCCATAGACTTCCTCCCATCCGGATCTGGCCATCTTCATAAGAACCTTGTTGACTA
>NZ_JAELTV010001324.1 GCF_016429005.1 Pedobacter sp. ASV19
GATGTGTATAAGAGACAGACCTAAAGGGAACCCCAAAAAGGATAAAAACGATAAAAGGCGATTATTTCTAATATTTCCTATTAGATTTAGAAAAAAAGTTAAAGAACAAATAACCATTACAACAAGATATACTAAAGAAAGACCTAGATTTAATAGTATATCTAATATGTACAAAACTGTTTCAAAGAAACCTCCGTCAGTTGGCTTTGTTTCAGCAATAACAACTCTATAAATAAAAAATAACGCAATACTTATCAAAAAATTGATTATCCAAAATTTAAATATTATTTTCTTCATTCTTTGTTGTCAGCGTTTTATAACCCTTTAATTTATTAAATTCTCCCAACATTCATCTTCTATTTTAAAAAACCATGTCAGAAAAAGCAATTGAACACAATATAACACTACAT
>NZ_JAELTV010001325.1 GCF_016429005.1 Pedobacter sp. ASV19
CATCCAGCCTATCGGATGGAATTTTAGCTATTAGGATGCCCTCTTTACGATAAGAAGTCAATTCCAACAGGGAATCTGTAGAATATTTAACCTTCTCCGAGCGCATGATATTACTTTGGATATTAAACTCAGCCACAGTACCGCCTTCTTCTTTGATGGAATTGCTGAGTTTCTCTTTTACCGCCTGCACATCTTTCACCCTGAAACGCATATCGGCAGTTTTTATAATCTTATCATTTGGGACGGTATCTGCCGAACGTTGGCTTATAGCCTCTGTTGTATCCGCTGATTTCATTTTATTATTGCTGTTACAGCTCCAAATGGTTATGCTGATCACTGCAAAAAACAAATACTTTTTCATAATTATAAAGGTTAGATTTTCCTTTAATACATCTTATGTGAAAAAAGA
>NZ_JAELTV010000139.1 GCF_016429005.1 Pedobacter sp. ASV19
CATGTGAGATTTCGAAATTGCTATTGTATTCCGGTTGCAGATAAGGATTACCCTGACCATAGCTATAAGCTGTATATAAGGATTTATAAGGGTTCAGATTCCAGAAAGTAGGTCTGTTGATCCTGCGTCCAAAATTAAAGGAAAAATTATGATCTGTGTCGACCTGATAAGACACCGACAGAGATGGGAATAATTTCACATAATTATTTGTGGTGTTTTGATTTAAAATGTAGGAAAAGCCTTCTGTTTGTGTAAATTCCGTACGCAATCCAACTTTATATTTCCATTGCTGGTGGTCAATATTCATACTGGCATACAATGATTGTGTATTCTCTCTATAATCAAATTCATTGCTCAAACCTGGATTATACACCAGTTGACCATCGGTTTGTTTATTATAGTAGAAAGCATTGCTATAATTATTTATAAAACTGATCTTTCCACCAACAGCAAACTGGGCAAAATGTGTGGGTATACTCGCGTCTGCTTTAAAGGTATAGATATTGATTCTTTGTTTATTGGTATCAAAATAGCGGCTATTTCCCGCCGGATTAAGGCTTCCATCCGGTCTGAAACTATTGCTCTCCAGATGAGAAATGTCAGTACGGTAGTAATTAAAATAATCTCCATTCAACAGAAGTCTCCTGCCCGTGGTATCAAAATTGATCACACTATGCACATTTACTGCGTTGGTACGAGCGATTGGATAATAAGTTGCATAGGTTCGGAGTGTAGAGTCCAACCTACCGGTACCAGGATTTCGAAAGGTGTTGCTCACATGATCTGAACCTTCATAAACATTTCTACCACCCATGTAGTTTACACCTATGCTGGTCCAGGAACTCAGTTTATAATCCAGACCGGCCTCATAATTCAGGTTCCGGTATTTGTAGTCGCCTGTATCAGACTGCATCCAAATTTGCTGGGGATAATAAAGATCAGTTTGAAATCCCTCTAAATGATGATCCCGGTCAACATTCAAACTCGCATGAGCAGATAATTTACTGGAATTATAACTCAGATCAGCTCCGGCATTGATGGCTTGATAATCCCTGGTACCGTAAACTTTCGCCGGGTTGTGAAGCCACTGTTTTCCATTCACCTGTATATTTGCAAAATATCCTTTTTTTGAATTCTGTTTGGTAATGATATTAATCAACCCGGCATTGCCTTCAGCATCATAATTTGCACCCGGATTCTTAATCAGTTCTATCCTGGAGATTTGACCGGCAGAAATAGACTTCAGATACCTCGTCAACTCAATACCTGAAAGCTGTACCAACTGATCATTGATCATCACCCTTACACTTCCCTTCCCCGCAAGGCCAATCTGCCCGTCACTGATTTTAATCCCCGGCACCTTGCTCAAGGCATTCAAAGCATCGCTCCCGTTAGCTGTAATACTCGCAGCTACATTGTAAACAAGTTTATCTGAATTATTTTTAACGGTAGATTTAACAGCTGTAATTTTAATTTCTCTCAGGTTGGTATCAATCTGTGCTTGTAGTTGTTGATGTACGGTGATCAGTAAAAATAGGGCGAGTAGTCGTTTCAAAGTTTAAGGGCTTAGATGGTTTCAATGTGTTTGTGTCTTTGCAATTTACTATATTTCCTTATTTTAGCAAGACACACAAATAGAAAACAGATGGCACGTATATTACTTTTAATGTTATTCTGCTGTATCAGTATGGCAGGATTTGCTCAGACAATTACACAAAACAGCGGTTGGCTGTTCCTGTTGAACAACACCAAATTGAGCGAAAAATGGGGTACACACCTGGACGTACAGGTTAGATCTTCAGACAATTGGGAAAATGTAAGAAATTTCATGTTCAGACCCGGAATAACCTATTTCATCAGTAAAAAGCAAGATGTTACTTTAGGTTACCTGCTCAACGAAAGCCACAATTTAAAACAAGGATTAAACGAATACAAACTCACTGAACACCGGATTTGGGAGCAGTACATTTATAAACACAAAATCAGTACAATACTGGTAAGTCACAGACTAAGATTGGAACAACGGTTTATCGACCGCCATCAAAAAGACGATCTTTTCTCCCAACGCTTCCGTTACTTTTTCCGTATGATTCTTCCTTTAGAAAAAGGTATTAAAGATTTTGAAAAGGGGGTGTTTGTCGCTTTGCAGAATGAGTTTTTCTTAAACCTGCAAAATAAAGATGAACTCAACAAACATGTATTTGATCAAAACAGAGCCTATGCCGCAGCTGGCTACCGTTTCAGCAGAAAATTTGACCTGGAAGCTGGATATTTAAATCAAACCATCAAAGGGATCAGCAATTCAACCGTCAACAATGTTGTTCAACTGGCTGTTTATACCCGATTCTAAATTAAATTGAAGAAATGAAAAAGCCGGAACAAATGATCCGGCTTTTTAAAAAATTGCTAAACTTTTGCTTCTTCACTAAACTTTTCTCCAAAACGATCTGTAGCAATTACTTTTACGTTCTTTACACCAGGAGCAAAATGGGCAACAAAGATATGATCAGTTTTTCTTGGCTCCGGAAAAGTACGGCCAACAGGGAGCTGATCTCCTTTATATAAAGTAACAGCAAGGGGATCATAGCCAATCTGATTTTCAAGCGACCCCATAGGACGGCCATCCAGGAAATACTCCACTTTCCATTCCGGGTCCCAGTTCCACACATTGACAATCAATCTGATCTGGTTGGTCAGCTGATCTACGGATATACTGATCTGTTTTTCTCTTTCCAGTCCTGTCGATTTATAATACCATTTAAGATCTGTTCCATCTACATCATAAACCCCATAACCTCTTGGAGTTCCATCTTCACAAATTGGCCCTGTCCACCAGGCACCGCACACCGTACCGTGGTTATGCTCATAGATCCCATTCTTAACCACATTCTTATTAAAGTGGGTATGGCCGGACATAATATGAACATGCTTGTATCCTTTAAGCAACTCATAAAATGCTTCATTATTTTTCACTGAATTGTGTACCGGAATATGAAGATTAATGATCAGCAATTGCTCCTTATCTACATATTGAAGGTCTTTAGCCATCCAGTCCAGTTGCGCCTCGGTAATATAGCCATCATACTCTCTTTCTACCCCTAAATAACGTACATCATCTAAAACAATATAATGGGCTTTTCCACGATTAAAGGAATAATAGGTTGGCCCGTAAATCTTTTTGAATGTAACATCAGAGGTCTCATCTCCTCCCTTTCTGTAATCCATGTCGTGATTGCCCAGCGCCTGGAAAAAAGGAATTCCCATTTTTGATACCGCCAGATTATAGTCTTCAAACAAAGCATGATTGTCCCATACGATATCTCCAACACAGATCCCATGGATCAGCGTCTTTCTATCCATACCACGCAACAAACGCTGCACATCTGGAACAGAAGTCTCCATCATTTGCTGCACATCCTTTTTATTCTTCACCTGAGGATCTGCCCAGATGATAAATTTATGCTTGCTATCATCTCTGCCCAGCGGCTGTAAATGAAAATCATAATTATTTCTCACGCCCAGCTTTTCATAATGCTTCACCACATTATCATTTGTACGGAATTCATAGCCGGCTGGTGTACTTAAAAATATGCTGGTTGCCTTTTCATGAGGTTCAATAGAATAACTGCCTTTGAAATCTGTTTTAACTACAGAATAACCATCTGAAACCACCACACCTTCCACTCCCTTTTTACCAGACAGCACAGTTCCTTTAATAACCGTATCCCTTTTGAGTCCGTTAAAAGCACTACTGTTTAAACTAATGAATGCAGCCCCGCTCAAAAGGCTCATCCGCTGTATAAAAGATCTTCTCTTCATTTCAAAATTTTATTTAAGTGTCGTTGAACCTTCCCCTTCTATCTCTGAAAGTACAGATGTTTTGCTAAGCAGAACATTTGTCTGCGTCCGGGCTTTGATCCATCTTCCTAACGAAGCATTATAAACTCCACCCAGCACATAGAAATAACCTATATCCGCTGTTGTATAAGCCAAACACAAGGTATTAGAACCGTTGGCATAAAATGGCTGATTTTGTAATGTAATCGGATTGGTCACATCATAAAAATCAGTATTCGTAATACGGTATCCCATAGCAGGAGGCCCAGCGGTATACAAACTTCCTCC
Source organism: Pedobacter sp. ASV19 (assembly GCF_016429005.1). Lineage (GTDB taxonomy): Bacteria > Bacteroidota > Bacteroidia > Sphingobacteriales > Sphingobacteriaceae > Pedobacter. The sequence goes on from NZ_JAELTV010000139.1 coordinate 4,126, forward strand.
ACTGGCCACAAATAATACATCAACTGGTTTAGATGCAGCAGTAATATTTGTTCCTGAAAAAATTGCCAGTCCTGAAGCATTTCCACTGTTGGCAAACAAACCACTGGTCTTTGTACCAAAACCATCTCCGTCTGTTGTCGTGTAATTAAAAGCCCTGATCCAGTTTGACGTACTTATACTGGTAGATCCAGAGCCATTGATGGTTTTTCCTGCCCCGCCAACATAAAAGAAAGTCCCTTTAGCTGCTGTCCCCGAGCTGAGGTTAAATTTAAAAGTACGCATCCCACCAGTTGCCCAGCCATTTGCCGGATAGCCGGTTGGTGTGGATGCATTGGCATTATTCGTCACCACAACAGAATAAGGCGTGACAGCGAAATTAATATCCTTGGTAGCCATTAACTGGATATACTCATAATTTCCGTCCCCTCCCTTCACATCACTGATAAAACCAGTGATGATGATTGGGGCAATTTCGATCTCGGAACTCAACACCACCACATCATTACCCGTACGTGGCCGCTGCTGAGGAATAAGCTGACCATCAGGGCCTGGCTTGTTAAAAATAATTCCATAATAATTGGCCATGACCGGGAGCTGTTTACTCGCAAAATTTGCTGTAGCTTCGGTATGCAGATCCAGATTTCCAAAACCATCATTGAGGATTTTATCTCCCGATAAAACGTCCGTAGGCGCTGGCAAAGGATCAAACCCACCTTTTACGATGGCAACCAGCGTACTTTCATACTTATCCGGATTGGCCAGGATCAGGTTACCAGGTACCCGGTTTGCCGGGATGATTTTACCTGATGAAACTCTGGTTACCGCCGAAGAGGGAACGTTTGTAATTTGCAAAGTGCCGCCCACCCTTTTCAGTATACCACCTTCCACATTAACGATAATGGAATCTCCAGGCATATATTTCGCTGCATCGTTGCCAATGGGAATAGAAATCCCCCTAAGTTCAGACAAACGTCTTTTGTCCTGGAGTACCAGCAGACCTGCAGGCATATTACCTCCGGAGTGATCTGAAATTACAATTCCGGTGATCTTATTGGAGCCCAGCATATTTTCAGTATTCAACGTTACGTCTGCTCCGCGGTACAGATTTCTTAAATCATAAAGACCGATATATGGGCTGACCATTCCACCAGGATAATTGCCCTTTTTACAGCTTCCTATAAAAGCTGCAGAGAAAAGAAGAAAAGTATATAAAAGTATCTTTTTCATGTATTTGAGTTTTATGGTTTTTGCCACCATACCTGAGTAAATATTTCATCTCCACCCATGGCTGCTACTGCTGCTTTATAATTGGTTGGATTGGCCGATTGCACATACACCGGATAGGTCAGTCTGGCCGGCATTACACCATCATTTCTTAAGCCAGTTCCTTTGGGTAAAACCGGATGTCCTGTTCGACGGTATTCAAACCATTGCTGCAGATCGGTCAAAAACAAGGCATAATACTTTTGAAGATGGATGAGTTCCATTTTTTGATCCAGAGAGGCTGTCTCCTCCCATTCAATATCCGCAGCAGCAAGAAAGGTATTGATGTCTTCAGCCCATGTGGGCAGCCAAAGTGTAATACTGCTTTTAGCCCCATTCGTATAATAAGCCGCAGCAGAACCATTGATCCAGCCTTTAGCCGCAGCTTCGGCAAGAATAAACTGAAGTTCAGCATAGTTCATGATCATTCCTGTTAAGGGATCGCTTTGCAATGTAGCCGCAGGCAGACTGTTTACGGTTTGCCCTGTAGAATAAAAGTAAGATTTCTTCACCGGATTCTCTCCGGGAGCATAACCACTCGGCACTCCTAAATACGCTCCCTGATAAGGCACAATAGCAAACCTGTTTACACCATTGGTACCATAGGTAGGGATATTGATCCGGGGATCGTTCCAAACCACCAGATGGTCAATAAAGAAACTGGCCATTCCCGGCGTCCTGAAATCCTGTTCTCTGACCCCACCAATAAATGGCGAGGTATAAGGCGCAACACCTGTCCACCTCAATATGGCCGAATCCTCATTACCAGACATAATAGGATAAGATGATGCTTTGGTATCTACAATTTCCTTGATCTTATCAATGCAGGAAGCAGCGACCTCCGATTTCCCAGAAAGCCTCAGCAGTAAACGCAAGTATAGTGTATTACCAAACTTCCTCCATTTCAATGCATTACCAGCATATACGGGATCACTTCCGCCAAGAACGTTTCCAGCCCCGTTCAATAAAGCATTGGCTTCCTCCAGTTTCTTGAAAAGATCCAGATAAATATCCTTCTGCTTATCAAATACCGGGGTAAAGTTATTGTCATCTTTGCCTTTATTTGACTCGGAATAAGGCACATCTCCATAGGTATCGGTAAGCATACTATAAATCCAGGACTGACAGATGAGTGAAATCCCCATATACGTTTTACTGGAGGTCAGCGGCTGTCCTGCTATGGTATAGATATCCTTAAAATTAGTGAGCTGAGTATACCAGCCATTCCAAAGATAATCTGCCCAGGTACGTTTAATGTCGTATCTGAATACCTTGCCTTCCGCATCACTTGCATCCACGGTAACCTGCATCAGCTCGTTCGTGAAGTTCCGGTTGCGAAACATATTATAACTTACTGTATTTACCAGCGCCGGAGCCAGCAGTTGCTGTGGTAAAGCATTGGGTGTATCGTTCGGACTTGTATTGATATCGTTAAAGCCTTTCTTACAAGAAGGCATTACAAATGCCAGAAGAGCAGTTAAGGCGATAATTTTATAATTATTCTTTCTCATTTTAATTTACATTAAAGACCAATAACCAGGTTAAATCCAAAAGTTCTTGTTGACGGAAATTGTGCAATTTCAAAACCTTGTGTAATATCACTTCCGCTCAGCGTACCAAATTCCGGATCGAAGATTGGCCAGTTAGACCATATGTACAGGTTACGTCCATATACACCAACAGTAGCCCGTTGCATCCCCAATCTTTTAGAGAATTTTGGATTAAGTGTATAGTCCAGTCTGGCTTCTCTGAATTTAATAAAATTGGTTGAAAAGGTATTGCCCTCTGCATTGTCAATTCCATAATGTGAACGGTAATAGCCATCTACATCTGATGCAATGACATCGTTCTTCCTATAGGTTCCATCCGCATTTTGAACAACTCCGTTTCCGATGATCCCATTATATCTTCCTGGCAATGTATTGGTCGTTTTCCCTTGTTCCGCCAGTTTATAATTGGTTAAAGAGTAGCCTACCGCTCCATATTGGGCATCAAACAAAACATTTAAACGGAATTGCTTGTATTTAAAATCATGGCTCATACTGGTCTTCCATTTTGGAATGGTATTTCCCAGATATACCAGATCATCGGATAGCTTTGCAAAGCCTGTTTTGGCGTCATATACGACCTGGCCATCAGGCGCTCTTAAATACCCTCTTCCATACATATCTCCCATGCTTCCTCCAACCTGGGCAACAATTTGTCCACCTCCAGTGGGCCCATTCTGTAATACGACAGCACTATCCGCCAATTCTTTTATGGTATTTTTGTTGGCGGAAAAAGTCATATTCACCGACCATTCAAAGCCATTTCTAAGACGTACAGGCACACCATTCAAAGCCAATTCCAGGCCTTTATTACTTACTTTTCCAGCATTGATCACAGCCTGTGAAAAACCTGACGACCTGTCAATGATTCTTTTAAGGATCTGATCTTTTGTATTTCCGCTGTACAAAGCCAGATCAAAACCTAAGCGGTTTTTAAAAAATTTCATTTCCGCTCCTACTTCAAAAGTTGTGGTTCGGAGTGGTCTAAGGTTAGGGTTGATTAGAAGCCCCGGGTTTTGCAAACCTCCAGAGTATATGCTTCCTGCCGAAACATAATTGAATATAGTTTGATAAGGGTCAATCCCGCCACTACCCACACTGGCTATTGATGCCCTTAGCTTCGCATAGTCAATTTTCCGGGGAAATTTAAACAATTGAGAGGGAAGAAAACTCATACTCAAAGAAGGATAAAAAAATCCTGCATTATCGGTTCTCTCTGCCGTAGCCAATGTACTTGCATAGTCCTTACGGGCAGTAATATCCATATAGAGATAATCTCTAAAGCTTGTGGATAATAATCCATAAAAACTATTCAATGCATAGGTAGCCTTATAAGGCAAAGTAACTAACGGTCCGGCACTGTTAGACATTTTGTAAGATCCGGCATACACCAGAGAATCTGCCCGAACCTCATCCTTGTTGTAATTATTCCGCAACATACTTCCACCCCCGGTAGCTGTTACTGTAAAGTCCCGGTTTAGCTTTTTGTGGTATTTTAATAGAAAATCACCACTTACTTCCTGGGAGAAAATATTCTGCGTCCGATAAGATCCTTTGGGATATTTAGTTCCCGCATCGTATGGACGTTGCTGAGCCCTTTGTTCGTAACCAAAATCCATAGAGGTCCGGAGTTGCAGACTAAGCTCTTTAGTGATATCATAAGCTGCCTGGACATTTCCTGTAAAGGAGTTTCTGCTGGATTTATTAATAAACTCATATGAAACAGCATAAGGATTTTCGGGATACGAACTGTAGGGATAAAAAATCACCTTATTCTCTTGTCCGTTCTTCCAATAGTTTTTCAACCAGTTGATATCTGCATTGGGTTGCCAGAAAATAAACCAATACATAATGGATTGATTCCCGTAACCCGCGCCCGGTAAATTATCGCTTGATTTATTATTGTAATTGATTTTAGAACTAATCGTGAGTTTATCACTAATCTTTGAATTTACAGACAAGGCCACGCTATTCCTTTGATAACCTGTATTTGGTATAATCCATTTGTTATTCACATTGGTCGCAGAAAAACGCGCTGTCGTTTTATCTGAGCCACCATCTATACTCACAGAATTGGTATAGGTCTGTCCAACATCAAAAAATTTTCTGATCTGATTTTTATAGGGTACCCATGGTGTACGTGTTGTACTTTGTGTCTGTGTCAGCGGATCCAGTTGAAAAAAACTCTGTCCGTCAAATTTAGGTCCATAGGCAGAACTTGTACCGCTGGTACTGGCACCGTCAACACTGTTACCATAAGAATAATAGTTAGACCCCGCAGTACCCTGCCCATATTCGTATTGAAGATCTGGCCAACGGTTTGGTTCTTCAAAAGCCACGTTAGAGTTAATGGTAATCCCAATACCCTTTTTTTTCGCACTTCCGGATTTAGTCGTGATCAAAATGGCACCATTAGCACCTCTTTGACCATATAAGGCAGAGGCTCCAGGTCCCTTCAATACACTTACACTTTCAATATCTTCCGGATTGATATCGTTAATCCCACTTCCGTAATCTGCAGGCATCATATCGCTGCTGGTTCCGTAAGCAGACTCACCACCGTTGGCAGTCCGCCGGCCACTTCCCTGGCTAATCACCACACCATCTACCACAATCAGGGCTTCGTTATCACCTGTTAAATTATTCTCTCCACGCAAAATAATCTTATTAGAACCGGTAGGGCCGCTATTTGACCTCACCAAATTTAATCCTGCAACTTTACCTGATAAAGCATCTGTCCAGTTGTTCGATATGGCACCGGTTAGCTGTTCTCCCCGAACCGTACTTACTGCATACCCAAGAGATTTCTCCTCCCTTTTTATTCCCAACGCTGTTACCACTACTTCATTCAATGCATTCGGTACTGTTTTTAGTTTCACATTAAGTGTCGTAGCACTATTGGCCTGAACAATTATATTTTCCTTTTTTAAAGTTTCAAAAGAAATAAAGCTGATTTCTACCGTATAAATACCCGGTACAACATTCAAAACATAGGAACCATCATTTTGACACTGTGCAGAAACATTAGCTTTTACAATTTTAACAGAAGCCCCCGGGAGCGGCTCTCCCTGATCATCCAATACTTTCCCTGTTACCTTACCCTTTTCCTGTGGTCTGGGCACAATAAGAATGTTTCCATCGCCTGAAGCCTTAAAGGTAAAAACGGTACCTCTTAACAGGAGATTTAAGATTTCCGGCACAGAACGTTCTGCTTTGGCAACACCAGAAATCATCCGTTTATCATTTAACTGCGTGTTGTTGTAATTAATGGATACTCCACTCAACTTCTCTACCTGCTGAAAAGCATTTTTAAGCATAATCCCTTCTGCCTCGAAAGTGATCTTCTTATTGGTGATTTGAGCCTGTGTTTTAAGGCTGCAAAAAGACAGCTGCAAAAGCACCAGTATGGTCAGAAACCATATATTTTTCATATATTTACTTAATTTTATACTTATTCCTAAATGAGTTTAAATCAACTTACAGCCTGGGGTTGTTTCCAGCAACTCCCGGGCTATTTTATACTAAATCCTGGTAAATTCTATTTCATAATCTTCCCTCCTTTTTGATCGTTATTGGAAATAAAAACATGATTGTCCTTTTGTGTATAAGATAAACCAGAGAGTGTTGTCAGATCTTCCATAACTTGTTTTAATGGAATATTTTTGAATTTAGCTGTAAGCCTGCTCTCTCCCAACTCAGGATCAGTAAACTCTATTTTTACACCATAACGGTGTTCCAGCGATACGGCGATTTCCTTTAAAGGTGTGTTATAAAAAACAAAATGATTGTTGATCCATCCGCTTACTTCAGCGGCATCAGCTTTATTAAAAGTATATAAACCATTATTTGTATTAATTTTAAGCTGCTCGTCGGGAAGAAGATACCTCACCAGTTGCGTCTTTCCATCCAGGGATGCCATTACACCAACTTTACCGGTTCTAACAGTCACATCTACTTTATTTTCCGAAGCATATGCTTTTACATTGAAAGAAGTACCCAGTACAATGGTGGTAATTTCTCCGCTTTTCACCACAAATGGTCTTTTGGATTGATGTACGACATCAAAAAAAGCCTCTCCGTCCAGATAGACCATACGTTTTGCTCCAAGAAACGTCTTTTCATAGCGGATTTTACTGCCACCACTCAAATATACCACCGAACTGTCTGGTAAAAGAATCCTGGAATGCTGACCATTGGGATTACTGAGTTCTGCGTAATCAACAGGTACGGTTGTTTTATGAAAGTAAAAGACCAAACTAAAAGTACTCACCAGCAGCGCCACAGCAGCATAAGCCAGCCAGCGGATCTTTCCTTTTGCAAGGATTACGGGCTTTTCTTCCTGATCAATATGTGCCTGTACCCTGGCCCAGGTTTGAACAGCATTGTCGCGGTTTCTAAAATAAACCCGGGATGCCTCCAGAATTTCTATGGTTTCACTAAACTGTTCCAAATGCTCGGGACTTCCCTCTATCCATTCCTGCAACTGGGTCAAACCTTCATCACTGATGGTCTTTTCAAAATATTCTACAATTAGGCGGTAACTCTGTTCTTCCATTTCATCTGTCTCTACCCATAAAGACAGATTTTGCAGCACCGATACGTAGCCAAACAGATTAAGCTTAGGTTAACAAATCGTTAACTGCCAGAATTAAAATAACTAGAGTTTTTCAACAGCTCCCGAAGTTGCTTAATGGATTGATAGAGCGTAGTTTCTACTGTTCTAACTGAAATCCCGAGAATCTCAGCAATTTTCTGTTTATCAAAATGCTCAAACCTGCTCATCAACAATACTTCCCGTTGCCGAAGGGGGAGCTGATCAATAGTCAACAAGATTCTTTGATAAGATTCCCTGCCCGAGAGAATGCGAAAGGGTGTTTCCTTATCTGTAAACAGATGCTGTTCCAAATCGAAATTCTCTACCAGATCTACAGGATCCTTTTTCTTTTCTCTATAATTGACAGACTGGTTTCTGGCAGATACAAACAGGTAATTTTTAATTTTAAGAATGTCACTTTCTTTCCTGTTGTCCCATAATTTGATAAAAATATCTGCTATAATTTCTTCTGCAACAGTATAATTCTTTGTATATACTGCACAAAACCGGCAGAGCGTTTTGTAATAACGATCAAAAAGAGTTTCCAAAGCCAGTGGATCATCTGATTTCAAAAGATTTGTTAACGCTTCATCTGTAAGTTCAGGATACATGCCGGTTTTAGTATTTCCAACAAAGTTAAAGAAGCAATATTAGCCTAATGTTAAATTAAGGGGGATTATGGCCTCAACTTTTAGGATGCTCCATCAAATTGATGATCTCTTTCAACTCCTCTACACTGATCTTCTTGTTTTTTGCAAAAAAAATAACCAGTTCCTGTCTCTTATACACATCTCCGAGCCCACGAGACAGGCAGCTCTATCGCGTATGCCGTCTTCTGCTTGAAAAGGGGGGGGGGGGGGGGGGGGGGGGGGGGGGGGGGGGGGGGGGGGGGGGGGGGG
>NZ_JAELTV010000013.1 GCF_016429005.1 Pedobacter sp. ASV19
AGATGTGTATAAGAGACAGCTACAAGGGAGAGGAAGACCTGAAGAACATCAGTAATTTTGTAGATGAATTGATTCCTAAACTAAAGAGAATGGGGATCTCTGTGAAATATGATGACAGAGACACGCAACGTCCTGGATTCAAATTTGCAGAATATGAACTTAAAGGTGTACCTGTCCGGATTGCAATAGGCGGAAGAGATATGGAGAATGGTACTGTTGAAATTGCCAGAAGAGATACCCGTGAGAAACAAACCGTTCAGCAGGAAGGATTAGATGTTTTTGTTGAGCAATTATTGGAAGATATCCAGGCGAATATCTATAAAAAAGCTGCAGATTACAGAGAAGATCATATCACTGAAGCGAATTCGTATGATGAGCTGAAAGAACTTCTGGACACCAAGGCCGGATTTATTTCTGCGCATTGGGATGGTACTCCTGAAACGGAGCAAAAAATAAAAGAAGAGACAAAGGCTACAATCAGATGTATTCCGTTAAATAATAAACAGGAGGCTGGTGTATGTATTTATTCAGGTAAACCTTCTATACAACGCGTACTGTTTGCCAGGGCTTATTAATTAGAGCCAGGTAAATTTAATTTAGAAAATAAATGAATAAGATGAAATTTGCAACCAAAGCTATACATGCAGGTCAGGAGCCGGATCCAACCACCGGAGCGGTAATGACCCCGATTTATCAGACTTCTACCTACTGGCAAAAGTCGCCGGGCGATCACAAAGGATTTGAGTATTCCCGTGGAACGAATCCAACCAGACAGGCTTTGGAAAAATGTCTGGCTGCATTGGAAAACGCAAAATACGGTCTGGCTTTTTCAAGTGGTATGGGTGCAACCGATACGGTATTGAAATTGCTGAAGCCTGGTGATGAGGTGATTACCGGAAATGATCTTTACGGTGGTTCTTATCGCATCTTCACTAAGGTTTATGAGAAATACGGTATAAAATTCCATTTCCTGGATTTATCCAAACCTGAGAATATACTGCCTCATTTAAATGACAAGACCAAGCTGATCTGGATTGAAACACCAACCAATCCAACCATGCAGATTATTGACATTGAAGGGGTTTCCAAAATTGCAAAACAGCACCAGCTGATCCTGGCCGTAGACAATACTTTTGCCTCACCCTATCTTCAAAATCCAATGGATCTTGGAGCGGATATTGTCATGCATTCCGTAACTAAATATATCGGTGGTCACTCTGATGTAGTGATGGGGGCATTGCTGGTGAATGATGATCAGCTGTATAAAGACCTTTGGTTTATCTATAATGCATGTGGTGCAACCCCAGGCCCTCAGGATTCTTTCCTGGTACTGAGGGGGATTAAAACCCTGCATCTGCGTATGAAAGCGCATTGTGAGAATGGTGAAAAGGTGGCCCGCTACCTGAAGAACCATCCAAAAATCGATAAGATCTATTGGCCTGGATTTGAAGATCATCCTAACCACGATATTGCGAAAAAGCAAATGAGAGGTTTTGGCGGTATGGTTTCGATTACGTTAAAAGGCGCAGACCTGGCAGAAACGTTCAGAGTGGCTTCTTCATTTAAAGTGTTTGCTCTGGCAGAATCTTTAGGTGGTGTAGAATCACTGATCAATCATCCAACCACCATGACCCATGGTTCTATTCCTAAAGAAGAAAGAGAAAAGGTTGGGGTTACAGATAACTTACTCCGTTTAAGCGTTGGCGTAGAGGATATTGATGACCTATTGGCAGATTTAGAACAAGCACTTAAATAACAGCGGTTGGAATTTCTGGAACTTAAGGACTTTTTGGATGTGAAGGTTGGAGAATACAACCAGCCGGGCTTTATTCAAAATGATCCAATTTGTATTCCCCACCGTTTTTCAAAAAAACAGGATATTGAAATTGCCGCATTTTTTGCGGCAATTTTAGCTTGGGGGCAGCGTAAAACCATTATCAATAAGTGTACGGAATTGTTTACCCGGATGGATAATGAGCCATATGCTTTTATGACTGGTCATTCCGGCCAGGATTTGAAAGGTTTGTTAGGGTTTAAGCACCGTACTTTCAATGATACCGATCTGTTGTATTTTGTGGAGTTCTTCCATCAGCATTACAAGAGATCGGATAGTTTAGAAACGGCTTTTTTACCGGGGGCTAGTTCTCCGTTTAGAGAAGAATATTTAACCATAGTTCAGGAGGAGCAGCAGTTTGTTTATGCTTCATCGTCTTGTATGCTGGGAGAAATGAATCAACCAGAATTGGATATTGAACAGTCCCTGAACCATTTCAGAAGTTATTTTTTTAGTCTTCCGGATTTCCCGAGGAGGACTATTAAACATGTTTCTTCTCCTCTTCAGAAATCTACCTGCAAGCGTTTAAATATGTTTTTAAGGTGGATGGTGAGAAAGGATGCATGTGGTGTTGATTTTGGCGTTTGGAACATCATCAGGCCAGCTGACCTGATTTGTCCCTGTGATGTGCATGTAGATCGTGTGGCCCGTAAACTTGGTCTGATTGCGCGGAAGCAAACCGACTGGAGAACAGCTATGGAGTTGACCACGGAACTTCGAAGATTTGATCCGATAGACCCGGTAAAGTATGATTTTGCTTTGTTTGGCTTAGGCGTTGAAGAAAAGTTCTGATAATTTTAGTGCTTTTTTTATCTTTAATCTGTGGATGACTTAAGCATTTTAAACGCATGGTAACTTTTAGCGCGGAGATTGAAAAATTTGCAGAAATGGGGGAAAAGACAGGCTGGAGTTATGTCTTTATTCCCCAGGTTATAGCTGCCCGGATCAAGGCGGATTGTAAAAAGAGCTTCCGGGTAAAAGGTAAAATTGACCAGACTCCTATAGAGGGGATGGCAACCGTTCCAATGGGGGAGGGTGATTTTATTCTGGCCTTGAAAGCCAGTTTGCGGAAGCAACTCCGTAAAGAAGCCGGGGCTGTAGTGAATGTTGAGCTGGAAGAGGATAAAGATTTTAAGATCGGGATCCCGGAAGATCTGGAGCTTTGCCTGTCTGATGAAGAGCACTTAATGAAACGTTTCCTGAAATTACCAAAGTCACATCAGAACTGGTACATCAATTGGTTAAATTCTGCTAAAACTGAGCCTACCCGAACTAAGCGGCTGGTGAAGATTGTTTCTGCTATGGACAGAGAAATGACCTTTGCTGAAATGATGCGGGAAGGTAAGGAGAAAAAATAATCAGGCTCTTTTATAATTTCTGAACCAGCTGCCTATTTTCATTTGGATCACGCCTACAAATGCTTCCCTGAAAATCCTGGTACTCATCTTCGAAACCCCTTCTGTACGATCGGTAAATATAATAGGAACTTCAACCACATTAAAACCATATTTGATGGCGGTAAATTTCATTTCAATCTGGAAGGCATAACCCACAAACCGGATTTTATCCATTGGAATGGTTTCCAGAACGATCCTTCTGTAGCATTTAAAACCAGCTGTTGCATCCTGTATAGTGATACGGGTAATAAAACGAACATACATTGATGCAAAATAAGACATCAGCACCCTGTTCATTGGCCAGTTGACCACGTTTACACCGTTTACATATCTTGAACCGATGGCTACATCTGCGCCGTTTAAACAAGCCTCTCTCAGACGAACCAGATCATCCGGATTATGAGAGAAATCTGCATCCATTTCAAAGATAAATTCATATTTCCGCTGCAGAGCCCATTTAAAGCCATGAATATAGGCCGTTCCCAAGCCTAGCTTACCTGTTCTTTGTTCCAGATGGAGGGCCGGATACTCTTCCTGAAGGCTTTTTACGATTTCTGCAGTTCCGTCAGGCGAACCATCGTCTATAATTAAGATTTCAAAGAGGAAAGGAAGTGAAAATACCTTCCTGATGATTCTTTCAATGTTTTCCTTTTCGTTATAGGTAGGAATTATTACTAAGCTGTCTGACACTTGTGACCGGTGTTTTTTAATGTATGAATTGCAGAATCGCCGAAATTAATCATTAAAAATGAAAAACCCTGTAACTGGATGGGGTTACAGGGTTAAAATATGTTAAATGCAGTGCAGATTAGCTTACGCCTTGCATCAGTTTTTTAATCAATGGAGAACAAATGATCAGGAATATACCTGCAATTGCGGCATAGATACCCAATTGGTAATAACCTGCAGTGTAAGAATGCAGTTTTTCCACAAGGGTAGCGCCCTCTGCTACAGACATATCTGCACCAAATTTTCCGGCGGCAAACTGTCCAAATGCGCTGGCCAGGAACCACATTCCCATCATCATACCTGTAAGTTTCTTTGGCGAAAGTTTAGTTACCAGCGACATTCCGATTGGACCAAGGCACAATTCACCAAGGGTCATCAATAGATAACCAAAAGTAAAGAGGTTCAGTGATGTGATCCCATTGGCGTCTGCAAGGAAACGTGTGTAAAAGAAAGTGTAAAAAGTAGCGGCCAGGAACAAAAATCCGATACCGAATTTAATCACAGAATTTGGTTCTATTTTCTTTTTTGATAACCAAAGCCACAACAGACCAACCAGCGGACTGAAAACAATAACAAACAAAGAGTTCGAACTGTTATTGATGACGTTAGGGTCGATTTGGAAGAACAATAGGGTATGGCTAAGGTTTTTTTCTGCAAAAAGAGACAAGGATCCACCACTTTGTTCGTATATAGCATTGAACAAAAAGTACAGGAAAATAAAAATAAAGGCAGCAAGTAGTTTCAGCTGGAACTTTCTATCCTTCACTTTGTAGGTTTCATAAAGAAAATAAATGATACAAAGCGGGGCAATGGTATACATGAAATAATCGGTATACTTTGTGTTCTGCACCATGATCAGGATCAAAGGAATAGAAATCAAAGAAAAGATATATACGCCGATCTCTCTTAGCCTTTTTTTGCTTACTGACATTTCTTTTAATGGAGAATCTCCAATTGGGCCCAATTGCTTTTTGGTAAACAGGAAGGTAATCAGACCGATTGCCATAACGATTGCTGCGGCCAGGAAGGCATAATTCCAGGAAACATATTTTCCAAGATATACACATAAGGCACCACCCAAAAGTCCTCCGATATTGATGCCGGCATAGAACATCCCGTAACCAGCATCCCTGCGGTGATCGCCTTCTTTATAAAGATCGCCTACCATAGAAGAAACGTTGGGTTTGAAAAATCCTGTACCTATGATAGAAAGCGTAATACCGATGTAAAAGAAATCTTTTGGTGAGGCTGCGATAATCAGGTTTCCAAGGATCATCACCATTCCGCCAAAGAACAATGATTTTTTAAAGCCCAGGATCTTATCTGCAAAGATACCTCCCAGAAAAGTGAAGGCATAAACAAAAGATTGTATAGCTGCATATTTTAGATTGGCATCCTTATCGGAAAGGGAAAGACCAACAATCTTGTCAATCATAAAAATGGTGAGCATGCCACGCATTCCGTAAAAGCAGAAACGCTCCCACATTTCTACCAAAAATAAAGACCAAAGCTGCTTAGGGTATTTACCCTCAAAATCCTGGATTTCGTCCAGCGTGATGTTTTCTTGCATTCTATTTTATTGTTAATCTAAAAAGCCTTTAGCAGATGCCAAAGGCTTTTTATTTATTTTACACCGTGCATTAATTTTTTAAGAACTGGAGTCAGCATCATAATGATCAGACCAAGGCCTACCGGGATAAAGGTAAAGATCAGAAAGAAGGTGGACATGGAGTATTTGGAAGTGATCTCATCGATCATACCACCCATTGTACCTGCAATCTTGTTCCCGATCGCAATAGCCAGGTACCAGATCCCAAACATAATCGCGATCATACGTCCCGGAACGAGTTTACTTACATAGGATAAACCTACCGGTGAGATGAACAATTCTCCTAAGGTATGGAAGAAATAAGCCAGTACCAGCCAAACCATACTTACAGAGGCCACGGCTGCACCTTGAGGAATACTGCTTGCACCGTAAGCTAAAGCAGCAAAACCAATGCCCAGGAGGATCATTCCAAAGCCGTTTTTAAAGGTTGCAGAAGGATTGTATTTGCTTTCCCATAATTTAGATACAATAGGGGCACAGCTAATGATGAACAAAGAGTTGAGAATTCCAAACCAGGTAGCGGGTACCTCTGATTTTACTTCAGCATATTGTTGTTTCAGCATATAGATTACAATGACCCAGATAATCACGAAACCTGAAGCCAGGATAATATTTCCCAGCGCATATTTTCCAAAAGTCTTGGCAAATAAACGCATCAATACATAAGAGATGATGGCCAGGGGAACAATGGTGATCAACGTATTTACTACGTTGAAAATGATCTTGGAATCGCCGGTTAAGATGCGCTGTGTATAATCTTTGGCAAAGATGGTCATTGAACCACCTGCCTGCTCAAATGAGGCCCAGAAGAAGATGGTAATGAAGGCCAGAATAATCACTGCAATCATTTTGTCGCGAAGTACAGGCGTATATTGTGCAATCCGCTTGATCAGGATAAAAATAAATAAGGCAAGCGCAATCAGGATGGCGAAATTACTGCCCTCAACGCCGCCGATTTTAAAGTTGAACAAATTGAAACTGGTGATTTTGGAAACCGGATCGTTGATGATCCAGGCTAAACCAATAACAGAAAGTAAACCAATGATACCCAGGTCAAATGAAGAGAATGGGTTCCTTGTGGATTCTTCAGGTGTTTCTGAAAAGTCTTCTTCTTTATCTTTAACGGGTTTCAGACCAATGTTGCCAAAAATGTTCTGTGTAAAATAGAACTGGAGCATGCCAATAAACATAAAAACACCAGCTAAACCAAAGCCATAAGACCAGCCCCAGTTTGGATTTTCTCCAATATAACCACAAAGCAGCATACCCAGGAAAGCGCCGGCATTTACACCCATATAGAAAATGGTATAGGCACCGTCTTTTTTCTCCTGATGTTTTTTGTACATCTGTGCAATGATAGAGGTCATGTTCGGTTTAAAGAAACCATTACCAATCACCAACAGACCCAGACCTAAATACATAAATGCATGATGAAATTCCATCGCCATAGATAAATGTCCGAGGGTCATGATCAGGGCACCAACCAATACGGCCCATCTGTAGCCGATAATTTTATCTGCGATATAACCGCCTAAAATAGGGGTCAGGTAAGCTAAACCGGTATAAGAACCATAAATAGCTAAGGCATGCGCCCGTGGCCATCCCCAGCCAGGGTTGTCTCCAATAATAGATGAAGTTAAGAAGAGTACCAGCAAAGCCCTCATTCCGTAATATGAAAATCTCTCCCACATTTCGGTAAAGAATAGAACAAACAGCCCTGCCGGATGTCCTAAGACCTTACTTTCGAAAAAATTATTTGGATGATCCAAACTTTGTGCATTCATGTGTTGTTTTTTTGTGTAATAATTTATAGAAAAGGTTCAGTTAGTTCGTTGGAGTTGTCAGGAGAAGAATCTCCTGTTATTGAGCGGGATAGTTATTTTTCTAATATGTTTCAATTGCCCTGCCAGTGATAAATTTTGTGTGTTGTTGAATTGAACGATCTCGCAAGATAGGGACATACGAGCAAACTCACAAATTTTTAATTCTTCATCCACCATTGAAAAGCCCGTTAAAATTTCTTCTGGGCAGGTATTTGTTTGTTCTTTGGATCTATGTAAAACTCATCATTGGTATCTGGATCATTGTTGACTTCGACATTTTCAACCAGTTTTAAGCGGCCGCCTACAGGCTTGTAGGCATCAAAACTTGAATCTGATGCATAAAATTCAAAATGATCTGCCATTTCCGGACTTAAAGGAGCAAGGTGATCAAAAACAATCATACCTACTTTCTTGTCCAGGCGAAGGGTCATGGAATTGAGTTTACTGTATTCGAAAACTATCCGATTTTTTACAGAACTGTTTTTGGAGTCCTGGAAAACGGCCTTGCCAAATACGGGCTCACCCTGGTTAAAGGAGAGCACCTCGATGACTTTTTTAGAGGTTTTAGCATTGTTGCCTTTCCAGCCCAGTAAAGCATAGTAGGTCTGTTTGCCACTATTGACAACAGGAACGATTTCATAATACCGGCTGCCAAACCATTTTTTATGGGAAGTGACTTCATTGTCGTCCTTAAATTCGGCTGTACCATCTATTAAGGGAAAAAGTTTCAGGCTACCATCTTTAGTGGCCATTTGTATGGTGCCAAAGAAACGGTAGGTGCCGCTGTTGGTGGGCAGAGCCCAGGAAAAGATGCGGAAACCGTTGTCTGGCGATTTAACCGTTGAAATGTATTTTAAAGAATCAAAAGCAAAATTGTAGGATCCTGGAATCTTTAATGCCGTGACCAGGGTTTTGATCAGGCTGGCATTAGCAGCAAAACGGTCTGTATTCTCTTTGGCTGCCTGAATAGATTCTGTAAGACGGACCATAGAATCCTGCAGGGCATGTAGCCGGGGACCCGCATTTGAATTAAAGGTATGCTGTGCACGGGCCGTAGCCAGGGAACAGCATACAGTTAAAGTCAGCAGGATATGCTTTCTGAACAGAAGCATATCAGCTGTATTTTTCTACAACTAATGCGCTGGCTCCGCCACCGCCGTTACAAATTCCGGCTACGCCAATTTTTCCATTGTTTTGAGCAAGTACAGAAAGGAGTGTTACCACGATCCTTGCACCAGAAGCGCCCAGCGGATGACCAAGGGAAACCGCACCGCCATTTACATTGACCTTATCATTGTTCAGTTCCAAAAGTTGGTTGTTGGCCAGGGAAACTACAGAAAAGGCTTCATTAATTTCAAAATAATCAACATCTTTTATGCTTTTACCGGCTCTGCTTAAAGCAAGGGGGATTGCCTTTGCCGGGGCAGTAGTGAACCATTCTGGTGCCTGTTGTGCATCAGCATAAGCTAAAATTCTGGCAAGAGGTTTTAACCCCAGTTCTTTTGCTTTATCTGCACTCATCAAAACCAGTGCAGCTGCGCCATCATTGAGGGTAGATGCATTGGCTGCAGTTACGGTACCGTCTTTTTTAAATACGGGTTTAAGAGAAGGTATTTTTTCGAATTTTACGGCAAAGGGTTCGTCATCATTGCTCACCAGGGTGATTTCGCCCTTACGGTCTTTCACTTCTACAGGAACGATTTCTCCTGTGAATTTACCTTCGTTTTGTGCTGCCTGTGCTTTTTTATACGAAGCAATAGCAAAGGCGTCCTGATCTTCACGGCTGATGTGGCATTCTGTTGCACATAATTCTGCGGCAGAACCCATATGGTAATCATTATATACATCCCACAGACCATCTTTAACCAGGCCATCAGTAATCTGGCCATGGCCTAAACGGTAACCTGTACGCGCTTTATCTAAATAATAAGGAACATTGCTCATGCTTTCCATTCCGCCTGCAACTACAATATCATTCTGTCCAAGTGCAATACTTTGTGCAGCCAGCATAATGGCTTTAGTGCCTGAAGCACATACTTTATTAATGGTGGTAGCAGGCAAATCAGGAAGTCCGGCGTGTTTGGCAGCCTGTGTAGCGGGTGCCTGACCAAGGTTAGCGGATAATACATTTCCCATATATACTTCCTGAACATCTTCAGGTTTGATCCCTGCTTTCTCTATTGCGGCTTTAATGGCAATTCCACCAAGTTGTGTAGCTGTAAAACCAGCTAATGATCCACCGAAACTTCCAATTGGGGTTCTAAGTGCTGAAACGATTACGACTTCTTTCATTCGAAATATTTATAATTGGTTATAGACAAAGTTAAATAAGATTCACTGGTTTTAGGTAATCAAAACAACAGTTCCCGCAATAATTAAGGCAGCGCCTAGGATAATTTTTAATGTAATGGCTTCTTTTAATATAAGGAAAGAGAGCAGGATGGTTAAGGCAAGGCTCAGTTTGTCTACGGGAGCAACCTGCGAAACTTTACCAAGCTGGATGGCCTTGTAATAAAAGATCCAGGAAAGGCCTGTAGCCAATCCGGAAAGAATTAAAAAAGTTAAGCTGTGTTTAGAAATTTCGGTGATCCCTTTTACTTCTCCTCTAAAGAGCACAATTCCCCAGGCAACGACCAGTATGACTATGGTTCTGATGGCAGTGGCCAGGTCGGAATTTACACTGGTGACACCAATTTTAGCGAAAATTGCAGTTAAGGAAGCAAAAAAGGCTGATAATAAAGCATATATCCACCACATGATTTTCAAATTATAGATCAGTCAAATATATTAAAATTGGTAACTTCGCCGCGTCATTCCAGAAATTATGTTCAATAAGAAAATTGTCAGTTACCTGTATTCCAATGCAGATGCCCTTGTCATTTCCATTTTTGCGGTGATTTGCCTACTCATCTTTACAGGACATAACGGAATTGGCATTTCTCCGGATTCTATAGCCTATATCAGTACTGCCCGCAGTATTCATGAACACTGGGCCATGACGGATTTCAATCTGAAACCACTGGTCGCTTTTCCGGTATTTTATCCGGCTTTTTTAAGTATGGTGATGTTTCTGACGGGAACAGATATCGTACAGACAGGTGTGGTTTTAAATTGTGTTCTACTAGCTGCAGTAGTGCTGCTCTCGGGCATGCTGTTGAATAAATTTCATCGGCGGTCGGCATGGTATAAGCGTATTGTACTGCTTTTTATCGTTTTTAGCCCGGCATTGACAGAGGTTTATTCTATGTTGTGGTCGGAGACCTTGTTGATCCTTTTAAGTTTGATTTTCTTTCTGTTCCTGGAAAAGTATCTGAAACATAGTTCTGTGAAAAACCTGGTCATTTGTGCGGTATTGGCTGGCCTGGCTACAGTAACCCGTTATGCTGGGATCACTTTAACCGGAACGGCGGGCCTGATGATCTTATTGGCACCGCATATGGAAGCAAAGAAAAAAGCAGGTCATATCGGTCTGCTCAGTTTGATTTCCTTTTTTATCTTGTTCTTAAATCTGATCCGGAACCACGTGCTGGTGGGCTCTTTGACCGGACCACGTCAGTTTGGACATACACCTTTGCTGGAGAATATTGGTTACTATGGTAAAACACTTTCTGACTGGTACCCGGTATTTAACCAGGACCACAGTACCTCGGTTTTAATCGGTTTATTGGTTTTTACAGTGGTATTACTGCTGTTCTTTTATCGGACTTTTAAAGGGAGATATTATAATGGCCAGGAAAATATAGCAGCGGCTTTTGTTATGGTATACTCCGTATTTATTGTAGGGATATCCACGTTGTCTCATTTTGAAGGGATTAACAACCGTTTGCTGGTTCCGATCTTTATCCCCTCTTTATTTGCATTGACTTTTTGGCTTCCTGGCTATTTTTTTGGATTAAGATCCGCGGCAAAGCAGGTTAGTCTGGTTCTGTTACTGGGCTTTTTGCTGCTGTTTCAATATAATGCAACAGCTCATCTTGATGAAATGTACCAGGATGCGGTTACTTATGGTGTTCCCGGTTATGCAGATGATTCCTGGAAGAAATCAGAAACCGCAAACTTCCTCGCTAAACATCCAGAATTCCTGAAAAAGGGCATAAAGGTCTACTCAAATGCGCATGATGCAGTTTATTTTAAGATAGGTTTGCATGCCGATGAACTTCCGCACCATATAGATAAGGCGTACCAGGAAAAGTTCTACAAAGAAAAAGCACACTATATCATTTGGTTCAACAGTATAGATGATCCTGAACTGATCCATCTTTCTTCTATGTATAAGCACAGAAAGCTCCTGGAAAAATACAGATTTGAGGATGGCTGGGTGTTTTTGTTCGATCGCCAGCCCTGATTTTAGCTGTTTGGTATTTTCCTGATAAATATGCTATGCTAACTGTATGTATTTCATATAGTTTGTATTATATTAGAAGCATATAACCCACCTGCACAGATGGCGGAAAATAAAGGTTTAAAAAAGACACTCAGCCCCTTTATGCTTTGGGGCCTTGGCGTAGGCTACGTGATCTCCGGAATGTATTTTGGCTGGAACCTCGGTCTTGAAAAAGGCGGTGCCGGCGGGATGGCGATTGCTACGATTGTCATTATGGTGATGTACATCACCTTTACTTTTAGTTATGCCGAACTGGCCTGTGCGATACCTAAGGCGGGCGGGGTATTTGATTATGCCAACCGGGCAATGGGCAAGAACATAGGCTTCATTGCTGGGATTGCGCAGATTGTGGAGTTTATTCTTGCTCCACCAGCTATTGCTTTTGCTATTGGTGCTTATTTTAATGCTTTCTTTCCTCAGGTACCTATTCTAAGCAGTGCTATTGCCATCTATTTTGTGTTTACGGCACTGAACGTTTACGGTGTTAAGGCGGCGGCTTCCTTTGAAGTCATCATTACGGTGCTGGCCGTAGGGGAGTTGCTCTTGTTTTCTGGCATTGCATTGCCAAAATTTGAGATGGCCAATCTGCAGCGCAATTCTTTTCCCAACGGTTGGGGAGGGGTATTTGCGGCCATACCTTTCGCCATCTGGTTCTTTCTGGGTATTGAGGGAATTGCAAATGTGGCAGAAGAAACCAAGAATCCTCAGAGAGACATTAGTAAAGGCTTTGGCTGGGCTATTTTTACCCTGGCCATATTATGTGTGCTGATCTTTATTTCGGCTACCGGAATCAGCGGCTGGGAAGCGATTGTTTATAAAAATGGTGTATCCGGAGAAACTTCAGATTCTCCGCTGCCCTTAGCCCTGGCCAGGATTACGGGCAGCAATCATTTGATGTATCATTTGCTGATTACCGTTGGATTGTTTGGTCTGGTGGCTTCTTTTCATGGGCTGATCCTGGCTGCAGGAAGGTCCACCTACGAAATGGGAAGGGTGCATAATATTCCTTCCTTTCTGGGAAAGATCTCTCCCAGGTTCCATACCCCGGCCAATGCGCTCCTTGGAAATATGGTGATCGGAATCCTTGCTTTGTTATCGGGAAAAACATCGGAGATCATTATTGTTTCTGTGTTTGGTGCACTGACACTCTATATTATTTCCATGATCTCCATTATCTTGTTGAGAAAACAGGAACCAGGTCTGCACCGGCCTTTCCGCACGCCTTTCTATCCGGTATTCCCGGTGGTTTCCCTGGTGATTGCAGTGGTTTCCATCCTGGCCATGTTTATTTACAGTTTCCAGTTAGGACTTATTTATTTTTCTATACTGATCATCACTTTTTTGCTGTACAAAATTTTTAAAAGAACGGATACATGACAACACAAGAGATACTCGCTTACGTACAACAGCATCCCTCGGGCAAGGTAAAAGTTGCTGTGACAGATATTGATGGGGTTTTAAGAGGAAAATACATTGCTGCTGAAAAATTCAGTTCGATTGCCGAGGGACGGCTTGGCTTTTGCGATGTAACCTTTGGTTGGGATATGGGCGATGCGGCTTATGATAATGTGAAATTTACAGGATGGCATACCGGTTATCCGGACGCTTTGGTGAAACTGGATCTGAGTACCTTCCGTAAGATCCCCTGGGAGAACGGTACTCCTTTTTTTCTGGGTGATTTTGTTAACGAGCAGGAGGTTGCAGCATATACCTGTCCCAGACAATTGCTCCGTAAGGTGTTAAGTGATACAGAATTGCAGGGATTTACCGCTTATTTTTCACAGGAGTTTGAATGGTTCAATTTTACTGAAACACCCGAGACGGCTTACCAAAAGGGCTTCCAACAGCTTAGTCCCTTAAGCCCGGGGATGTTTGGCTATTCTATACTGAGAGGGAGCCTGAAAAATGAATATATGAGTGATTTGTTTGACCTGCTTTGCAAATTTGGTATCCCGATAGAAGGCTTACATACCGAAACAGGTCCAGGGGTTTATGAAGCTGCGATTAAATATGCACCGGTGCTGCAAGCTGCGGACCAGGCGGTGCTGTTTAAAACTGCCGTTAAAGAAATTGCCTATAAACATGGCCTTATGGCCACTTTTATGGCCAAGATCAGCGAGCATCTTCCAGGGTGCAGTGGGCATGTGCATCAAAGCCTTTGGGATAAAGGTTCCAGGCATAATCTCTTTTATGAGGAAAAGGACCCGCATAAAATGAGTGATTTGATGAAGAGTTATATCGCCGGGCAATTGTATTGCTTGCCGCAAATACTCCCCATGATTGCTCCAACGGTAAACAGTTACAAAAGATTGGTGGAAGGTGCCTGGGCACCAACTACACTGACCTGGGGTATAGACAACAGAACGGTAGCCCTGAGGGCATTGCCAGGCCATTCCAAAACCACGCGTTTGGAAACCAGGGTAGTGGGGGCAGATACCAATCCTTATCTGGCGCTATCCGCTTGCCTGGCTGCAGGGTTGTATGGCGTTAAGCATAAAATGAAACTGGAAAAAGAGGCTACCACGGGAAATGGCTATAAAGACCTTTCCAATGGTGTTTTACCTTTCAACCTGCATGATGCTACACAAATGATGAAGCAATCTGCAGTCGCAAAAGAATTGTTTGGCGATCAGTTTGTAGAACATTTTACGTTAACCAGAGAGTGGGAGTGGAAACAGTTTGCCAAAGTGGTAACCGACTGGGAATTGAAAAGATATTTTGAAATTATTTAAGACGAAGCTGCAATATGACATTTGATAAAGTATACCAGTATAATTTTCCAACCACCATTCGTTTTGGTGCCGGGGCGATAAAGGAATTGCCTGCTTATCTAAAAGCCAATGGACTCGGCAAGCCGATGATTGTTACAGATCCGGTGATTGCTGGTTTGCCCTTCTTTAAATCGATCATCAAGGATCTGGAGGCACAGCAGCTTTCAGTGGAGGTGTTTTCAAATATCCATAAAAATCCTGTAAAGAGTGATGTATACAAAGGGACTGAACTCTGGGATCAAAGTTCAAGGGATAGCATTATTGGTATAGGGGGCGGCGCCGCGCTGGATGTAGCCCGAGCCATTGTATTGCGGGTAAATCACCGGGAGGATCTGTTTAAATATGATGATTTGATTGGCGGGGATATTTATGTGACCAATGATGTTCCTCATTTTATTACCGTACCTACAACTGCCGGTACCGGGAGTGAGGTAGGCAGGAGTGCCATTATCGCCGATGATGAGACCCATCAGAAAAAAATCCTTTTTTCGCCGAAGCTCATGGCGAAAATTGTGTTTGCCGATCCTGTATTAACCATGGATTTACCGCCATTTATCACAGCTGCAACGGGTATGGATGCGTTGACCCATAATATGGAGGCATTCTTAGCTAAAAATCCGAATCCTTTATGTGATGGAATAGCGCTGGAAGGTATCTATCTGATCAAAGATGCCCTGGAGAAAGCGACCAACCACCCTGATCTGGAAAGCAGAAGTAAAATGCTGATGGCTTCTATGATGGGCGCGATTGCCTTTCAAAAAGGGCTGGGTGTGGTCCATTCTCTGGCACATCCGCTCTCTTCGCTGCTGGATACCCACCATGGTTTGGCCAATGCGGTGAACATCCCTTACGGTATGGAATTCAATATTGCCGGCTTTGAAGATAAATTTCGCCGGATAGCAAGGACTTTAGAATTGAAAGAGGAGAATGGAGAAGCCGTAGTGAAGTACCTGTTTGATTTAAATTCAAAAATTCATATTCCTCATCATTTGAGTGAAATTGGAGTAAAGTCTGAACATATTGAAACCCTGGCAGACCTGGCTTTGGCCGATTTTGCCCATCCCAATAACCCCAAACCCGTAAACAGGGAAGATTTTAAACAACTGTATTTAAGAGCGATTTAGCTTCGCGTTATGAAGAAGATTGGAATAAGTTATACGGAAACTAATTTTAGAAATTACTGGAACTGGTTTACACCGGAGGAACTGGGTGAGGATATCGAATTGCTGGAACTTTCTTTTCAACAAAACAACAGCAGCGATTTTCAGTACTGTGATGGTTTTGTTTTAACCGGAGGAATAGATGTTTTGCCCGAACTGTACGGCGGTGCGAAAGATTATCCTTACCGGCCGGAGATTTTTTTGCCGGAAAGGGACGAATTTGAAAAGGAGATGTACATCTATGCTCAGACCCATAATATCCCTGTTCTGGGGATTTGCAGAGGCATGCAATATATCAATATCCTGGAGGGAGGGACTGTTTTTGAAGATAACGGGGAACAGCTGAACCTGGTTCACAAGAAGGGAACAGAAGATAAAGTACATGG
The DNA here is from genome assembly GCF_016429005.1 of Pedobacter sp. ASV19. Lineage (GTDB taxonomy): Bacteria > Bacteroidota > Bacteroidia > Sphingobacteriales > Sphingobacteriaceae > Pedobacter. The sequence goes on from NZ_JAELTV010000013.1 coordinate 16,094, forward strand.
CTTAAGCCTTGTTCCTGGTAGCCTTCTGCATTTGACTGCCGGCATAGAGAACGGAACAGTGAACAGTGCCCATCACCAGCGTGTCCATCCTGATCATCTTGGTGCCAATTTAATGATCAGTGCTTATTCTGAGGGAGAACAGCCGATTATAGAAGCCCTGGAATTTGAAGATAAAAGCAATAAAGCATTTATGCTGGCGGTGCAGTGGCATCCGGAAAGAATGCAGGAAAAAGAGCGGAATCCGCTATCCCAAAAAATCAAAGAACGGTTTATTAAGGCTATAAAAGAATCAAAGAAATGAATGTAATCAATCCGGCTACGGAAGAAATTATTGCAGTGTTGGAGGAAGATGATCATCTTTCTCTCGAAACAAAATATGAATTGCTGAAAGCTGGTCAGATACAGTGGGCGAAGCGGGCGCTTGAGGAACGTTTAGCAGTGGTGACGCGTTTTTTTGACCTGCTGGATACAGAAAAAGAAAAACTTGCAGCCATACTTACTGCTGAAACAGGCAAACCTTTACAGCAGTCCAGGAATGAGATCAATGGTGCAAGAACAAGGATCAGATGGATGCTGGACCATGCGGCAAAATATCTTTCAGAAGAAATGGTAAGTGATGCAGAAGATATGCAGGAAAAGATCTCTTATGAACCATTAGGGGTTGTTTGCAATATCTCTGCCTGGAATTATCCTTACCTGGTAGGGGTCAATGTATTTATTCCGGCCTTACTGGCTGGAAATGCGGTGCTTTATAAACCCTCTGAATATGCGGCACTTACCGGACTGGAAATAGAACGTTTACTCAAAGCCTCAGGTATTCCTGAACATGTTTTTATAGTTGCGCTTGGGACAGGACAAACTGGGGAACTCTTACTGGATATGGATTTTAATGGTTTTTTCTTTACCGGTTCTTATAAAACCGGGCAGCATATTTATGAAAGGGTGGCCTGGAAGATGGTTCCTTGTCAGCTGGAGTTGGGGGGGAAGGATCCTTTATATGTTGCCGATGATGTAAAGGATATTGCTGCGGTAGCCGCGGGGACAGCAGATGGTGCTTTTTACAATAATGGGCAAAGTTGTTGTTCTGTAGAGCGGATCTATGTGCATGAAAAAGTGTATGACGAATATGTGACTGCTTTTGTCCGGGAAGTGGGATCCTGGAAATCAGGGCCTCCGACAGAAGAAGGTGTGTATTTTGGGGCACTAACGCGAAAACCACAACTGGCAGTACTGGAAGAGCAGGTAAGAGATGCAGTCGCGAAGGGTGCTACCCTGGTATTGGGGGGGTGTATTCAGCAAAGTCCCGGATACTACTTCGAACCGACCATATTGACCAATGTGACCAATAGGATGAAGGTGATGCAGGAAGAAAGCTTTGGACCGATAATCGGCATTATGAAGGTTAAAGATGATGAAGAGGCGCTTAAGCTGATGCAGGATACAGCCTACGGATTGACGGCATCTGTTTATAGCAATACCTTGGATAGGGCAACCCGTATCCTTTCACAAATAGACAGTGGCAGCGGTTACTGGAATTGTTGTGACCGGGTAAGTGCAGGATTGCCCTGGAGCGGTAGAAAGCACTCCGGAATCGGTGTCAGTTTATCGCATCAGGGATTTCGGGCCTTTACAAAGCCTAAAGCCTGGCATTTGAGAAAGGCCTGATGGGGGTTATTTGAAATTGCCGATTCTGATGCTCACCACATGACGTCCCTTTTTAGAGCCCAGGGAGTTGACTGCAGTAATTTCATCCTTGTCCGTCTGGTATAAGGCAGGCCAAAGGGTTTTGCCCCAGGCTTGTGCCGCGGCAGTCCAGGTTGTTCCAAAATCGTGGCTTACAGAAATCGTGCTTTTATTAGAGGTCAGGACGAGATCGCCATTACTTAAAGACAGGATATAAGGTGCGCCCAGTTGATCCGGAATGTTGGTGCCTAAGCCCTGTGGCCAGGTTATCCCATCTTCGCTGATTTTATAATAAATGTTACAGGCCTCCGGGCCGCAGATCTCATAAGCAACGATATATTTGCTGTTTTTCATTTTTGTCCATACCGGCATGCCTGGCCTGGATTCTGGGTGTCCTGGTTCATGCGCTACCCAAATCTCCTCGCCCCAGGTTTTCCCCTGGTCCGGAGAGATCTTCTGGGAAATAATCTGGCTGTAAGAAGGACTTTCCGTGACGTGTTTTTCATTGGCATACATTACCGATAGCCGTCCATCGTTCAGAAAATAAAAATGGGGCTCGTATATACCTTTGTCTGGTTTACCTAAAGTGCCAGGTTGACCTTCATTTTGGTCTATTATACTCAGTCTTTTCCATGTTTTGCCCAAATCACTACTTTTATAGACTGGCAAAATATAAGACTCCTGCCAGCGTACAGAGCGGCAGGCCAGCAAAATACGCCCATCCTTGAGCTGGATCATTTGTGCGTTGTCGAGATCTCTTCCCGGATCTTTGAGCAGGGCTATTTTCTTCCAGGTACGGCAACGGTCATGACTCAGCGCAATTTCGAGACGAAGGCCTCCTGTTTGATCTTTCTGGTAACCAGCGTTGTCTGATATGGTATACGCAGCAAGCCAGGTGCCATTCTTTAATTGCAGCAAACGTCCATACTGGGATCCATAAGCATTTGATGTATCGGGTTGAATGGTACAGATCTGCCCCCACTGAATAGGGGAGGCAGATTGGCAATACACCGCAAGGGGCAGGCTGAAGAATAAATAAAACAGCGCAGATTTTATGCAGTTTATCATACATTTAGTTTTTGGTAACTCCTGTCATTTGTTTAATGAAATTGGTTTCTTCTGCGCGGTAAGGTGTTCCGTCTTTTCTGAAAATATCATGAAACCATACTGGAGGTTCGCCAGTATATTTCTTTTGCCAGCTGTCCCAGGGATAGATGGTTTGAGATTTTCCATCTACAAAACCCCAGTTGATCATACCAACATGATATTTTTTTGCAATAGGTAAAAAGCCTTCAAACGTGCTTCCGTTTGGACGGGCCATATATTCTGTGCATATCATCGGTTTGTTGTAACGTTCCAGCTGTTTGATGCGGTTTTCAAAATCAACTGGTTTATCATAATTGTGAAAGGAAATTACATCAGATTCTTCCAGTTGCAGTTTTTGAATGGGCTTAAGTACGGTATCTGAAGACCAGTCGCCTGCCCAGACCGCAGAGGTGAGAGGCTGAGAAGGTTGTGCGCTTCTGGCCCATTCAAAGGTTTTTTTGAGTAATGGGATAACGTGTTCTGCTTTTTGTGGTAGTTCTTCTTTTCCATAGGAAGAGTCATTGGTGTTATCCGGTTCATTCCAAACATCCCAAGCCAGGATACGGCTGTCCTGTGCAAAGTGGCCGATCAGACCCTTTACATATTTCTCCAGCCTTGCATATTGGATGGTGTCTTTTAACGCCTCCCGGCCAGGACTTTGTACCCATCCCGAATTGTGTACAAAAGGCTTTGGGGCTCTTTGTTTACCCGATTTAGGGAAAGGGTCCCAGCAAGAATCGAAGATGACAAATATGGGTTTGATGTTATGGGTTTTGGCGATACGAAGAAAGGTGTCTATCCGGTTTAAAAAGCCTGTGGAATCGTCTTGATAAGGTAGGTCGTGCAAGTAGACCCTCATGGTGTTCATGCCAAGTGATTGTGCCCAGCCCAGTTCCCGGTTTATGGTTGTCGTATCAAAGGTATCTTGTTGCCACATCTCCAGTTGATTGATCGCAGTGCTGGGAAGATAATTTGACCCAATCAGCCAGGGTTCACCATTATACCATTTTTTAGCCTGCGCACTGGTCCAGACCTTAGGTTCTTCAGCAGCAGTTGTTTTGACCTGTTTTTGTGTACAGGCCTGGAACAAAATCACACTGAGCAGCAGCAACATTAAATTGTATCGTTTCATCTTTTTAAATAATTAGGTATATGAGCTATTTTTTATTGAAAACAGGTTTAGGCTGTGGGGTAGTTGATGGGGTGCTATCTTGGATCTCCGGCCAGTCATTGTTCCAGGTCAGTTTGTCTAGCATGAGTGCTCTTCTGTTGGCACCACTGCTAACAACAGGATTTGCAATTTCTATGGCGTGGTATAGGAACCAATCTGTTCCGGCATCATCCGTCATGATCTGGGCATTGTGACCCGGGCCTGCAAAACGGTTGTTTCTTTGGATGAGTAAGGTCCCATTGTCTCTAATGTTAATGTCATGTCCATCTTTATCTAAATAAGGGCCACGTAGGTTCTCCGAACGAGCCACCCTTACCTGATAAACACTCGCAGCACCATCACAGCAGTTGTTTTTGGAACCAAAAAAGTAGTAATATTTACCTCTTTTATGGATCATTACCCCTTCAAAATCACCTGCGGCAATCTTGAATTTACCTCCTGGATCAGGAACAGATTTGCCATCTGCCGATAATTCCACACCCCAGGTACCATTATTTGGTGCAGAGCTGTAGCTTCCGAAAAGCAAATATTTCTTGCCAGCATCTTCTACATAACATGGATCTATGGCATTGGCTACGCCAATTTCACTGCTCAGGAAAAGCTTTCCTAGATCGGTAAAAGGACCGGCCGGATCTGAAGCAATGGCCAGACCTATACCGGGGTTGCTGTCTGCCCAGACAGAATAAGCATAGTACATATAATATTTACCATTAATGTAGTTTACATCTGGTGCCCATATTCCGCCATTTTGTTTCCATGTAGGCTTTGTATTAAAGGCATCCCGTATAAAACTCCAGTCTGCAAGGTTTGAGGATTTAACCACGGCCACAAGATGGCTGCCTTTTCCATCACCCCAGTTGTCTTCTGTTCCATAGGCATAAAAATTGCCGCTGACAGGATCCTTCAATACGGAAGGATCTGCCAGAATGGGCATGAAAACGGGGTTTATATAGGAGTTTTCCGGTAATTTAGGTGGGGGTGTTACCGGAGGGTTTTGCGTTTTACCTTGCTTTCCACAACCGGTCATCAAAACCAGGAGCAGCGCACAGAAAATATTGGGTCTGTTCATCATTCTTAAATTTAAGTTATTATTAGTATCCTGGGTTTTGTTTCAGATTTTTATTGTTTTCCACTTCCAATTGCGGCAATGGCAGTCTGATGCTTTTACCCACAATAAAATTTTTAAAGTCAGGATCGCGCTGTGCCACTTTGTCTACACCTTGCTGGGTATCCAGATCTCCCCATCTTTTTAAGTCGGCCCATCTTACGCTTTCACCGCAGAGCTCGAGCATTCTTTCTGTTTTCAATCTTTCTCTGAAAAGGTCTTTATTGTTGCCGATAGCAGGGTAAGCCGTGGCGAGATCAGCCATGTTGGCGCGGTTGCGAACCCGGTTTACATAGGGGTAAGCATCTGAAGTCTGTCCCAGTTCATTCAGGGCTTCAGCATACATTAACAACACATCAGCATAACGGATCACCCGATTATTGACCTGGTTGTAATAATCTTCGTCATTCCGGTAATAATCCCGGGAATATTTCTTGAACCAAGCCTCATCAGCATTCCATTGCCAGCTCCGGCCATAAGTTTTGTCGCCAAAATCGGCCTCCAGGCCTGGATAGAATAACGAATACCTTAAGCGCGAATCAATTTTTCCATCCCTGGTTTTTTCTTTTTTAAACTCCGAAACCATCCAGTACCTGGCCTGCCCGTCAGACCAGCCAATAGAACGTGGAGCAAAGAACTGGCTTCTGTTGCTGCCCATATTGGAATTTGGTGCATCTCCCTCCGGTGTTTTATTGGCATCGGAAAATTGTATTTCGAAAACAGATTCTTTGTTGTTTTCCTGGGTTGCCCTGAAATTCTCTTTATAATCGACCAGATCGTAATAACCCTTTCCTGCTCCGGTAACTAAATAATCAAATGCGGTTTTGGCTTCCGCCCATTTACGCTGCTGCATATAGGTTTTTCCCAGCAATGCCATTGCAGCACCTTTTGTTGGTCTGCCCACATTGGCATTGTCCCATTGATCCGGGAGTACAGCTGCGGCTTCATTAAGGTCTTTTACCACCTGGGCAAAAACTTCTGTAACTGTATTTTGCTGTGGCAGATCAGCAGGCTCCGATGGTTGTAGAACCAGGGGTACGTTTTCCCATAATACAGCTGCATAGAAATAATAGAAAGCTCTTAGGAACTTGGCCTGGGCAAGGATTTTCTCCTTTTTTACGGCATCAGCAAACTGGATGTTGGGTACATTGGCCAATACCTGGTTGCAGCGGAACACTGCCTTGTAGGTATCTCTCCAGGTGTTTACATTTCCTTCCCAGAAATTGTAATTTACATATTGGAAACGCGTCCAGTCTCCAAGCTCTATCCATGGGCTATTGCTGAAACCTTCATCGGAGGTCAAGTCTAACCTGAAATAGATCCAGCGGTTCCATACACCATTCTGGTAGAACATCGCGTAGATAGAGTTGACCCCATTCTGGGCATCATCTTCTGTTTTCCAGAACTGTTGCTTAGTCAGTGTATTTGGATTTTTCTGGTCCAGTAAGTCTTTCTTACAGGAATATAAAACGGCAGTAGTTAATGCCAGCATAATAATAATGATCTTTTTCATGATAGTTTAGTTTAAAATCCGAACTGTAAACCAAGTGAATACATCCTCAGGTTAGGAAATGCACCGAAGTCATAACCTTTTTCAAAAACACTTCCGTTGCTAAACTCGGGATCAAGTCCTGTGTATTTTGTGAAAGTGATGAGGTTTTGACCGGAAAGCGTTACACGGGCATTTTGGAAGCCTATCTTTTTTACTACAGATTCAGGAACTTTATAGGAAAGGCTTATATATTTCAGCCTGAAGAAACTACCATTTTCCAGCCAACGGTCTGAATCACCACGGGAATTAAGGGTAGAGCCATAATAGGCACGAGGTACGTTGGTATTCGGGTTCTCCGGTGTCCAGGGTTGTATGCCTGCACGGTAATTGGAATTGTCGTCAAAGCGGTCCATAACGCTGCGGGGGCCATTAAATACCTTTGCACCAAAAGAACCAAACCAGTCCATATTCAATTCGAAGCCTTTGTAAGAACCACTCAGGTTTAAGCCAAGCTCGTATTTAGGCCATGGACTGCCTACCACCACCTTATCTGAATTGGTGATCTGTCCATCACCGTCGTTATCTTTAAAGCGGATATCACCAGGTTTGGCCCCTGGTTGAATGACCTTACCTGCAGCATTTTTGTAATTGTTTACCTCATCGAGGTTTTGGAAGAGTCCATCTGTTTGTAAAACATACCACATGCCGATTGGCTGGCCAACCTCGGTAATGGTGTTCCCTACATAAGTGTTGTTCCGGTTGTAGCCAAAATCCAATACTTTATTGCGCAGCAACGTAAGGTTGGCTGTTGCAGAATATTTGAAGGGCGTGCTGTCTTCCCGGTATGCTGCAGAAAATTCAAAACCTTTGTTCTGGAGGGTAACACCGTTTACTCTTGGGTTGCCACCATCATTCCCGGTTGTTAAAGCAATTGGAAAACCGAATAAAACATCCTTGGTTGTGGCAATGAAATAATCGGAGCTTACCGAAAGTTTGTTGTTCAGAAAGGATACGTCGAAACCATAGTTCTGCTGGGTCAATCTTTCCCAATGGAGATTATCATTTGCCAGCTTTACCTGTATAGCTCCGGGTTCTATGTGCTGGTCAGTACCCATTGCAATCGTAGAGAAGGTGTTGATTACCCCGATATAATCATAATAGTCCGTATTGGAACTTCCCAGTGTACCATAGCTGGCTCTTAATTTCAGGTCATTGATCCAGCTGGATTTAAAGAAATCTTCTTTGCTGATGCGCCAGGCAGCCGAAACCGAGGGGAAGTTGCTCCATTTGTATCCAGGCCCAAATCTGGAATTACCGTCTCTCCTCATTACCCCATTTACGAGATATTTATCTGCATAATTGTACTCCAGGCGGCCGAAATAGGAGATGATATCGGATCTGTTCTTGAAACCGCCCAGCTGGCCCTCATTACCCTGGTCTAGAACATTATAATAACCCCCGTCTGGGTTGACCAGCAGGTTTCTTTTTGTACCCCAAATCTGTGCATAGTCATCTCGCTGGTAGGACTGGCCTGCAATAACGTTTAAAGTGTGTTTTCCCAGTTCTTTGTTAAAAGTCAGGGTATGTTCAATCAGTTTGGTAGAAAAATTAGCACGGTTTTCATTGGCAATGGCTGGATCCAGCGGTTGATTTAGAGTCCAGTTTCCCCGTTTCCTAAGATAAGTATAATGATCATTGCTGCTTTCATAACCTAAGTTTAAGCGATATTTCAACTCAGGAAGAAATTTAAGTTCGGCCCATACATTACCCCGGATCCTTTGGTTTTCATTGGTACGGTCTTCCAGGTCGGCAATGGCTACCGGATTGGTTCCGAAGGTCCTGGCTTTGGCCTCATCGCCATATCCATAACCACCTGGGTTTGCCGGATTGTATACGGGAATGGTTGGCAAAAGCCTGATCACGTCAATAATCGGATTTCCCGACATCTCGTCCCTTTTGGAATTGGTAATTGCAAGATTTTCGCCAATGCTGAAGATTCCTTTGGTACCTTGGGTATTCACACGCAGGCTGTATCTGTCAAAGCCTGTGCTGATTACAGTGCCCTTATTGCCAAAATATCCTGCCGAAACCAGGAATGAACTGCTTTTACCACCACCGGAGAAACTGGCTGTGTAATCTTGCACATTGCCGGTTCTAAAAGCGGCGTCCTGCCAGTCGGTATTGGTACTGAGGTCTAATTTCTGACGGGTGACATTGGCATTGTCATAAGCCATAAAGTTTAGCTTTGAAAATTCTTCAGTTCCGGCCAGTTTATAACGCGGAATGGTTTGTACGCTGGTTTTTCCGGAGAAATCTATTTGTAAAGGACCTTCTTTACCTTTTTTAGTGGTGATGATAATCACCCCGCTTGCTGCCCTTGATCCGTAGATCGCGGCGGCTGAAGCATCTTTCAAAATCTGGATCGACTCGATATCATTGGGGTTAAAGTCTCTGTTTGCGGAAGTGATCAATCCATCAATAACATAAAGTGGATTGGAGTCCATTAGATTCTTTAGTCCTCTGATCTGGATCTGGGCTTCAGATCCAGGCTGTCCGCCTCCACGTACCTTAATTCCGGAAGCCTGGCCCTGAAGTGCTTCAGCAACTGTTGTAGCTTGTTTCTTTTGCACATCACTTGCTTTTACCACGGATATGGCACCGGTCAGGTCCTTCTTCAATTGTGTGCCGTATCCAACCACGACAATTTCGTTAAGCGCATTGGATTCCTCTGTCAGCTTTACATCAATGGTCTTACGTCCTGAAATATCAATTTCTTGTGTGGTATATCCGATCATAGAAAAAACAAGGGTTCCTTTTGGCTCCAGAGGTTGAATGCTATAATTCCCTTCAGCACCTGTCATCGTGCCGATTGTCGTATTCTTCAATTTAACAATTGCACCAGGAAGTGGATTTCCGTTTTGATCCATGACTTTACCTGTTATGGTCGTGGTGTTTTGTGCTTTGCCTGGCACGCAGAAAAATAAAAGAAGGAGGGTGAAGCCCAATACTGGTAGCAGTTTCCTTCTGAAAAGGATCCCGATACCCGCAACAGCTTCCTGTCGCTGCAGTAAATAATTTTTCATAATCTTTTAGGTTTAATTTGGTTATATGTTTGCCGGACGAAACTGTATAACAGCCGAACGACAATCCAAAAGGAGTTAATATTTTTTGATTATACGGATCAACTTTTTGTCAATTCCGCTCATAATGCGTTAAATAAAGCGGTTTTCGGGCATTTCTCAAAGATGCTTTTAGAATTACAGCATTTGATCTGTATCTTTAAACTGAACCAAATTAAACCCCGATTTTGAAAAGAACAATTTTCCTGTTACTCCTGTGTATGGTGTCTATAGGTCAGGCCATCGGACAGTCTTATAGTTTTAGAAGTTACCGGGCAGAAAACGGTCTTTCCTATAATTCTGTGATCTGCAGTGTACAGGATAGCAGGGGATTTATGTGGTTCGGAACCAAAGATGGACTGAACAAATTTGACGGCTATACTTTTAAAGTGTTCAGAAATGACAAGAAGAATCCGAAAAGTATAGGCAGCAATTTCATCCATAGCATTTATGAGGATCAACATAAAGTAATCTGGGTAGGAACCCTGAAGGGACTGTATCAGTACAATGCTGAAACAGAAGAATTTACTTTACTGAAGCCTTCCCTGAACAGTGATATCCGGGATGTTAAGGCAGACCATGAAGGAAATATCTGGTATATCGCCGGAGATAACCTGAGCCGGTACAATCAGAAAACCGGTACGGTGGAAACCTATCAGGAACGGGAATTTTTTAATGCGACATCTATTTGTATCCGTGCAAATGGAGAAGTCTGGATAGCCACTGCCTGGGGAGATCTGCAACAGTACGATGCCCGGCACAATTCATTTAAAGCCTATAATGTATTTCATCAGTCTAAACCTGTCATTTCAAAATGGATAGATAAAATTTACGATACCGGGCAAAACAGCTTGCTGGTAGGGACTTCCAATCAGGGCGTGAAACTTTTTGATCTCGGTACCAAAACCTATAAAGACATCCTGACGTATAGCCCTGCTGATCAGACTGAGATTTATGCCCGTGATTTTATACGCTATTCCGAACAGGAATATTGGATTGCTACAGAATCAGGCCTGTTTCTTTACAATATGGCTACGGGTAAATACCTGAATTTGCGTAAGAAGCATGGTGATCCCTATTCAATTTCGGATAATGCAGTATATACGTTTTGCAAAGATAAAGAAGGAGGGATCTGGCTGGGAACCTATTTTGGGGGGCTCAACTATTATCCCAAACCCTATATGCCCTTTGAGAAATTCTTTTTTAATGAAGGTGCCAACTCCCTTTATGGAAATGCTGTCAGAGAGATCACCAAGGATGATTTCGGCCATCTGTGGATTGGTACAGAAGATGGAGGACTGAATAAATTTAATCCACAAAATGGGCACTTCGAACATTTTAGCCCGGATAAAAAATCAGGCAGTGTTTCCCATTACAATATTCACGGGCTTTTGGCCGATGGAAAAGAACTCTGGATCGGGACTTTTGAACGTGGTCTTGACGTTCTGGATATTCCCTCCGGCAAAGTAATCCGGCATTACGTGGCCGGACCCGGACCTGGAAATTTGAAAAGTAATTTTATTGAAAGTCTCTGTAAAACGAGAGCTGGCAAGATCCTGGTCGGAACCTCTGCGGGTCTTCACCAATACAACAGGGCAAGCAATGATTTTACGCAATTGCCCCAGTTTCCTGCCTATTATCATTATGCTGCGCTTCTGGAAGATCCTAAAGGAACACTCTGGGCGGCTACTTTACGGGATGGACTGTATTTTTATAATCCTTCTACTGGAAAAACCGGTTATTATAAAAATGACCCGAAGGACGAAAACAGCCTGAGCAGTAATTCCATTAATGGTTTGTTCCTCGATCGTATGGACAGGCTCTGGGTAAGTACAGAAAACGGCTTGTGCAGGCTGGATGAGAAAAAGGGAAAATTCAGCGTATACGAAAAGAAAGATGGGTTTCCCAGCAATGTATTTTATAATATATTGGAAGATCAGAAGCATCTTCTATGGATCAGTACTTCAAAAGGTTTGGTTTGCTTTAATCCTTCAACAGGCAGTACGAAATCCTATACCAATGCCAACGGTTTGCTGGGTGATCAGTTTAATTACAGTTCGGGTTTCAAAGACAGCAGGGGACGGATGTATTTTGGAAGTTTAAAGGGCTTTATCCGCTTTGATCCAAATTGTTTTATTGAAAACAACTTTACACCACCGGTATACATTACCAATTTCCAGGTGTTTAACCAGGATCTGCCCATTAACAAAGAAAACTCCCCACTGAGCAAGTCCATTAATTTTACCAATGAGCTTACGCTTAAGTATGAACAGTCTACCTTTAATATTGATTTTTCTGCATTAAGTTATACAGCTCCGGAGATGACGGAGTACCGTTATAAAATGGAGGGCATGGATAAGAAATGGACACATCTGAAAAACAATCAGAAGGTCTATTTCACAAAGCTGCTGCCCGGATCTTATGAATTTATGGTCCAGGCTTCTTCCGATGGGGGAAAATGGGATAGCAAGATAACGGTATTGAAAATCAGAGTTCTGCCGCCATTCTGGGCCAGCAATTGGGCATTTGCTTTTTATATTGTTCTTTTAACGGGGATAGTTTACTATCTGGTGAGAAATTATCATCAAAGAACAGAAGCGAGGAATAGACAAAAATTTGAAGCACTGGAGGTGGAGAAAGAGAAAGAGGTGTACCGGGCCAAGATAGAATTTTTTACTTACCTGACCCATGAGATCAGAACTCCGCTTACCCTGATCAAGGGCCCGCTGGAAGATGTGATGAAACAATCCGGACACCAGTCTGGCATACAGGGAAGCCTGCTCACGATGGAGAAAAATACCAACCGGCTCCTGGAACTGACCAATCAGTTGCTGGATTTCAGAAAGACGGAACAGAAGGGCTTTAGTTTAAACTTTGTATTGGTCAACATTTCTGATTTACTGGAACAGAACTATCTGCAGTTTCAGGGAACGGCCGTGTTAAAAGATATTTCCTTTGCAATAGACCTTCCCGGAGAAACACTTTTTGCTTATGCAGATCCCGAAGCCCTGAATAAAATTTTAAGTAATCTTTTGGATAATGCTGTAAAGTATGCGGCTAAACAGGTTCTGATCCGCCTTCGTCCGGCAGGACAGGATTTTAGGATCGAAATTAAGAATGACGGCCAGTTGATTCCCGGGCGTTTGAGTGAAAAGATATTTGAGCCTTTTTTTAGAATAGGCAATAAGAATAATGGGACAGGTATCGGCTTGCCACTGGCCCGGTCACTGGCCTTGCTTCATGAGGGACGTTTAGATATTGAATTCAGTGATGAGCAGATGAATACTTTTGTGCTGGAGCTTCCACTTCATCATCATAAAGAATTTGTTATCGATAAGGTGGAGTTCCAACCGGAAAATGAGGTTTTAAGTGAAGGCGACAAACAAAGCGGAGATAATCAGCGGGCTACCTTGTTGCTGGTGGAGGACAATAAGGATGTGCGGACATTTATTGCAGGTGTGCTTGCCCGGGATTATCAGGTGTTGCAGGCTGCTGATGGAGATAAAGCACAGGATATGATGGAGGATGCCAATATTCAGTTGGTGATCAGTGATGTGGTGATGCCAGGAATGGATGGATTTGAATTGTGCCGCAGGATAAAAGAAAACGCAGATTATACCCATACACCCGTTATCCTGCTCACTGCACGTAATGATCTGCATTCCAGGATAGAAGGACTGGAGTCTGGTGCTGATGCCTATATTGAAAAACCATTTTCTCCTGAACACCTCTTGTCGCAAGTGCATAATCTTTTGGCGGCCAGAGAGAAAATGAGGAGCCACTACGCCAGTTCACCGGTTGCCCACTTGCATTGTCTTGCCCATAATCAGAATGATAAGCTCTTTCTGGATAAACTCGACGAAGTGATTAATAAACACATGGCCGGGAACTTGTTTGACGTAGACCATCTGGCCGAGGCCATGAATATGAGCCGTCCCACCTTATACCGGAAAATAAAATCCATTTCTAATTTAAGTCCTCATGCTTTAATCAATATCAGTCGTTTAAAGAGAGGGGCGGCACTGCTGGTGGAGAGCGATTATAAGATCTACAAAATTGCAACAATGATTGGTTTTAATTCTCAGGCCCAGTTTACGAGAAGTTTTCAGAAACAGTTTGGAATTACGCCAAAAAAATACGCGAATTCAAAAAAATAGGAAGATTAATGCTGTGTAAAGTATTTGATCGTCAATATTTTGTATGCGGTTGAGATTTTGAATTGAATTATTTTTTTATTAAATTTAATATCAAATTCCAGGCATATGAAGACCGTTCAACAGTTACTCAGTACCAAATCAGCAGAAGTTTATTCAGTTCCTGCAGAAATTTCTGTATTAGAAGCCCTCAAAGTCATGATGGAAAAAAACATCAGTGCCTTACTGATCTTAGATGGCCAAAAACTTCAGGGCATTTTTACCGAACGCGATTATGCCAGAAAGATCATTCTGCACGGAAAATCTTCGCAGGATACTTTGATTTCTGAGGTGATGACCTCTGATCCGGTTACGGTAAAATACCAGGACTCTATAGAATCCTGCATGCAAACCATGACCGACAGGCACATCAGACATTTGCCTGTGGTGCACGAAGGTCTGATTGCGGGTATGGTATCCATCGGGGATGTCGTGAAGTTCATTATTGAAGATCAGAAACATACCATCAACGCTTTGGAAAGTTATATCAACAGCTAAAAAAGAGCAAAAGCTTGCGGTTAAATGCCAATATAGTTGAATGACTGGCGTAAATTGTTTAAAAATCATAAGAGGGAAGTCTTTTCTTTGAGATTTAAACTGTATTTTTCATGTGGAGCATTCGCCGTAGATTACTAATTGTTTTTTTATGCATCAGTCCGTCTGTGGCTGTTCATGCGCAGGGATTAAACTGGAATGAAGTAGAACCTGGTGTGTGGAAGGGGGTAACCGGAAAACCTGAAGCTTATGACCTGATCAAAGCCTCCGGAGCAACGGCTAATGAAAGCGCACTTTCCAAACTTCCTTCAGTGAATTTTCCTCTGGCCAAAGAAGCCATTCATACTCAAATCATAGACGGAAAGACCTATTTACGTTTTCCTCTGGAAAAAGGGGAGCAGATTTATGGCCTTGGTCTCAACTTCCAGACCATTCACCAGCGGGGAAAAGTGCTGCAATTGCATGTAGATCACTTTGGTGGTAAAGACAATGGTCGTACACATGCCCCGGTACCTTTTTATGTGTCTTCTAAAGGTTATGGTGTTTTTATCAATACCGCCCGTTATATCAATATGTATGTTGGTTCTGCAGTGCGTAAGGACAGTGAAACGCCTGCTGCACCGAAAGACCGGAATACAGATAAGAGCTGGTCTTCCAGGCCTTATTCTGATGCGGTAGAAATTCTGGTGGCTGCTGAGGGATTGGAATTTTTTGTTTTTACCGGACCTAAGCCTATAGATGCCATTAAGCGTTATAACCTCTTTATGGGAGGTGGGCCATTGCCACCAAGATGGGGGCTCGGATTTACACAACGTGTTAAAACATTATCTACTGCTGCAGATGTAGAAAAGGAAGTCAGCGAATTTGAAAAGAATGGCTACCCGCTGGACTTTGTTGGGCTGGAGCCCGGCTGGCAGAGTAAAGCTTATCCTTGCACCTTTGAATGGGACAAAGGACGTTATCCTGATCCTAAAACTTTTGTGAAAACCATGATGGATAAAGGTGTGAGGATCAATTTGTGGACCAATCCTTATGTTTCGCCAGATGCGCCTTTTTATAAAAATATACTACCCTATACCGGTTCTCATACTGTTTGGAATGGGGTAGTGCCTGATCTGCTGACACCGCAAGCCAGAGATATTCTGTTTGGCCAGATGCAGCAGGACCAGATTAGCCTGGGGGTAAGTGGCTATAAGATTGATGAGGTGGATGGGTATGACCATTACCTGTGGCCTGATGTAGCAACTTTTCCATCGGGAACGAGCGCCGAGCAAATGCGTCAAACCTACGGTGTGCTGATGCAGCGCTACAGTACAGAAATGTTTAGAAAACTCAATAAAAGAACTTATGGATTGGTGAGGGCTTCTAATGGCGGGGCCAATGCTTTTCCGTACGTGATTTATGATGATTATTACAATCATGAAGATTTCATTACAGCGCTGATCAACAGCGGATACTCCGGGGTATTGTGGACACCAGAAGTGAGGGCCTCTAAAACACCAGAAGAATGGCTCCGGAGAATGCAGACCGTTGTTTTTTCGCCCATGGCGATGATTAATGCCTGGTCCAGCAGCACCAAACCCTGGTCCTTCCCGGAAGTGGCTGAGCAGGTAAAAGAAATGGCCCTGTTGAGAATGCAAATGTTGCCTTACTGGTATTCGGAGTTTGCAAAGTATCATTTTGAAGGCATGCCGCCTTTTAGGGGCATGTCCTTAGAAGAGGGCTTCTCTACCGGGGTGGTCAAAGTAAAGGGGAATACCAATCTGGAAGAAAACCCTTATGCTGAGGCAGTGAGTAAGGAAATCAAGGACCAGTATATGGCCGGGGAAAGCTTATTGGTGGCACCTTTATTTACCGGACAAACCACCCGACAGGTCATTCTTCCTAAAGGAAAATGGTATGACTTTTTTACTGGGGCCTATGCAGGCAATGGTGAGGTGATTACGGTAACACCGGGCTTAAATAAGATTCCTGTCTATGTGAAGGATGGAGCTGTGATTCCTATGATGCAGCCGAGACTACATGTTCCTGGTCCGAAGGAGAAAACTGACCTGGAAATCAGGTATTACGGAGAGCAACCTGGTCATTATATGCTATATGATGATGATGGGGAAAGTTATAACTATGAAAAGGGACAATATTCTTTCCGGGAGATTCGTGTAGAGAAGCAAAAGGATGGCAAGATTAAGGGCCAGATTGCTGCTGCGCAAAAAGGTATGCCAAATACCATTGGAAAAGTTACCTTTAGACAAATGACCAAATAGAGACCAAATAAAGAACAGGATGAAGAATATACACATCGCGGCGCTTGCAGCGGGCTTGTTTATAGGAGGAGTGAATTCCTCAAATGCACAAAAAGTAAATGTAAAAAAAGCTTTTCAGCATGCTGAATTGCAAACGGACCTGATGCTGAAAGAACTGGCAGCGAACAAAAATGCCAGTCTGGTATCGCCAAGGACATTGGAAAAGGGTGAATTGAAATTGGTAGCTTCAAAAGACTGGACCAGTGGTTTCTTTCCTGGGGTGCTGTGGTATTTGTATGAAAATGATCATTCTGCAAAGAGAATGGCTGAGGCAAAGCAGTTTACGGCACCTATAGAAAAGGAAAAAGATAACGGTACAACCCATGATATGGGCTTTAAGGTATATTGTAGTGTAGGAACGGGATATCAGCTGACTAAGGATGCGCACTATAAGGAGGTGCTGATCGAATCCGCAAAAACGTTGTCTACGCGTTTTAATCCTAAAACCGGGGTAATCCGTTCCTGGGACCACAGCCGGGACAAGTGGGTTAATCCAACCATTATTGACAATATGCTGAACCTGGAATTGCTATTTGAAGCGACCAGGCTGACCGGAGATTCTTCTTTTTATAAAATTGCGGTGAGCCATGCCAATACAACGATGAAAAATCATTTCAGGGCAGATTACAGTTCTTATCATGTCGTGGATTATGATCCGAATACTGGGGCTGTTTTGAAGAGGACTACGCATCAGGGATATAGTGATGCATCTGCCTGGGCCAGGGGACAGGCCTGGGGTTTATATGGGTATACCATGTGTTACCGCTATACGCATAATGTGGCTTATTTGAAGCAGGCGGAACATATTGCTCATTATATTTTCAGCCATCCGAATATGCCAAAGGATTTGGTCCCGTACTGGGATTTTAATGCACCCGGTATTCCGAATGAGCCGAGGGATGCTTCTGCTGCTGCTGTGATTTCGTCTGCGTTGTACGAACTTAGTGGTTATAGTAAGGCTAATAAAGCTGATTATCTGAAGAAAGCGGATAAGATCTTGTACAGTTTAAGTACAGATTATATAGCACCTGTTGGGACGGCAAAGGGGTTTATCTTATTGCACAGTACAGGGTCTAAACCTTCTAACAGTGAGGTTGATGTTCCTTTGTCTTATGGAGATTACTATTATCTGGAAGCACTGACCAGGAAAGCGAAATAGCGTCTTCGCAGCTTCTTCGCAGAAACCTCATACCAGGTTCGCAAAAAGTACCTGTTTTGCGAACCTGCACCCACTCTGCCCCAAGGATGGTATGCCGCTGCTATTGATTAGCCCCGCCTCCGTAGATTACCTTCTTCAATATCAATGTAATCCAGGTAGCCAATACAAACGGAAAAGTTAATGCCGGCAGGTTCAGTCTTCTCATCAGCACAACAATCATAACCGAAAGTATAATGGACAAGAATGCCAGCAAAACATCCTGGAATGCTCTGCCTGCAAAAGTAATCGCACATAAAACTGCATTGTAGCCCAGTAATCCTAAATAGATGTCCTCCGCGGGTTCATGCATTCCATAAGCAAGAAGTGCACTTAAAGCTGCGCCTGTCAACCCATAAATCGCAGCAAGAGGGCTACAAATCAATACCCCGATAAAGAACAGAACACCTGCCCAGATGGTGCTTTGAAAAATAACCTGTCCATATCCGAGGAAAACGGCAGCAAAGCCATTTTCATTGGTAAGCCCCCTGCCTTCCACTGCCTGAACGCCCAGAGAAGGAAAAGAAGAAAAGAGAAACAACAAAACCCAGGTCACCAGAATAAATGGGAAAGTAAAGGCCGGAATCTTTTTAGCGATAAAAAAATGTTGAATAACAGCTGCCAGAAAAGAGCCTATCAGAACGCCCAGCCCTACCGTAATACCTGGTTGAAACATACAAGTCAAAGCTACGCCTACAAGAACAGCACTAAAGCCATACAAGCCGCTATTGATCTCTTCTTGATCATATTTGAACAATTTAGCGGTATATGTTCCAATAATTGCGGACAACAGCGCTGCCAAGCCCATTACAGCTGAACCACAAAATATACCGGCAAGAAAAAATACGCCCGTTGCTGCATTTTCTTGTAACATAATCTGACCCGTACCTATAAAAAGAGGCTTCAACTGCTTCAATGACGTCATGTGTCTTTTCCTTAAGCTGGAATATAAGCATTAGATGAGCAATCCAAAAGTTCTTAACGAAAAATAATTGCTTTTGTGAAAATTCGGAGGCCATAACAAACGGCCCTATACCAGATGTTAAGTTTATGCAGGACGAGTCATGTAGACCGGACGAGTGGGATAGTAAGAAGTTTCCTGCGGTTTAATACTGTTCTTTTTCGTTAGGAAAGTCGCCTGTTTTGACATCTTTGATGTAGAGTTGTGCTGCGTTGAATATACCGTTGTACAGATCTAAGTACTGACGAAGAAAACGGGGGCGGAATCCTTTGGTTAGCCCGATCATGTCATTGATAACAAGCACTTGTCCATCGCAATGCATGCCTGCGCCTATGCCGATGGTTGGAATATGGAGGCTTTCTGAAACTTCTTTGCCCAGCTCTGCCGGTATTTTTTCCAGTAAAAGGGCAAAGCATCCGACTTGCTGTAGAGCCATAGCGTCATGTTTTAATCTTTCTGCTTCTGCTTCATTTTTAGCTCTGACGGTATAAGTGCCAAATTTATTAATGGATTGTGGGGTTAAGCCTAAATGTCCCATCACCGGGATACCGGCGGAGATTATTCTCTCAATGGATTCCATAATTTCAATACCGCCTTCCAGCTTAATGCCGTGCGCACCGGATTCTTTCATCATGCGGATGGCAGAGGTTAAGGCTTTTTTGGAATTGCCCTGGTAACTGCCGAAGGGTAGATCTACCAATACTAAAGCTTTTTTTGCAGCTTTTACGACACTCTGCGCATGGTATATCATTTGTTCCAAGGTAATGGGCAGAGTGGTTTCATGCCCAGCCATCACGTTGGATGCAGAATCGCCTACAAGTATCACATCCAGCCCGGCATCATCCATAACCGTGGCCATGGAATAATCATAGGCGGTTAACATGGCAATTTTTTCACCTTTCGCTTTCATTTGCTGAAGCGTATTTGTGGTGATCCGTTTCACTTCTTTGTGTTGTGACATGGTTTTGTTTAAAAAGGTTAGTGATTAAGTTTTAATTCCATTTGGATATTGCAGCGTGCATAGGGGGTAGAACGGCTTACTACTTTAACAAAACCTAATTTCTGATATAAATTGATTGCTGGCTTTAATATGGTATTGCTTTCCAGGTATATTTTGGATGCCCCTAAGTCTTTTGCTGTCTGTACGATTGCCTGGCCAAGTAACCAGCCAATATTCTTTCCCTGAATTTTAGGCGATACGGCCATCTTTGCCAATTCAAAATCATAATCCGGATCATCCATTTTGATAAGTGCGCAGACACCAACAGGCTCATTTTCGTATAGTGCCACAAATATTTTTCCTCCTTTATCCAGAATATAAGTTTGAGGATTATCTAGTGCCTTGTAATCTGCTTCCTCCATTTTAAAATAGGTAGAGATCCACTGTTCATTGAGTGCTTTGAAGGCTGTCTGGTATTTTTCTTCGTAGGTTACAATTTGTACGGCTTTACTTTCCCTGAGTTTCTTTTGTTCCTGTACTCTTCTGAGCAGAGATTTCTGGTCCAGTAGAAATTCCCATTCTTCAATTGCTTCCCAAAGGTTTTGTCTGGCTTCTGAAATGATGCTTTCGATAGCGGCATCTACATCGGCACATTGAATCTTCATAAGCGCTGATATTTCCACTCCTTTTTCTGTCAGCGCAACGATGTTTCTGCGTTTATCTGGCGATTCCATATTTTCCTGTGCCAATCCGGCTGAGATCAGTTCCTGAACGATCTTGCTCACTGAAGGTTGCGAATGGCCAATCTCACCTGCAATTTCAGTAATGGTTTTTCCGCCGTCTTCTGCAAGAACGAAAAATACAGGGAACCATTTTGGTACGAATTCTACGTTGTAGAGTTCGTAAACTTTGGCTGCATCGTCTGTGATTCTTGCGGTCATCAATCTTAGACGGCTTCCTAAAGCCATTTTACCTGTTCTTTTAAATAAATCCATAAGAATAATCAATTACATAACTGGTTATGCAAATGTAAAGGATCTTTTTAATTTATGGCTGATAATATTGAAAATATGTTTTCATGATCAAGCCTCAGAACCTGCAAGGTTCAGCGCGATCAGAAAACATATTTTTCTGGGTGCAAACCGAAACGGGTGCAGACCTCGGTTAGTCTCAAAATTTCTTATTTCTTCCTTGCAGCCAGTTGTGCTAAGTAAAGAGAGGAAGGGTTCAGATCATGCTTGTTCTGGCCTTCCCAATATCCTTCAGGTCTGTCGGTAAATCTGCCTGGGTATTTTTGACCCTGTAAACCAATCGCATAGTTTAATCCGGATACCCACGGACTTTGAACTGCAGCTCTTTTTGCTTTGCAGTTCCACAGGATTTGAGTTACTCCAGACCAGCCATGTCCGCTGCCATAGTTACCGCGGTCCTGGATGTCAATATCTCCATCGGTATCGATATTGTCGTAAAGTGTACCTACTGCCCAACGGTGATGGGGGCCGATGTCGCTTTGTGACTGTCTGGTTTTGCCGTTGAAAAAGACATTTGGGCCAAGGGTTTTTGCTCCGGTTACGTAGTCATGTCTTCCGTAAGTGGTTTCCATATTCATAAACAGGTTCAGCTGCCCATCATTATTGAATGAATATCTTCGGCTGCCTGTAATGATCGACTTGGGGTCTAAACATTTGGAATCTTTTACAGTGATGTTTTTTGCCTGACTTCCAAGGCTTACTGCTGCATATCCGAAATGGACAGCCGTAATATTCCTTACCCATCCGTTTTCGATGTTATTGAAGTCTACAGCTATCCAGCCATGATCTTCATCGGTGTCCCCTTGAAATTCGGATTCGAAATAGATGTTTTCTACACCTGATTCGGCAATCCGGCCGGGGAAGGTATAGGCATATACTTGGGCTGTGGTATATTTTGGATTGATCTCCATGACTACGGGGTTATCCAGCCAAAGTGTGTTTCCTTCAATTTTTGTAATTTCGCGCTGAAAAGCCAGGTTGTATTCGTCTGCTTGCCACTGCCTGGTACCCTTTCTTGCTTCAATCTGATCCATTTTCAGATCGGAGATCCAGTTCTGGCTTCCTGGATAATACAAAATCACCGGGTCTCCGGCATGGAATTGACTGGCATTCTGTACGTTTACTGAAAAACTTCCGGTGCCAACATAGTTACTGGTCACATTGGTGCGTGTTTTTTCAATAGAAACTGGTTTTCCCTGGCCGTTTATTTTCAGTAAAGAACGTTGACCTTTGCCCGTTGCGATAAGACGGGTACCTTCTTTTTGGTCTCCTTCCCCACGGAGGACAACGCCGCCAGCTTGCAGTTGCAGCGTTCCGGGAATTTTGTAAACCCCTCTTTTCAACAGAATGGCGCCTCTGATACCGTTTTTATCTGGTTGAAGTTTTGATACTTCATCAATGGCCTGCTGTATGATCTGCTGGTCATTTGTACCATCGGGTGTAATAGATTTGACTACTTTGACGTCTGGGATTTCGGCATTTCCGTGGTGGTAACCTACATAACTAAAGTCAGGGATTTGATTGCCTTTTTCATCAGGTGTATAGGTAAGACTGCCATCATTTTTAATATGGACAAGTTTAGATTGCCATTGTATTTCTGTGACTATTTTAAAGGCACATGTACTTAGAAGTACAGTGAAAACTGCAGTATAAATGTTTAGGGTTCTCATATATTTGGTTGTCTGGTTTTAGTCTTTAAGTTTAGTTTAAAAATAAGGCCCGATATTCAATTACACAGGCAAATGATTCAATTATTTTGGCAGTACTTTTTGATGATGACTGACAATAGCACTGAATAATAAGACAATTCTGTAGAATAAAGCCTGGCTTAATTTGGCTTTATTGCAGCACTCATTACATTATTTAATTTGTAAAACATGAATTCAGCATTTGTAAAACATTCTTTGATCGCCGCATCAATTTTGATCTCTTCAGCAGGATTGGCACAAAATAAAACAGATTTGAAGGACTGGCCTAAAGGTTTCGACCCGAAAGAAATAGGGCAGCGGATAGCCGATCATTTTATAGCTACGCCACATACCAATTTTGGAAGGCCGGGGCCGCCAAAAGTCATTACCTATCCTGAAACCTGTACTTGGTACGGGGCACTTAAATTTGCAGGTGTGACACAGAATAAGGTATTGCTGGGACAGCTGGAAAAGAGATTTGAGCCGTTGTTTGGAGAAGAGGCGAAGATGATCCCTGTGCCTGATCATGTAGATTATTCCGTATTTGGTTCAGTACCCCTGCAATTATATATACAGACCAAACAACAGAAATACCTCGATTTGGGTAAGGGAATAGCAGATAAGCAATGGGGCGCTCCAGAGGGGCCAAGAGTTGTTGCTGAATCTCATGAGTTTTACAAAAAGGGATTGGCCTGGCAGACCAGAATGTGGATTGATGATATGTTTATGATCACTGCACTTCAAAATCAGGCTTTTCAGGCTACAGGTGAGCAAAAGTATCTGGACAGGGCAGCGAAAGAAATGGTGGTTTATCTGGATTCCCTGCAGAAGCCAAATGGTTTATTCTATCATGCTCCAACTGCACCGTTTTACTGGGGTAGGGGAAATGGCTGGATGGCTGCCGGGATGGCGGAGTTGTTGAGTTCCCTTCCTGCTAGACAGGCAGACAGAGCAAGGATCATGAAGGGCTATAAGGAGATGATGGCTTCATTACTGAAGTACCAGGCACCGAGTGGTATGTGGAGACAGTTGGTTGATGATGCAGAATCCTGGGAAGAAAGCTCGTCTACAGGGATGTTCACCTACGCGATGATTACTGGTGTGAAAAAAGGCTGGCTGGACGCAAAGACTTATGCACCAGCGGCAAGAAAAGCATGGATAGCATTGGTTGGTTATATAGATGCAAACGGAGATGTTCGTGATGTTTGTGAGGGAACGAATAAAAATACCAGCCGTCAGTTTTACCTTGACAGGAAAAGATTAACAGGCGATTTGCACGGTCAGGCTCCTGTATTGTGGTCTGCCACAGCATTATTGCAATAGTATTTTTATACCCGTTTCTGGTTTACGAAATCGATTCATTTTGTTTAATCGCCATTTTCCGGCCCTAAAAATGTCAATTTGATTGAATAATTGGGTAAGATTTTACATAACCAGGGTTTATTTTTTAACTTCCTTTGATTTCAAATTATAACCTAATAGCCACATGTCTAAGAACAAGTACCTGTTCCCATTTATTATGATTACTTCCCTGTTTTTTATGTGGGGCTTTGTACATAATTTAGATCCGATTCTAATCCCGCATTTAAAAAGGTCTTTTAGTCTAAGTACTTTAGAAGCGTCTTTGGTCGACTCTGCTGTATTTATCGCGTACTTCGTTATGGCGCTTCCGGCAGGATTCATTATGAAAAAGTATGGTTATAAAACAGGAATCATTATAGGTCTGGGGCTGTTTGCAATTGGTTCATTTTTATTCATACCGGCTGCAAATACGCAAGCTTATGTGTTCTTTTTAGGGGCGCTATTTATTATCGCCTGTGGACTGACCATTCTGGAAACGGCCGCTAATCCATATGCGTCATTGCTTGGTCCACCTGAAACTGCAACTTTTCGTTTGAATTTTGCGCAGTCATTTAATGGGCTTGCAGCAATGACCGCTCCGATAATTGGTGCCAAGATTATTTTAATAAAAGGAATTTCAGATGCCGAATTAAGTAAGATGACTGCTTCAGCAAGGGAATTTGCTTTGGCATCAGAAGCTTCATCAGTAAAAACACCTTATTTAGTACTGGGGGGTATTATTCTTGTCATTGCCATCATCTTTGTTTTTCTGAAGTTACCTGAAATTGTTGAGACACAAGAACCTGGCGATAAAGCAGCCGACCATACATTAATGGATGCGCTTAAACACAAACACCTGAGGTGGGCTGTTCTTACGCAGTTTTTTTATGTAGGTGCTCAGGTTTGTGTGTTTAGCTTTTTTATACTATATGCTACCAAAGCTGCAGAAATTGATCAGCAAAAGGCAGCCGGTTATGCTGGTATTGGGATGGGACTAGCCTTTCTAACGGGGCGTGTACTTGGTACTTTCCTGATGAAATTTATAAAAGCAGAACGTTTATTAGCTATTTATGCAGTAGCCAGTATGGCGCTGTGTGTGGTGGCCATGGTATCTCACGGTACTGTAGCCCTATTTGCTGTTATTGGTATTGCATTCTTCATGTCCATCATGTTCCCAACTATCTTCTCTTTGGGGATTAAAGATCTTGGAAAGGACACAAAATTTGGAAGTAGTCTGATCATCATGTCCATCGTAGGTGGGGCATTATTGCCACCGGCAATGGGTTATATTACTGATTTGGCCGATATTCAGGTTGGCTATATAGTTCCGTTAATATGCTTCGCTGTGGTATTCCTATTCGGTGTACCCGGACACAAGGTTGTTAAAAGAGCATAAAATAAAAACCGTAGAAAAATATATAAGATGAAAAGATATTGTTTAGCGCTTGATCTGGTAAATGATCCTGATCTGATCAAAGAATATGAAGTCATGCATCAGCAGGTATGGCCTGAAATCCAGGACAGTATTACCTCTGCAGGTATTGATGCCATGGAAATTTACAGATATGGCAATAGGCTGTTTATGATGATGGAAGTAAATGGTAAATTTAGTTTTGAAAAGAAAGGGGCAATGGATGCCTCGAACGAAAAGGTGCAGGAATGGGAAAAATTAATGTGGAAGTATCAGCAGGCTATACCGGGTTCCAAACCAGGTGAGAAATGGGTCTGTCTCTTATACACATCTGACGCTGCCGACGAACGTTAGCCGGTGTAGATCTCGGGGGGGGCCGGGGCAGTAAAAAGGGGGGGGGGGGGGGGGGGGGGGGGGGGGGGGGGGGGGGGGGGGGGGGGGGGGGGGGGGGGGGGGGGGGGGGGGGGGGGGGGGGGGGGGGGGGGGGGGGGGGGGGGGGGGGGGGGGGG
>NZ_JAELTV010001326.1 GCF_016429005.1 Pedobacter sp. ASV19
GGGTCTGGCCGATCGCCAACGCGACATCGCTCACCGTGGTTTCGCCGTGCTCCCACAGAAAGCGCAATACCGGGAACCAGCGTGATTCCACCCCTGCCCCGCAGGAGCGATAGACCTCGTCCACGGCTGCATAGAAATGATCGCTGAGTGATTTGAGCCGACTACCGAGGGCTAACTGAGCAAGCGACGGAAGGTACATAACGGGCCCCAGAACAATTATGTAAGCACTAACGTAAATACAAGCCGCACCCATGGGCAAGTGCCCGGCGCACGGCATACGAAGAAGCGCGCCGGTACGCAAGTCGCGCACCGGCATCGCTTCTTCATCGAATCATCCAAGAACGGAAGGCGCCCGGCGGCGAACGCCAGGTTAGAACCAGTCCACGCGGGTAATGGTGCGCCCCAACGC
>NZ_JAELTV010001327.1 GCF_016429005.1 Pedobacter sp. ASV19
ACAAAATCCTGCGCCTTTCCAATTGAGATCGTCAAAAGAAAGATGGTAATTACGGCAATGATGCGTTTCATTTTTAATTAGAAGTGGATGTCGTATGATTATTTAATCACCCTCTAATATGAAAAAAATAAATGGTAGAAGTATATTATTTTCAACCAGATCGTTAGCCAGCAATAAATGGCCTATAGTAGCATCAATTTGATTCGTGATTTTCCTATAATGTAGGTTTTAATATTGTATTTTGTGATATTGCGCAGAAAATTGGAGTGTCTGGCGCGCGTTCTTCCAAGAATTGGAAGAACTAGGGGGAGAGAGTGTTAGAGGGCTTCGATTTCCTGAACCGAAAGTTTGGTAGTTTTGGCTATAAATTCATTGGATAAGCCTTCTTTTTTTAATTCCTTGGCTAGT
>NZ_JAELTV010001328.1 GCF_016429005.1 Pedobacter sp. ASV19
GTACGAACAGGGGAAATTAAATGAAGCGGCTGAAACGATTTCTGAGGCCATTAAGAATAATCCGGATGCTGCGGAATTGTATTATCGAATGGTGGCTTATCTTTTTGCGCTTGGGGAGCATAAGGAAGCACTTATTTACTTGGAGACGGCTTTAAATACCGATCCGGATAAACATTATATTCTGTTTGAATATTTGCCGCAATTACAGGACAATGGGCCAATCATAGAGGTGATCAGTAAATACATTAAATAAAAAAATCCCCTTTTATTAGATAAAGCTGATAAAAGCAGTCTATTTTTTTTTCACCTTTGCAGAATATATGAACTATCCTTTAAATAATATACCCGTACTTCCTGTTAAACCTCGCCAGAAAGGCATAACAATGGTTATGGATAAGGGTTTAAGC
>NZ_JAELTV010001329.1 GCF_016429005.1 Pedobacter sp. ASV19
GTTTTTTTCTATCAAAGTAGATTGGATTAATGGTTCTATTCTGTCCCAGGTTCCACCTGCTAATCCACAACCAATTCTGGGCATATGAACTGTAGCATTATTCTCTAATGCAAATTGCCCTACTTTGTCCAGCCCTGATAAAATTGCTTCATAGCGAATTGGTGCATTCCCTTGCTCGTCTTTATTGATTTTATGTTGTCCGATTAAATTAGCAACCCAAAGCTCATCTTCAACCTGTACAAATTGGACTTGACCGAGGACAAAGTTGTCTTTCGTCTTAAACCAATCTCTATAGCTACGTTCTGGTTCTTTCCAACGTTTTGAAATTGCCATCACAAAGCCTTTTCCCCACGCACCAATATCATTGCAAACATGTACTATTATTTTATTGCCTTTGTTTTCAGGGG
>NZ_JAELTV010001330.1 GCF_016429005.1 Pedobacter sp. ASV19
GCCTGCAAGCGTTCCAGCGGCTTGTTATGGAAGATCTTGCGCGGCTTGCGCAGCGCAAAATACGCCAGGCCGGGCGTGAGCGTGACGGTGCACAGCAAGGCCGCCAGCAAGGCATAACCCACGGTGAAAGCCATCGGCCTGAACAGCTTGCCTTCCGCATGCTCAAAGGCGAACAGAGGCAGGTAAGCGGTAACGATGATCAGCGTGGCAAAGAAGATCGAGCGCCCCACATGCTTGGTCACCGTCATCACGTCATCTTCGGTCAGCACGGCGCCGGGCTTTTCCTCGCGTCGACGCAGGATCGCCTCGGTAACCACGATGGTGCCATCCACAATCACGCCAAAGTCGATCGCACCCAGCGAAAACAGGTTGGCCGGCATGTGCGTGAAGTGCATCAGGATGAACAC
>NZ_JAELTV010001331.1 GCF_016429005.1 Pedobacter sp. ASV19
GTTCCAGCCTGCTGACACCGATGGAAACACACCATACTGATAGCCTGATGGAAATATAGATGATCCGTCTCTACGAATCGATGCACTGATCAGGTACCTTGTATCATAAGAATAAGAAATCCGTCCAATAAGCGACTCTCTTCTGGTAGACGACGATCCTCCTCCTACCGATTGTCCGGAAGTGGCTGCCGACAAAGAATAAATCCCGTTTGGAATGTTATTTCCTCTTGCATTAAAAGAATTGGTGGTATCTTTTTGAGCAGTAAAACCCGCAAGCACTGAAATATTATGCAGGCCGAGCTTTTTATCATAACTCAGGGTATGTTCCAGTAACCACGAGTCTGAAACGCCGCTATTTTGAGACAGTGTTGGCAAGGCTAGTATTACATTTCCATCATTATAGGCA
>NZ_JAELTV010001332.1 GCF_016429005.1 Pedobacter sp. ASV19
CCGTGAAAGACGGATTATTTTCTTCCATTAACGTCTCGGATAACCTGGATATGGGTTACAGTCATTTTTACGCTGAAGTTTTAAGATTAAAAAAGATCGCTCACGAAGTTGGTACAGGGAAGAGATTTCTCGTCATATTCGATGAATTGTTTCGAGGAACAAATGTGAAAGACGCGTGCGAGGCTACGATTGCAGTAACAGGAGCATTCTCGCAAAAAAGGAATTGTATGTTCATCATGTCTACACATATAATAGAGGCTGGATCGGTACTCAAACACAGATATAATAATATCAATTTTGCTTATTTACCAACAAAATTGGATGAAAATATACCTGTTTATACTTATAAGTTAGAGTCCGGTATAACAGCAGATAGGCATGGAATGGTAATAATTAATAATGAAGG
>NZ_JAELTV010001333.1 GCF_016429005.1 Pedobacter sp. ASV19
TTTTGATCTATTTCTAAGACCCCTAACTATCGGTTAAGTGGTATTGGTATATATTCTTTTTTTCAAATAATAATCTCTCACCTCCTAAGAGATTAAAGAGATACAATCGATTATTTAACGTTATTTAAGACAAGTCTTAAATAACATTGTTTAATTTACTGGCCATAACGGAAACCAATGCTGACGAACTTTAAAAAATTTTTTAAGCCATTTATCTGCCTGGGGATTCTTATGGCGTGTTTAAACGGCAATGCGCAAGTTGCCATATTTCAAAATACGATTGATAAACTTAATAGCTATAAAAATTTTAGCTTCCAGTATGTTTATAATCAAAAGGAGGCATTTGGTGATACCCTAATAATTGACCAGAAATTTATCTTCTTAAAGGCACCTGAAGATAAAGAAA
>NZ_JAELTV010000140.1 GCF_016429005.1 Pedobacter sp. ASV19
ACGTTCGTCGGCAGCGTCAGATGTGTATAAGAGACAGCCACCCAGGATCAGGAAAAACACCTGAATAACGTCCGTATAACCAATTACCTTCATTCCTCCAAGAGTAATGATAATAGCAAATACAGCAATTGCATACATACAGAACTCCAGGCTAAAACCAGAAATACTGCTCACCGCCAAAGCACCCAGATACAAAATAGACGTTAAATTAACCACTACATACAACAACAGCCAGAAAACAGCCATAATCATAGCTACAGTACCGTTATAGCGCTGGCTAAGGAACTGAGGCATCGTCGATATCTTATTTTTAAGATAAACAGGAATAAAAAATACAGCCACAACAATCAAAGTCGCAGCGGCCATCCATTCATATGTAGCAATAGCCAGCCCCATTTTAAAACCAGAACCACTCATCCCAATAAATTGCTCAGCGGAGATGTTTGAAGCAATCAGAGAAGCCCCAATGGCCCACCAGGTCAATGACCCTTCCGCTAAAAAGTAATCTTTAGAGCCCGTAGACGCAGATTTTTTCTTGTTGTAGATGTAGAGCCCATACGCTGCTACAATAACGAAATAGACTAAAAATACAATATAGTCCTTCGTATCCAGTAAATTGTGTTTCATCAGTTTATATTAGGTTTAGCAAAACCAGCCAAAAAGACTGGTTTTAATGGTTAATATTCAATAATTTGGCTTGTTCCAGAAGCGGTTTCTACAACATAGGCATCCAGCTTAAGGCCAAATTCCTGCAGATAACCAGCACTCACGCTTTTTATAAGCTCGTCAATATACGCTGTTTTTACAATATTAATAGTGCAGCCACCAAATCCGCCCCCCATCATACGGGCCCCAAGTACAGGGTCTAGATTTCTTACACTTTCAACCAGAAAATCCAGTTCAACACAGCTCACTTCATAATCCTTGCTTAAACCATCATGGGTTTCCAGCATCAGTTTTCCCAATGCTTCCAAATTGCCTTGCTTTAGAAAATTAGCTGCCCTGCCCAGTCTATCAATCTCCTCCACAACAAATCTGCATTTCACAAAAACATTGTTGTCCTTTGGCTCAACACATTCCTCTAGCATCGCCAGCGTGACATCTCTCAAACTGTTCACTTTCGGGAATTTTTCTTTTACCCAGGCCACGCCTTGCTCACACTGTGATCTTCTTTCATTGTAAGCACTGTCAGAAAGAGAGTGTTTTACATTGGTATTGAGCAACAACAATTTGTAATCGCCCAGATCCAAAGGAAGATATTCATATTCCATAGAGCGACAATCAAGCAATATCGCATGGTCTTTTTTTCCAAAAACCGAGGCAAACTGGTCCATGATCCCGCAACTTACGCCAGCAAAAACATGCTCAGCCTTTTGGGCAATCAGGGCAAGATCAAGTTGAGCTACCGATAAGGAGAACAATTGATCAAGTGCATATGCCGTAGCACACTCTACAGCAGCTGAAGACGATAATCCAGCACCAAGAGGAACATCACCATCGATATACAAATTGAAGCCTCCAAGGGTATAGCCTCTCTTCTGCAACTGATCTGCAACACCCAAAATGTAATTTGGCCAACCTTTTTCAGAAGGTGCCAATGCAGATAGTGCTACAATATGTGTTTGCTCGTAATCTTTAGCAAACAGGTGTACCTGGTCATCTTCTCTTTTGGATATGCCGATATAAATGGCTTTATCAATAGCCGCAGGCATCACAAAACCTTCGTTGTAATCGGTATGCTCTCCAATAATATTGATCCTTCCCGGCGATCTGACCAACAGAGGATCAACACCATATAAATTTTTAAATGCTTGTTTTAAGCTTTCAACATCCACTTTGACTGTTGAAGAGACTAATTTCGAGTCCATAATCAGGCTTTCTTTTGTTTATAATGTTCAACAGACAATTCTCTCAGGCGCTGTGCTGCATATTCGGGTGTGATATCCCGCTGTGCATTGGCCAGTAATTCATAACCCACCATAAATTTTTTAACCGTGGCAGAGCGCAATAGTGGCGGATAAAAATGCATATGCCAGTGCCATTCCGGGTATTCTCCATTATTTACAGGGGCCTGGTGCATCCCCGCAGAATAAGGGAACGATGTTTCAAAAAGATTATCATATTTGGTGGTCAGCTTTTTTAAGGCATCGGCCAGGGCCTCCAGCTCAGATGCGGTAAAGAAATTAATTCCTGTTACGTGTCTTTTGCTGATGATCATGGTTTCATAAGGCCATACCGCCCAAAATGGAACCAATACCACAAAATGTTCATTTTCAAACAAGATCCTTTCCTGTTTTTTAAGTTCCAGCTTTAAATAGGCCGAAAGCAAACTCCTGCGGTGAATAGCGTAGTAATTTTTCTGACGCTCACTTTCTTTAATAATTTCCTGCGGAATACTGCTCTGTGTCCAGATCTGTCCATGCGGATGCGGATTGCTGCAGCCCATGATCTCTCCCTTATTTTCAAAAATCTGGATATACTTGATCCAATTGTGAGCAGCAAGCTCTTCATATTCCTTCTGCCAAACCTTTACCACCGCAGTGATTTCTTCCAGGCTCAGTTCAGGTAAAGTCAGGTTATGTTTAGGACTAAAACTGATCACCTTGCAAAGACCTTTTTCTGCACTGGCTACCAGCAGGTCCTCTTCATTAAGTTTATTTTCTGGTGTATCTTCGAGTAAAGCCGCAAAATCATTTTTAAATACGAAGCTGTGGGTGTAATCAGGATTAACGGCGCCATCTGCACGTACATTTCCAGGACACAAATAACATTTAGGATCGTAAGCCGGGCGGTTGTCTGGGCTAAGTTCCTCTACCTTCCCTTGCCAAGGTCTTTTTGTACGGTGTGGGGAAACCAGGATCTGCTCTCCCGTAAGGATATTTAAACGGGTATGCGGATTAGAATCAAGATCAAAAAATTGCTGCATGAACAGGTAATATAAATGGTTAAAATTTTCTTAGCGGTGAGCTATCGCAGGCAAATTAGTAATAATTTATTAATTGTCAACAATACAATTAATAAATTATTATTTTTATTGATATTTGGCAGCTCAACCAACAACTGATCTGAACATGATTGAATATGTTAACCAACCTCACTACCTCGTTGCCGTCGATTGCATAGTATTTGGATTTGATGATGGCCAGCTGAAAATTCTGCTGGTTAAAAGAGGCCTTGAGCCGGAAATCAACAAATGGTGCTTGATGGGGGGATTTGTGGGTGCGGAAGAAACACCAGACGATGCGGCAAACCATGTACTTAAAAAACTAACCGGACTTGAAGGGGTTTACCTGGAGCAATTAAGGGTATATGGTGAGCCAAAACGGGATCCGATTGAGCGTACCCTCTCTGTTGGCTACTTTGCGCTAATTGATATTCAGAAATACAAAACTCAGCTGATTGACAATTACCAGGCTGAATGGTTCCTGATCAACGATATGCCAAAACTGATTTTTGACCATAATAAAATGGTTTCAGATGCCAGAAAGGCATTGAGGTATAAAGCCTCCCTGCACCCTATCCTTTTCGAGATGCTGCCTAAGAAATTTACTATTCCTCAGCTGCAAACTTTATTTGAGCAGGTAAATGATACTAAAGTAGATACCGGAAATTTCAGCAGGAAGATCACTTCCACAGGTTTGCTGATCAAACTGGAAGAAAAGGATAAATCCAGTTCTAAAAAAGGCGCTTATTATTTTAAACTCGACAAGAAGAAATATGCAGCTAATTTCCATACTTTCCTAAGTTTAATACCCAGTTTAAAGCCATAAAAAAGGGCATTCCTGTTAAGGAATGCCCTTTTTTATCAAACGAAACGCTCTTTAGTAACGGTAGATTCAAATTGTCTGCTTTGCAGCAAATCTTTGTAATCCTCTAATAGAGAAATATATTTTTCCATCCAGTAATTAATGCTGTTGGCCTGGATTTCCTTACTTTCATTACTTTCGGTATGCGGGGGTGGTTTGATGCTTTTCAGACTTTCATGGAAGTCTGCACTAAAATCGTATTCAATTGCATTTCCAATGCTGTAGATTACCTCGGCAGGCAATCTTTTCTGTTGAAACCAATTGTACAACGTTCTCCGGTTTACCTGGAGACGACGTGATAATTCACTAATGTTAATGTTCTGTCTGCGCACTGCAAGCTCCACGATCTCCCCAGCATTTTGTACCATAATGTTAAATGTTTAGGACTAATTTACCTAGATAAACAAATAAGTATCACTTATTTATCCATCGCAAAAAACAAGGAACGGCAATCTAATCAGTTCAAATCAAATGGAGATGCATGGTTTAATTTGGCTGATAAAATAGTTTGTATTACATAACACTCAATAATCATTCAATTTATTAAAATAATGTTAATTGCTCATATTCAAATTAACTCTATTTTCGCCTGGGCCCACTAATTGCGATGATTTGTAGATCGGACAGGCGTAAATTAAGTAAAAAATGTTTAATCAGGCTGTCATTTGTTAGGTAAATAGTTAAATATATGGGAAATAAAATACCCTATTTTACTCATAATGAGTAAAATAATACACACCTAACCATTGAAATCCTTATTTACATCTCTTGCTTTTTGATGAGCATACCCGTGTAGATTTCTAATAGTTTAATATATTTATTTCTCCAATATTCTGCCGAATTGACATCTGTTCCGTTAACATGTTCTGCAGCTTCCTTTGCATTAGTCAAATGATGATGTAGTTCTTCGTATTTTTCCGGAAAATCATAAACAAAGTCGTGGTGAAGTAAATTCCCCAGTTTGGTAATGATTTCTATGCTCAAATGTTCCTGTTTAAACCAATTGTAGATTGATTTTCTGCTTACATTCAGTTTCCTTGAAAGTTCACTGATGTTCATCCTGTCTCTACGGATGATCAGTTCGATAATTTCCCCGTTGTGCATAAAAAAAAATTATTTGATCACTCTTGATAAGCAATATCCAATTGCTGGTAGGTTGAGTTATTACTGATAAAATCCGGAAGAATTTCCTTCATTTTCTTAACCATTTCGAAATCGTCATTAGAGCAGGCCAGATGTAATAAGTCGTCAATCATCCTGTGGACATACAAATAAGGATAATTGGTCACAGCAGATATCTTGATCTTTTCATGGTGTGTGGGTAACACCAGTTCTGTTTGATTTAAAAGTTCTTCATAAAGCTTCTCTCCCGGCCTCAAACCTGTAAAGGTAATTTGTATATCTTCATGGGGAGTTAAACCTGCCAGCTTGATCATATTCACCGCAAGGTCAAAAATCCGTATCGGCATACCCATATCAAAAATAAAGATTTCTCCACCCGCCCCCATTGCTGAGGCTTCGAGTACAAGCTGTACAGCTTCGGGAATCGTCATGAAATACCGGGTAATGTCGGGATGGGTTACTGTAACCGGGCCGCCGGCCTGAATCTGAGATTTAAACCGGGGCACAACTGAACCATTGGATCCAAGTACATTACCAAACCTGGTGGTGATAAACCTTGTTCCATGCGCTGCCCTGTATTCCTGATCTTGTAAAGACTGGATGTAGATTTCCGCAATTCTTTTAGAGGCCCCCATAACATTGGTGGGTTTAACCGCTTTATCGGTAGAAATCATAATAAATTTTTCAACACCCGATTCAATGGAGAGATCCGCAAGGTTTTTGGTGCCCTGTACATTGGTTAACAGCGCTTCAGAGGGATTAATCTCCATCATTGGAACATGTTTAAGAGCTGCTGCATGAAAAACCACCTGGGGTTTGTATACTTCAAAAATGTTCTTCATCCGGCTCTGGTTTTGAATATTCACCAGGAACATTTTACAACATCCCCAAGCTGATGCTTTTTCAAGTTCCATCTGCAGTTCATGTAAAGGCGTTTCTGCCTGATCACAGAGCAAAACCTGTTCTGGATCGCATTTCAGTATCTGCCTGGCAATCTCAGACCCTATAGAACCTGCTGCGCCGGTAATCAATATCCGCTTACCTTTAAGTTGTTTACATATGTTATGCTTATCTAATAGTATAGCTTCCCGTTGTAAAAGATCTTCTATTTTAAGATCCGGGATTTGGCTCAGTTTAAGTTTACCTTTTAACCAGTGGACAGAAGCAGGAACAGAAATGACCCGTATACCAAGTTCCAGGCATTTCTCAATGATCCGTTTTCTTCCTTCCAGATTACTGGAGCCCTCCATGACAATCATTTTATCTGCAGCATATTGCTTTTTTAGCCAGGGCAGTGCTCCAGAGGGGTAAACCCTTTTTTGTTCGATCTGTTTGTTTGCCTTATCCGGATCATCATCTACAAAACCCAGGATATGGAAGTTCTTTTCAGAAGAAGAATCCAATCCTTGTTTGATGAGCAGGGCTAAAGGATCTGCGCCGCAGATCAGCACCATTTCCTTACCGGGCAATTGCATATCCTGCAAGTGGTAAAATAACAGTTTTACACTGATGCGAAGTAAAGCCAGCATCGTGGTAGAGATGAAGAAATTGAGTAAAAGCATGGTATCAAACCAGTTCCAGGTCCAGAAAGACAACAGGAAAAGATGGTAGATCAATCCAAAGATCAAACCTGTAAGCAGTACCGCTTTCATCACCCTGTAAATGTCTTCCAGATTAGAATAACGGATAATCCCGGTATGGATCCGCATTCTGATGAAGACAATACCGGTAATCGTGTTGTATAAGAATAGCCATAAGAAAGGTTCCAGGTTAAACCTGGTGCCCGGGCTTACATTTCTGATCATGGCCGCAGAGAGTAAAATACCAGCATTGACCATTACCTGGTCAATGAGCAGAATAAGCCACCTCGAGTAAACTCTCTCATAAGACAGTATTTTTTTCATAGCCGGAATTTTATTGGTAAAATTTGTTAAACCCTTTGTAACTGACTGCGGTAGAGCGGAAAAAAATCAACATTTGATTCCGGATCAATATCCATTTGTACAAGCAATGCATCATATATAGCCTGATCAGCTATATAACGCCAGCTGTAGTAGTTGAAGGCTACTTTGGAAAAATGGCTCTTCCACTCAAAAAGCGAATCCTTTTTAAAGCCAAGACCTCCGCCAAGATTATAATACTTAACCCCCTGGGCCCGACCTAAAAGTGTAATTTCATGAGTAAGTAATTTTGCTGGGGAATCATGCAAAAATTCCTTTCTTGTACCCAGTAAATGCGCTTGCATGATTTGATTTTTCGATACAATAGTGGCTCCGCAGACTGGCATATCAGTTTCATCATAAACAAATAAAAGCCGGGCATCATATTCCTCACACCTCAAAAGACGTTTAAAATATTCCTGGTCAAACATATAACAGTCAGAAGCATCCAAACGCAACATATTGGCTGTATAAATTGCGGTAAAGGTCTGAATATCTTCCTCTGTTGCGGCCTCCTTTACATAAAAACCACGTTGCTTGAGCTGTCTGATCTTCCGGCTAACCCTATCCTGATACTGGCTTTCCTGTACGGACAAAGGTGCTGTCAGATCGATGGCAACGACTTGACCGTTTTCCCATACACCGCCAAACTTGCTCAGCAAAGCGTTCTGATTAAAAAAAGGATGTAGTCGTGAAAACACAGAGATGATTTGCTCTTCCTTTAAATACACAAGAAATGCATCCCTGAAGGAGACTATTAATTCATCAGAAAGATCTGTAAAGGGCCTATTGGAAATTGGGCCACAGTAACCATAAACGGAGGTCAAATCATAATAATCTGTTTCGGGAATCCTTCTTTTTACAAAAGGGAAAGCAATGAAATCTTTACCCTTATCTTCAACAAATAATAGCGGAGTACCTGTGTGCTCCAGCGTATGGTAATTCCAGGAATGATAAAAATCACAATTTACAGACCTCTGCACGTAAGAGATCCAT
Organism: Pedobacter sp. ASV19; assembly: GCF_016429005.1. GTDB lineage: Bacteria > Bacteroidota > Bacteroidia > Sphingobacteriales > Sphingobacteriaceae > Pedobacter. Next base: position 7,865 of record NZ_JAELTV010000140.1, read on the forward strand.
TCCTCTTTTTGAGACAGTGTAATAATTTGTTTCATAGTATTTGATTTAAATGTTGACGAGTATAGGTGTTCCTGCTGATGCTCATCCTGTTAAAAGAAGAAGCGTGTCCCACTGTATTAAAACCCCAGGATGTATAAATTCTAATGGCGGCCAGGTTATCTTTGTTGACTTCCAGTTCCACTCTTTCCAAACCAAGTTCGTAAAATGCATAATCGAGTAAAAGACGGGTCGCCTCTTTTCCAATCCCCTTTCCCCAACAGGATGTTTCCCCGATGAATAAGTGGAAAATTGCTTTTTCACCATCCACGTCCAATAGTTGTATGTTGCCGATATACGTACCAGTATCCTTCAAACAGATGGCATATCTTTTTTGATCTTGTTGATTTAGTGTGGATAAAAGCCATTCTTGCTCCATTTCCAGTGTAATCTGACCAGAAGGATTAAATTTGGTGTATTTCCATATTTCAGGATCATTTCTCCAGCGAAAAGAAGTCTCTGCATCTTCTAACACCAGTGGACGGAGGAAAATATCTGGTTTCATAAAAGGTGTTTTAAAACATTTAAAAGACGTTTCATATCACTGTGCGTATACCGGTGGTCTATAGGCAGGCAGATCATATGTGCGGCCAGATAATTCTCATACATTTTTTTTGTAGTCCATTCAAATACGTTCGGCCAGTAAGTAGCGATATAAATTCTTTTTTCCAGAAGCTTCGCTCTGATGTCTGGAGAGGCATGTAGCAAAGGATAAACCATAGGCCCGTTTACCGTAGAAGCATCAAATGAATAGGCATTGTGGTTCACCAGAAAATCATGCAGGTACATGAAATTTGAATTTCTTCGGTATTTACAATCTTTGTAGTCTATCCCAGACAAGAGTGCCTTGCTGAGCGAAGACATTTTACGTATTGGAAGGTTAGACAACTCAATGTTATTTTTTACATAATCTTCATAGCCACTTTCTATACCAGTCTCTATGCTCTTGATCAGATGGGAAAATCGGTTTAGAGAAATGTCCCTTTCTATTTTCAGCCTTACCTCACTGTTGAGGCTTAAATAAGCGCCGTCGGGAACCCCGAAAAATTTTCTGCAGGAATAAAAGGTATCTACATTTTCTATGGGTTCTGAAAAAAATGCTTGTGAATTGTCTGCAATAAGGTTCGGAAATTTAGTGCTCAAGGCTCTGATCGTTTCTTGCTTAAGGCCAAAATAATTGGTATATAATAAGCACTCTGTTGGTCCAACTTCAAAGTCAACAACTGGCTCCATCTGGTCATTGATGGTATAATACTGATATTGGATCCCAAGCTTCCTGATGGGCTCCATAATGACTTCACAAGTATAATAGGGTAAATGGACCAGTGTATAGCCTTTTACTTTGAGGATGTACTCGAAGGCATTTCTGCCGGTATTGAGTTTTAACAGCAGCGGATAAAATTCCTGACCTTTTGAAAGCTGTAATTCCAGATAGCCTCCAATTGATTTCACTTTACTTGAATATTCTTTTTGCATGACGATGTTTTCCTATCCTTGTCCGGGTTGGTACATTCTTTTTTCTACTGGCTGGTAGTATTCATAGAGATCGGCCGGTATTCTGGAATTATACCCAAGGATCTGTTTCATGTATGGGTTTAAATCTGCTGCCAGATCATAGCCCATCAGCCTTGGATAATCCAGCTGTTGCTTAAAAAATGGACGGGTAAATGCCATGGTTAAGGCCCTTCTTGGTAGGTCTGTCCTGTTATTTCCGGCTGCGTGCCACAAATTGGAATCAAACAGAATCAAGCTGCCCTTGCTGGCCACTGCCCGGTCTGCATGTGCATAAAATTCTTCCTCCCCAGGCTTAATGTCTTGTTTATGAGATCCGGAAAGAAAATAAGTTGCGCCGTTGTCCAGGGTAAAATCATCTAGAACAACCATCATCTGGATCATAACCTTAAAGGATCCCGTAAAACTTCTGATGTCACGGTGAATATTCTGAACATAAGGATGATTGTCCTTTATATTAATGACCGCACCCAGAGAATTGAGGATGTAATTACCCTCTAGAAAATGCCGGATCTGCGCGTCACAATATCCTCGGGCAAGAAATTCAATAGATACCTCGTTCCGTCCAACCAAATGATGTAAGGTGCCTTTGGTTTGCTCACCAATTCCGTTGTCCAGCTGGATCTGGCGGCGAATTTCGTAGGCCTGTTCAAGATACGTATTGATATTATTCACAAAGTCTTCTTCCAATGCATCTTCAAAAACGATCCAGCCCAATTCTTTCATTTTTTCATCGAACAGTACATTGCTGGCCGAGGAATAGGTGTATTTATTGTTCATCACTATATATTTTTGAAACGGTTTCGGTTTTGGGCTGACGGTATAAGGGAAAAAACGTCGAACTATTGTTTACTCCTGCTCCTGTTTTTTTCACCAGTTCATCATAAAGCGGCTGGTTGTGGATGTAGCACCAGATCCGGTCTTCAATCTGCTGATCAGAAAAATAGCTTTTGAATTTATACAGAGAGTCTTCCTTTCCTCCAACGCCTCCGCCCAGATGGAAAACTTTTTTATTCAGCTGTCTTCCAATCCGGCTGATTTCATCGGTTAATAATTTACTCGGAGAATAAGACAGATAATCGGCTGCGGTTGCAGATAAATGATTTCTAATGATCTCTTTGGAAATCAGGATCAATGCCCCACAGATCATGACCCGTCCATCATAAATCAAAATCAGTTTATTTTCAAACTCAACAGGATCCAGTAATTTATGAAAATAGCTTTCCTCAAAATAATAACTACCCGAGGCCTTCAGCCTATCCATATTCTGGCGGTACATTTCTGTAAATTGCTTAATTTCCAAAAGTCCCGATGCTTCTCTGATGGTGTAATTCATTTCCCGGAGTTTTCTGATCTGTCTGGAAAGTCGTTTCTCATAACCCCGGATCTGTTCGTCCCATGTTCTCTGAAGATCCATGTATATGGTTTTTCCATTTCCATACACACCACCGATACTGTTTAGTAAAGAAGTTTGTTCTATAAAGGGGTGCAATCTGGAGAATACACAAATGCAATTTTCCTTCTCCATAAACTGAAGAAAAGCTTTTTTAAAATGGTGGATATGGTGACTATCCAGCCAGGACATTTCCCTGTTGGATACCGGACCTGCGTACCCATATACAGAAGTGAGGTCAAAGTGTGTTGAACCCTCAATTTCCCTTTTAATCAAAGGCAGGGCAATAAATACCGGGCCTTCTTCATAAACAAAAAGCAGGGCTTCGCCATTGGAATTCAACTGGTGGTACGCCCAGGTATGGTAAACATCATGCCTTAACGAACGGGCAATATAATCTTCCCACTCTACTTTTGAGCGCAGGGCAAAAAAGCGGAAAACCGCAAAGGTATTGATCAGCATAAGCTATAATTTTAAGATCCTTCCAGGATACCAAGCATTTGCCGGTTCACAACATGAACATCGAACTTCTCCCTGGCGTATTTTCTGCCGTTCCAGCCAAAGCGGATCAGTTCAACCGGGTGCTCAATACAGTGCTGCATATGTGCAGTTAATTCTTTAACATTCTTTATCGGAACCAGGAAGCCATTGGCCTGTGCATGGTCTGGATGAATGGTTTCCCTGCAGCCCACAGAGTTGCAGGTGATCAATGTTCTTCCCATAGCCATAGCCTCCAGTAGACATCTGGGTACTCCTTCTCCGTAATACGAAGGCAACACCACCACAGAAGATTGAGCAATATATGTTCTTACATCTGTCACCAGGCCAAGGTACTCTATGGTGCCGTCCAGCTTAATTTTGCTGTAGAGTTCCTGATCTATAGCATCTATATTGTCTTCAAAAGGGCCAATCAGCCGGAAAACAACGTTAGGAAATTTATCTTTCAGAATACGGGCAGACTGATAATATTCATTGATCCCCTTGGCATTGATCAGACGGGAGATCATTAAGAAGCTGATCTGATCCAGGTTTGGTTTAGAATAGGTATAATGATCCAGGTCGACCCCTGAACCGTTTACAATATAGGCCTGGTTTTTTTCTGTGATGACCCGCCTTTTTAACAAGGTTTGGTAATCATCTTTGTTTTGAAATATAATTTTTGTCCGCTCATTGGCCTTCATGCTGAATTTCAGAAGGATTCTTGTGATTTTTTGGACCAGGGTCGTTTTTGATCTTGTTTCCGGGAAATTATAGCCCAGACCGGTAAGCATAGGAGTAATTGATTTTACCCGACAGAAGTTAGCCACCATTGCCCCTGTCTCTTATACACATCTGACGCTGCCGACGAACGTAAAAAAAGGTGTGGTGGGGGGGGGGGGGGGGGGGGGGGGGGGGGGGGGGGGGGG
>NZ_JAELTV010001334.1 GCF_016429005.1 Pedobacter sp. ASV19
CCATTGGCGCGGGCGGGACTGTAAGACACGACTTCGGTGTGAACTTCCAGAAAGCGTTCGCGAATCTTGTCATTGAGTGACAGCGAGCCGCCGCCGATCAGCAATAACGCCCCTGCAACGGCGCCAGCAGTGAACGACCAGGCGCGCTGGCGGTGAAAGTGCAGCGACAGCACCAATACCAACGCCACGGCAAAGGCCAGCAGCGGACCGCGACTTTGCGTAAGCAGCGCGCCATAGAACGTCATGGCTGCGGCGACGCCATGGAGCAATCGGAGCGGCTTCGGGCATGGGCGGCGCATGAGCTGGATGATGGCGAGCAACGACATGGCCAGCATCACCATGGCGTACTCGATCGAACCCCAGTCCTTGCCGTTCAGTCCGTAAGGTCGCGGGATGTCCTGAAGGT
>NZ_JAELTV010001335.1 GCF_016429005.1 Pedobacter sp. ASV19
GATAAGAAGGAAGGTGAGGTAGATCTGGTCTTATTGGATGATCAGAAATTTAAACCGATCTGGGGAGTGGAAATAAAGTGGAGTAATCGGTATTTTGATAAGCCACAAGAGTTAAATAGCTTAATCCAATTCTGTGGGGCAAATAATTTCGATAAAGCTTTGGTTACATCTATTGATCAGCTAGGGGTAAAGCAAATTGCTAACCTCAAACTTACATTCTTGCCTGCTTCTTTATATGCTTATAATGTTGGGGAGAATACCTTGAAAAAGAAAAATGCGATAAGCTGTTGAGGATTAGAGCTGTATTTTGAATGGTTTAGTCGTGAAACTATATTTTGTTGTTCGTGGTTGTTTTTTGAGGAATGTTATTGAGTTTGGAAGAGGTTTATTATCTTTCGGGAATTAT
>NZ_JAELTV010001336.1 GCF_016429005.1 Pedobacter sp. ASV19
GGGCACAATCTCCCAGCGCCAGCCAGATGGCACTGCCGCACCGAAGAAGTCGGCATCGCAAGCCGCTAGTACCTGCCGCGCACGCAGAACTTCGGGCCATTGGTCCCGCTTGTTGGTCATCCCCGGGTTCAGCAGCTCGCGCAGCGCGTTGGTCAACTCGCCGATGGCTCGGCCAGCCTGCCCGGCATAGGCGACCTGCAGACCTCGCGCATATCCCTGGTCCTCAGCACGCCGCAATGCCTGGGCGTGATCGATGTCCTGCCGGCGCATCTCGCGATGGATCTGCGCGTCCTCATCGCGGTGAGCCTTGCGCTCCGCCTCCATGCGGCGATATTCGGCCACGTCGATCTGGCAACCCGGGTGATGCCGCTCATGCGTCCCGAAGTGGGTCGCGGCAGCGGCACGG
>NZ_JAELTV010001337.1 GCF_016429005.1 Pedobacter sp. ASV19
TACCATAAGTGGAGCTTATATCCAGCAAAATTTTAAGTATCGCGATCATTTGTTTGTGACTGGTGCATTAAGAGTAGATCAATCTTCTGTGTTTAGCAGTGCGAATCGGACTCAGGAGTATTTAAAGGGAAATGTGAGTTATGTTTTTTCGTCTGCTGATTATTGGAAAAATCTTGGGATTTCGGATTGGTGGAGCACATTCAAGGTAAGGGGGGCTTATGGTGAATCTGGCAACTTAACTGGAATTGGTGCTTATGATCGTTTCAATGAATATTATTCAAACCCGATTTTGGGAAATGCAGGTTTTACCGGAAGTATTACCCTTGCGAATGAAAATGTTAGACCTGAACGCCAGAGAGAATTGGAGTTGGGAACAGATATTTTCTTCTTTTCAAACCGTTTAGG
>NZ_JAELTV010001338.1 GCF_016429005.1 Pedobacter sp. ASV19
GAAGAAAAAGGTTGTCCTTATTCAGGATGATGAAGATGTACTTGAGATCATGGATCAGGTATTAGAAGAAGAAGGTTTTGAGGTCACGGCTTCGCTGACAACTGAGCCTGTTGAAAAAATTGATGAGATTGATCCTGATGTAGTGGTTGTTGATGAGCACATTAAGGGGAAAAAGAAAGGGACGGTGGTAATTGATGAATTAAAGTCTGATCCTGAAACACAGGATGTTTCGGCTGTTCTCACCTCTACATCTGCGAACTTATCTGAAAAGGCCAAAGCATGTAAAGCCGATGATTATATTGAAAAGCCATTTGATATAGACCATATGGTGGAAGTGGTTAAGAAAAATGCTTGACTCACAGGAATAGGATCTGGCCTTGCGGATTACTAATCTCAACGTCTGTC
>NZ_JAELTV010001339.1 GCF_016429005.1 Pedobacter sp. ASV19
AGGCTATTGAGAAAGGAATTAATGTGACATTTGATCTCTTCCAACGGTCGCCCCTGGACAATCTGTTTGAATATGGCAAGTTTTTATCCCGGAACGGAAATTTTAAAGAAAAGATGAGGTTCTAGTATGCGGGAACAGAAAACCATTCCAACCTCCAAAACAGAAAGATCTGCAAAGTTTGTAAAAACAGGCATCCAGATCGGTGGTAATTATATTAAACATTATTCCAAGAAGCTGTTCAACCCAAGCCTTAGCCGGGAGGAGCTCAATGAAGACAATGCAACGGACATCTATAATTCCTTAAGTGAACTCAAAGGAAGTGCTTTAAAAGTTGCGCAGATGTTAAGCATGGATAAAAACATACTGCCAAAATCCTATATAGATAAATTTACACAGTCTCAATAC
>NZ_JAELTV010001340.1 GCF_016429005.1 Pedobacter sp. ASV19
GTACTGGCTGGCCTGCTCGAAGATGGTGGAGACAATGCGCTGGCCCAGTGCGTCGTACAGCGCGTTGTCGATGGTGGCGGCGGTGATGCCATAGCGCGCGGCAAGCGGGCGATTGACCTCGATGTTGACGCTCATGCCGTCGTTGTTGAGGTCGCTGGTCACATCGGTGATCGAATGGATCTGCTTCATGCGATCCATCAGCTCGGGCACGTAGTGCATGAAAGCCTGCTGATTGGGGCCACGCAGCACGAACTGGTATTGGTTGGGCGAAATGGTGGTGTCGAGGGTGAGGTCCTGCTCCGGTTGCAGGAACAGCTTGATGCCGGCGACCTCGGCCGCGGATTGCTGCAATCGGCGCGACACATCCGCGGCGGTGCCCGAACGGTCGCCACGCGGCTTGAGGT
>NZ_JAELTV010001341.1 GCF_016429005.1 Pedobacter sp. ASV19
GTATAAGAGACAGCCAGAGAGGCACACATTGAAGATCTAAAAAAAGTAATGAAATCCAGAGAAAATGGAGAGATTGGATTGCATTTCTCTTTTGACCAGGAGTCTTTAAAAAACTATAATGTATTTATTGTAACAGTGCCGACACCAATCAATCAATTTAAGTCTCCCGATTTGACTCCTTTGCTTAAGGCTTCTGAAATGCTTGGAAATATTTTGAAAAAAGGAGACATTGTTATTTATGAGTCCACTGTTTATCCCGGTTGCACAGAAGAGGATTGTGTTCCAGTTTTAAAAAAGCATTCTGGTTTAGAGTTTAATGTTGATTTTTTTGTTGGATATTCTCCAGAAAGAATTAATCCAGGAGATAAGATTAATACGCTTACAACTATAAAAAAAGTTACTTC
>NZ_JAELTV010001342.1 GCF_016429005.1 Pedobacter sp. ASV19
GTGAAGGGCTCCCTCAAGAACAACGGCATCGAGGCGTACTTCAGCTGCGTGGTTGCAGCCAAGAAGATGCCCGTCAAGAAGCTTGAAGGCTACGCCTCCGACTTGCTGGAGATCAGCGAGGAAGAGCAAGCGCTGGGCTTTAAGTATGTCTTCCAGACCAAGCTCACCAAGGACACGGTGCATGAGCGCATCCGTTCGCCGATGGGTCTGTTCAAAACCTCCGAGACCTTCATGGACAACGATGTCCAGAAGCTGCTCAACCACCTCCACCAGTATTACGCGTAAGGAAAACACATGAACCAGAGCAACAACAATCCGTTTGGTGGCCTGAAGTCCGAAGGCCTCGAAGCTGCCCGTGACGTCCTCGGCGGCGGCGGTGCCATGGACTCGGGCCTCTACACCGG
>NZ_JAELTV010001343.1 GCF_016429005.1 Pedobacter sp. ASV19
GTACAAGGTCTTGTATCCTGCCGATCTGCTGAAATGCCGCGAACCAATCTTTAACCCGGATAAGCGAAAATTAATACGAAAAATTGGGAAAAGAGGGGGGAGAATCTTAAATTGGAGGCAACTAAATATTAAGAATAAAGAGATCAGTTATGGCTAAGACGCACGTCTGACTGAGAAAGAAACCATTGAGTCAGAAGCTGATTCAGTGTCGATCGAGCAGATCAAATCATCATTAGCTACCCCAGATCAAGACTTTGATTGGGATGCAGACGACAAAGTTTTCGGAAAATATTCTGACGAGGACCGTAAAAAGTTCGAGGATATGTACACCGATACTTTCAATCAAATCAACCAAGGTGAAATCTGTCTCTTATACACATCTGACGCTGCCGACGAACGTTAG
>NZ_JAELTV010000141.1 GCF_016429005.1 Pedobacter sp. ASV19
GGAGTAGTGACACTGCCGCGATCTGACGGAATAGATCGTTAAAGGCTGTAGGTATAGGACTGGTAGGCAAATCCGCCGGTCTTGCTGAACGCCGATAGTACCGCAAGCCTTCGGGTAAGTGGATAGCGCAGGTAATCAGACTTCCAAGAAAAACCGCTAAGCTTCAGGTTATAAAAACCCGTACCGCAAACCGACACAGGTATCCGGGAAGAGAATTCTAAGGCGCTCGAGTGAATCATGGCTAAGGAACTCGGCAAAATGGCCCTGTAACTTCGGGAGAAGGGGCGCTGGTAGCAATATCAGCCGCAGTGAAAAGGCCCAGGCGACTGTTTAACAAAAACACATGGCTTTGCAAAATCGAAAGATGAAGTATAAGGCCTGACACCTGCCCGGTGCTGGAAGGTTAAGAGGGGATGTTAGTCGCAAGGCGAAGCATTGAATCGAAGCCCCAGTAAACGGCGGCCGTAACTATAACGGTCCTAAGGTAGCGAAATTCCTTGTCGGGTAAGTTCCGACCTGCACGAATGGTGTAACGATCTGGGCGCTGTCTCAGCCATGAGCTCGGTGAAATTGTGGTCCCGGTGAAGACGCCGGGTACCCGCAACGGGACGGAAAGACCCCATGCACCTTCACTACAATTTAACATTGACATTGGATACAGGATGTGTAGGATAGGTGGGAGACTATGAAGCGGCGTCGCCAGGCGTCGTGGAGTCAACGTTGAAATACCACCCTTTCTGTATTCGGTGTCTAACTCCCCAAGTGGGAGGACATTGTTTGATGGGTAGTTTGACTGGGGTGGTCGCCTCCAAAAAGGTAACGGAGGCTTTCAAAGGTAAGCTCAATACGCTTGGTAACCGTATGAGGAGTGCAATAGCATAAGCTTGCTTGACTGTGAGGCATACAAGCCGAGCAGGGTCGAAAGACGGATATAGTGATCCGGTGGTTCTGCATGGAAGGGCCATCGCTCAAAGGATAAAAGGTACGCTGGGGATAACAGGCTGATCTCCCCCAAGAGCTCATATCGACGGGGAGGTTTGGCACCTCGATGTCGGCTCGTCACATCCTGGGGCTGGAGAAGGTCCCAAGGGTTCGGCTGTTCGCCGATTAAAGTGGCACGCGAGCTGGGTTCAGAACGTCGCGAGACAGTTCGGTCCCTATCTGTTGTGGGCGTAGGAATTTTGAGTGGGGCTGACCTTAGTACGAGAGGACCGGGTTGGACTAGCCTCTAGTGAATCTGTTGTTCCGCCAGGGGCATTGCAGAGTAGCTACGCTGGGAATAGATAAGCGCTGAAAGCATCTAAGTGCGAAACTAGCCACGAGATGAGAATTCCATATAGGACCGTAGCAGACTACTACGTTGATAGGTTACAGATGTAAAGGTGGTGAGATCAAAGTCGAGTAATACTAATCATCCGAAGCTTTCAAAAGCAACAACACTGTTGTTTGCTCTTCCAAACTAACTTCTTTCAATAATATGTCATTTATGTAGTGAAATCAAATCGAAAGATAGATCACTGGATATTTAAAAATATTTAGGTGCCTATATCGGTGGTGTCCACCTCTTCCCATTCCGAACAGAGAAGTTAAGCCCACCAGAGCCGATGGTACTGCGGTAACACGTGGGAGAGTAGGTCGGTGCCAAATCTTAAAGAAAGCCTGTAGTTAACACTGCAGGCTTTTCTTGTTTATAACCTTTTTTAGGGATAAGTTCAACTGCTTATATTTAAATTTTCAGGGGGGCTTGATTCTTTTTTATTGTGATTATCTGTGCTTAATCCTGTTTTTTGAAAAATTTGACTAGCCTGAGCAGGGAACGTAATTTGGAATGAATAATAAAATGATGCATGTCAGATTTTATGCGATTTTTTTGGTTATCTTTGCAATTAATTTAAACACACAAAACAATGAGTTTTTTCGCAGAGAAAAGAAGAGAAGTGATGCTCCATATTGAAGGCTATATGCTGGATGTGATGCATACCTATCTTAAACCAATTGATACGAATTGGCAGCCATCTGATTTTTTACCAGACTCTACGAGTGACACATTCTTTCAAGATATAAAATCCTTAAGAGAAAATGCAAAAGATCTTTCCTATGATCTTGTAGCTGTTCTTATTGGTGATACCATTACAGAGGAGGCTTTGCCTACTTACGAATCCTGGTTGACGATGGTTGAAGGGGTGAATAAGAGTGAACATGGGGGCTGGATGAAATGGACACGCCATTGGACCGCAGAAGAGAACCGTCATGGGGATCTTTTAAATAAATACCTTTATTTGTCTGGTCGGGTGGACATGAGGCAAATGGAAATTTCCACTCAGTATCTGATTGCAGATGGCTTTGATATCGGTACAGGACATGATCCATACAGAAACTTCATTTATACCAGTTTTCAGGAATTGGCTACAAATATATCTCACAGAAGAGTAGCTTCCCTTGCTAAAAAGGATGGTGATACATTACTGTCTAAAATGTGCGGTGTAATTGCATCTGACGAAGCGAGGCATGCGAAAGCTTATAAAGATTTTATGAGCAAAATATTTGAGGTGGATCAGAATGAAGCAATGATTGCCTTTGAAGATATGATGCGCAAGAAGATTGTAATGCCTGCTCACTTCCTGAGAGAGATGGGCTTGAAGATAGGACAGACTTTTGGCCACTTTACAGATGCGGCTCAACGGTTAGGCGTATATACTGCTATTGACTATGTAGAAATCATGCAGCAACTTATTGAGGAATGGAAGCTGGAAGGTATGCGGGATCTGAACGAGGCAGGTGAGAAAGCACGTGATTATATTATGGCTTTACCAAATAGATTATTACGTATTGCAGAAAGAATGAAGAATCCAACAATGGATTATAAATTTAGCTGGATACACTCTTAATAGAATTTTTTATAAAAGAAAAGGCCTGAATTTTTTTCAGGCCTTTTCTTTTATAAAAATAGGAGGTGGATTACATATTTCTTCTGTATTGCCCGCCAACCTGGTAGAGTGCATTTGAAATTTGCCCAAGCGAGCATACCTTACATACTTCCATCAGCTCCTCAAAGATGTTTTTACCTTCTATAGCCGATTTTTGCAATTGGGCCAACATCTGTTCAGTAAGAGATGAATTCCTGTCTTGGAAAGCTTTTAATGCAGTGATCTGGTATTGTTTCTCTTCTTCCGTGGCGCGGATCACTTCACCAGGTACAATCGTTGGAGACCCATTTTTGTTCAGGAAAGTATTTACACCTACTATAGGATATTCACCTGTATGTTTAAGGGTTTCGTAATAAAGGCTCTCTTCTTGTATCTTGCCGCGCTGATACATGGTCTCCATGGCACCAAGTACCCCGCCTCTGTCGTTAATTCTTTTGAATTCCTGCAATACAGCCTCTTCAACAAGATCAGTAAGGTCTTCGATAATGAAGGCACCCTGTAAGGGATTTTCATTCTTGGCAAGTCCGAGTTCCCTGTTGATGATGAGTTGTATAGCCATGGCCCGTCTTACCGACTCCTCGGTAGGTGTTGTAATCGCTTCGTCGTAAGCGTTGGTATGAAGAGAGTTGCAATTGTCATAGATCGCATAGAGGGCCTGCAAGGTAGTCCTGATGTCATTAAAATCAATCTCCTGCGCATGCAGCGAACGGCCGGAGGTTTGAATATGGTATTTTAGTTTTTGTGAACGGTCATTACCTTTATATTTGTTTTTGATCGCTTTGGCCCAGATCCGCCTCGCTACACGACCTATAACGGAATATTCGGGATCTATACCATTAGAAAAGAAGAAGGAAAGGTTAGGGGCGAAATCATCAATATGCATGCCTCTGCTTAAATAGTATTCTACAAAGGTGAATCCGTTGCTTAGGGTAAAGGCCAGCTGTGAAATTGGATTTGCACCTGCTTCTGCAATATGATAGCCGGATATAGATACGGAATAAAAGTTTCTGACCTTTTCTTCTATGAAATATTTTTGAATATCGCCCATCATACGTAAGGCAAATTCTGTAGAGAAAATACAGGTGTTTTGAGCCTGGTCTTCTTTTAATATATCTGCCTGGACAGTGCCCCTTACGGTGCTGATGGCATGGGCCTTAATCTTTGAATAGACATCTGCAGGCAAAACCTGATCACCGGTGACGCCCAGTAACATCAGTCCCAGTCCACTGTTTCCTGCAGGTAATGTTCCGTTGTAGGTAGGTCTTGCAATCCTTTTTTGCTGGTATATGGCGGCAATTTTTTGTTCTGTTTCTTCTTCTAGTCCATGCTCAATGATGTATTTTTCACATTGCTGATCAATGGCGGCATTCATAAAGAAGCCCAATAACATTGGTGCCGGGCCATTGATGGTCATAGAAACGGATGTGGAGGGTGCACATAAGTCAAAACCAGAATATAGCTTTTTAGCATCATCGAGCGTAGCAATGCTTACCCCCGAATTTCCAATTTTCCCATAAATATCCGGACGTATATGCGGGTCTTCTCCATATAGGGTTACGGAATCAAATGCGGTAGATAGACGGTGTGCAGGTTGTCCTAAGGAGACATAATGAAAACGTTTGTTTGTCCTTTCGGGTCCGCCCTCTCCTGCAAACATTCTTGTTGGGTCTTCACCGTCACGCTTAAGTGGGAAAACACCAGCAGCGTAGGGGAATTCACCAGGTACATTTTCGGTGAGCAGCCAGCGCAAGATATCTCCCCAATCTTCATATCTTGGTAGTGATACCTTTGGTATTTTTAATTTGGATAAAGATTCATAGAATAATGGCTGTTTAATTTCTTTATCGCGTACTTTATAAATGAAGTTTTCAGCTTTGTACTTGAGTTTGGTTTCCGGCCATTCTCTCAGTAATCTTCTGCATTGTCCATCCAGTTGCTCCTCTAAATGGCTATAAACCTCTTCCAGAGCTTTATGAGTATCTGCGTTAATTGTTGGAGCTTTTGAAGTATTGCTTTCTTTAGAAAGGCTTAAAACCCCTTGCAACTGGTAAAGTTTCCGTGCAATGGTACTTTGCTGGTCAACCCATTCATTATAGCTTTGGCTCGCCTCTGCAATTTCAGCAAGATACCTGATCCGGTCGGGAGGAATGATATAGATCTTTTCAGATTGTTCTGCTGTAAGGATCATCTGAGCTTTAAAGTCAACTCCCGTTTTTTCTTTAATTTTTTCCATTAAAGAAGTGAATAAATTGTTCATTCCCGGGTCGTTGAACTGAGAGGCCATGGTACCATAAACGGGTATGGTTTCATCCTTGGCATCGAAAAGATTATGGTTGCGTTTATATTGTTTGCGTACATCCCTGAGGGCGTCAAGTGCACCACGTTTATCAAATTTGTTAATAGCAACCAGATCTGCAAAATCAAGCATGTCTATTTTCTCCAGTTGGGAGGCTGCTCCAAATTCCGGTGTCATTACATACAGAGAAACGTCGCAATGTTCGGTAATCTCGGTATCCGATTGTCCAATACCAGATGTTTCCACAATGATGAGATCATAGCCTGCTGCCTTGCAGATGTCAATACTTTCCTGAACATTTTTGGACAAGGCCAGATTGGCTTGCCGGGTGGCCAGGGAACGCATATAGATCCTTGGATTATTGATGGCATTCATCCGGATCCGGTCACCAAGTAAAGCTCCTCCGGTTTTTCTTTTAGAGGGGTCTACGGAAATGATGGCCATGGTTTTATCCTTGACTTCGATCAGAAACCTCCTGACCAGTTCGTCTACAAGAGAAGACTTTCCGGAGCCACCCGTTCCTGTGATACCTAGAACAGGGGCATGATTGGCTTTGGTGAGTTTTTTTAATTCATTCACAAAGACTTGTGCACCTTCCGGGTCATTTTCTGCAACGGTTATGGCTGCTGCGATGCTTTTTACTTCTTTGTGGGGTATTTTCTTTAGCTCTCCGTTAATTGAAGTTGTCGTTACATAGTCAGTTTGTTCCAGCATGTTGTTGATCATCCCTTGCAAACCCATTTTCCTTCCATCATCTGGTGAGTAGATCCTGGTAATCCCATACTCCTGAAGTTCCTGAATTTCGGAAGGGAGAATAACTCCGCCACCACCTCCAAATATTTTGATATGCGGTGCGCCTCTTTCTTTAAGCAGGTCATGCATGTACTTGAAATATTCCATATGACCTCCTTGATAGGAAGTCATGGCAATACCCTGAACATCTTCCTGAATGGCACAGTTTACCACTTCATCAACAGAACGGTTATGTCCAAGGTGGATGACCTCTGCGCCCGAAGATTGAAGAATGCGGCGCATAATATTGATGGTTGCATCATGTCCGTCAAACAGGGCAGCGGCAGTTACAAAACGTATTTTATTTTTAGGTTTATAGATCTGAATGTGTTCCATAGATTGGATTATACTTGGTGAACAAAGGTACTAAAAATAAGAAAGCCGCAGGTTATGTGCGGCTTTCTTATTTATTGATGAGTGAGTTCTGTGATGGGCTCGCCTACACTTCCGTTTGGCATTTGAATGTGCAGCATGGCCGCCAATGTAGAGGCAATATCTGTCATATAATGGGTTTTATTGGTTTTACCGGCTTTTACTTTCCAGCCCATAAATACCAATGGGATATGCGCATCGTAAGGGTACCAGGCGCCGTGGGTGGTGCCGGTGTTTCCACCATCAAACCAGTTTGGTTTGGAAACAAAGTAAATTTCACCACTTCTTCTGGCATTATAACCGTTGGACAGTCTTCTTTTTAACTCTTCAGGTAGGGTGGCATTGCTGATTTTAGTTAAATCGACAGCATCCATAATACCTTTCTGATGTTTGAGGTGGTTAATGGTCAAAGCTTTAATCTTTTCAAAATCTGCTTTGTTATCGCTGATCAGTTGGTGATCAAAGATCACTTCGTTATTCATAACGATCAGAACACTGTTTTTTAACTTGAATTCTTTTTCAATTTCGGTATTCAGCTCTTTTGCCAGTTGTCTGTTGCTTAAAATCCCTCCAGGTAATTTGTGCTCTTCCAGAAAGCCAGGGACATGGGCGGCACCATGATCTGCAGTAAGGAAAAACAGATAGTTACCTTTACCCACGGTTTGATCCAGGTAAGTGAAGAAATCTGCCAGATCTTTATCTAACCTTAGGTAAGTATCTTCAGCTTCAATAGAATTAGGTCCAAACTGGTGGCCAACATAGTCTGTAGAAGAACAACTTACTGCAAGGAAGTCTGTGACTGTATTTTTTCCGAGGTTTTCAGCAGCAATAGCTTTTTTAGCCAGATCAAGCGTCATGGTGTTGCCGTAAGGCGTGCTTCTGATCAGATCGTAATCTTTACCGACGGAGTTTTTCAGGACATGTGGGAAAGTGGTCTTGTCTTCACCTTTATATAAACCTTCGTAAGACTTATCGTCTCCTGAACTTTGTACATACGTGTTGATTGGATATAAAGTGTTCCAGTCTTTAGCGTAGTAAGTATCTGGTTTTCTCTGTTGATTATAATTGGAAACCCAGGAAGGCAGTTCCTGCATGTAATAGGTACTAGTGATCCAGTTGCCGGAAACACCATCGTACCAGTAGGCTGCATTAGCAGAATGTCCGGCAGGCAGGATAGAGCCACGGTCTTTTAAGGAGATACCAATTACTTTACTTCTGAAATTTGTAGAAAGCCGGAGCTCATCGGTAATGGTATTGGACAGTAGGTTTTTTGGAGACATTTCTCCTGCATTTGAACTGCTGCCAACGGTTTTTACGTCCTTATCTTCTGTACAATATACATCTCTGCCTAATTCCGGATCGTACCAGTTGTTTCCAATAATACCGTTAATTGCAGGGACGGATCCTGTGTACACACTGGAATGCCCGCAAGCGGTATAGGTAGGCAAATAAGGAATAAAAGTGTTTTCTGCCGAGAAACCTTCATTAATTAATCTTTTGAATCCTCGAGAGCCATATCTTTCATAGTACCTGTAGAGATAATCCCATCTCATTTGATCTATAACCAGACCAACAACGAGTTTAGGGCGGTTAATAGCAGCAGGGTAGCTGGCGATCGTAGTGGGTAAAGCTTTTTTGGCCGTTTTGTGTTGCGCCAATACGGGGGTGCACAACAGGAGCAAGGCAGAAAATTTTAGGAATGTTTGTTTCATTAGTACTTAATTTCTTTTAATCAGGCCTGTTTTATATGAGATTGGTTAGGCCGGATTTGCAGTTGAATGAATTAGCAGGCAAATGTAATAACTTCCTTTTGAAGTCGTTCATTAAGCAATTGTAAAGAAATTATATAACTTCAGCAACAACAAAGGTACTTCCGCCTACAAAAATCAGGTCGCCTGGAAGGGCAGCAGCTTTTGCAGTGTTTAAAGCATCCTTTATGATTTTAAATGTTTTGCCTTTAAGCTCATGTTGCTCAGCTTGTGAAGCCAGCTCTTCGGCAGGCAGTGCCCTTTCCAGATCTGGTTGAGTGAAGTAATAGATCGCGTCTTTTGGCAGGAGAGACAATACACCATTAATGTCCTTGTCTTTGACCATACCGATAACCATGTGGAGTTGTTGGTGTGGTGTATTACGGATGTTTTGAAGCACTTCTGTGATGCCAGCAATGTTATGCCCTGTATCAGCAATAATGAGTGGAGAATGACTAAGGATTTGCCACCTGCCCTGAAGACCAGTAATCTTCTTAACATTTCTGAGTGCCTTAAAGAGGGCCTCGTCTGAGATGGCATAATGGAGCTTTTTTAAAAGCTGTACAGTTTGTATAACAGTGAGGATGTTTTTTAACTGATAAGTTCCTGTCAGATCCAGCTGCAAATCTTTGAGCAAAGTACCCGCCTGGTTGACTATAGAAGTGATCAGGTAGGCCTTGCTATTCCTTATGGAAGCAAGTGTCAACTCATCTTCTGCGAAAAAGATCGGACTCCCCGTTTCCGTTGCTTTTTGAATAAATACCGGATCTGTTTCCGGATGATGTTCTCCGATCACTGCAGGAATTCCGGGTTTAATAATCCCGGCTTTCTCAAAAGCAATTTCTTTTAAAGTATTGCCTAGCATATTGGTGTGATCAAGGCTGATATTTGTGATCACTGATACCTCCGGAGTGATGATATTGGTGGAGTCCAGTCTCCCACCCAAGCCGACTTCAATAATGGCAATATCTACTTTTTCTTCTGCGAAACAGGAGAAGGCCATAGCCACTGTAACCTCAAAGAAAGAAGGCTGCAGGGATTCTATGATGGTCTTTTGTTGCTCAACGAAATTGGTTACAAAGCGTCTCGAAACCATTTTTCCATTCACCCGGATCCGCTCTCTGAAATCTTTTAAATGAGGAGAGGTATATAAGCCTGTTTTGTAACCTGCCTGCTGAAGTATGGCAGCAAGCATATGTGAAGTAGATCCTTTACCGTTTGTTCCGGCAACATGGATGGTCTTAAATTTATGCTGAGGATTACCCAGCTCCTGGCACATGGCCAGCGTATTGTGAAGGTCTTTTTTAAAAGCGACTGCTCCAATACGGGTAAACATCGGAAGTTTACTGTACAGATAATCCAGGGTTTGCGGGTAGGTCATCACAAAAGCAATTGGAGTGGGCTATTTTACTTTGAAGTTGAAAACTACGACACCGATCTGTAAATCAGGCGCATTGTCAGATTGGTTTAAACGGGCACCCATTACGGCTTCCTTACATTTCTGCCACAGGTCACGGTCATTCAGAGTTGTGCCTTTAACACCTGGAACAGCATTTACTACTACTCCATCCCTGTTGATAGAAATCCGGACAGCAATCTTTCCTGTCTTTTGTCCGTCGTCATGAGGGGTAACTAAATTGGTGAACCTTCTCAGCGCAATAGGTGTCTCTCCAAAACCAGAACCGCCTTCGCCGTATTTATTGCTCAGCGGATCGCCATTTACGCTACCCTGGTTGCCCGGAGTATCTCCGGTTCCGTCACCCTGACCAGTTCCTTTATTGGCTTTACCTTTGTACAAGGCATTTTGATTGATGGTTGGTTTTGCCGGCTTTTTGTCTTCTACTGTTGCTGTAGGGGGAGCGGTCGTGTTTGTTTTCTTTGTGTGGATATTTAAAGACTCTTCAGTGTTCTGGGTAACCACTTCCTTTTCGCTCGTTTGTGTAACGGGTTGTTCAATGGTCGGCTTTTCCGGAACCACTTTATCCGGGACTTTTTTATTGGCATTAGGATCTGCAGAAGGTTCTTCAGTACTGGTGTAATCAGATCCCATACCCGTAACTGAGGTACCGTAATTCACCACCATACCACCCATACCAGCTTCTTCTACAGGTTTAAAAGAACCTATGACAATGAAAAAGCTTAGAATCAGCAACACGGCCATGATCCCGGTGGATATGGCCAATGCCTTTGGATAATTATTTTCTTCTTTATTGTATGTCATTACTTTTTAGGTTCAACAGCCAATACTACCTTAAGTTTTAACTGATTTGCAACATCAAAAACCTGCATGGTGTTTTCTATGGAAACCCCTCTTGCTACATAAAGTACAATGGTTAAATCAGGGGAAGCTTTTTGATAAGCTTCTACAGCTGGTTTAAGTGTTTCCAAAGTTACCTTTTGTTTCTCTACAAAATAATTCAGTTTATCGTCAATAGAAACGGTGATTGTTTTTTGTGCATTAGATTGCTGTCCGGATTCAGACCTGGGCAGCAAAAGCTTCACAACCTTTGGATTAACTACTGCAGATGCTAGCAGAAAAAACAACAGCAGAAAGAACATAATGTCGTTAAGTGCAGAAGTATGCACTTCAACTGTGCCTTTTTTTCTTTTACGCAGATTCATTATTTCCCTGGTTCTTCTAATAAATCAATAAACTCGATTGCGTCAGTTTCCATTCTCAGGATGATTCTTTCTACCATCATGTTCAGGATATGGTACAATACGTAAGCAATGATACCAATAATCAGACCTGTTGCAGAGGTAATCATCTTTGTATACAGACCACCGGAAATGGTTCCAATTTCAATAGCTCCTTTGATAGATACATCATGGAAAATGGTAATTACCCCAATGATCGTTCCAACAAATCCAAGCATAGGTGCGATACCTGCAATGATACCTAGAATACCAATATTTTTTTCGAGTTTGGAAACTTCCAGTTTACCTACGTTTTCAATGGCAGCTTCAATATCTTTAATTGGACGTCCGATACGTTTCAGGCCTTTTTCCAGCATTCGTCCAAGAGGAGAGTTGGTGTTGCGGCAAAGTGCTATAGCATTCTCCAGCCTTCCATCATGGATGTACTGTTTAATCTGGAGCATAAGATTAGTCTCTGTTTTAGAGGACTTTCTAATGGTCAGGTATCTTTCGGTAAAAATAACCAATCCTAAAAAAGCAAGGAGTGCAAGTGGGATCATTACCCAGCCCCCTTTAAATAAAAGGTCAATAAAATGAAGTTCCGGTGGTGCGGTCGTTACGGCTTGTTTTACAGCGTTAGCGGTATCAATCATTTGGTTCGCAGTATCACTGGCCCCCTGTAGCAATGTGATCATATTATTTTGATTTGTGTGTGTCGGTATAAATGTATAATCCGGAGATCTTTATTTTCTCTTCTAATCTTTTGCGTTCTGCACGGGCAGTGGTCTCCTCTTTAAACGAAGCAATACTGATCTTTATTTTCTTTCCGGGTCTCTGGTCTACAATTTTGGCATCTATGCCCCACTGTCTTTTCATATAAGCTATAAAATCCTGGGCAGCTTTTTCTCCATATACAGAAGAACCTATAACTTCGTAAGTGGTGCCTTCAGCTTGGACGGCCGGGGGAGTTACAGGTACAGCAGTGGTTACTTTAGCTGGGCTTTCCTTAACAGGAGCTGTTTTCGTGGTTGTTTTTAGCGTGTCTTTTTTGACGGAATCAGAAGGGGTGAGAGCATCTGCTTTAGTGCTCAGACTATCTTTAACATCAGTCTTGATATTGCTTTTTGGTGCAGATGTTTGCTCCGGAGCCATCTTATTACCCGTCAGGGCATCAAACCATTGAGGCTGAAGCAGGAAAGCAACCATTAAAGCAATCAGGGCAATCAATACACCTAATATGACTTTCAGGTAAACTGGAGTTCCTCGTCTGGGTTCTTCCGGCAGGACATC
This sequence comes from Pedobacter sp. ASV19, assembly GCF_016429005.1. Taxonomy (GTDB): domain Bacteria; phylum Bacteroidota; class Bacteroidia; order Sphingobacteriales; family Sphingobacteriaceae; genus Pedobacter. The sequence goes on from NZ_JAELTV010000141.1 coordinate 12,063, forward strand.
TGGTTCTTTATAGAATGGTGGAGTTTGAACCGGAGGTAGTTGTACTTCAGGAGCAGGAGCGGGTATAATCTGCTCAGGCGCAACAGGAGCCTCCGAAATTTCTTCATGAACCTGTTCTTCAGGTTCTTCTGGAACCGGAACTACAGGTGTGGAAGTTGTAGTTTCAACCTGTAGTTCCTCTTCTGC